>JBBARJ010000001.1:0-48667 GCA_040399825.1 Gemmatimonas sp.
TGAGCACGGCCGTCTGCACCGTCATGTGCAACGAGCCCATGATCTTCGCGCCCTTCAGCGGATGCTGGCCCGCGTACTCGGCGCGCAGCGCCATGAGCCCCGGCATCTCGAATTCGGCGAGACGGATTTCCTTGCGACCCCACTCGGCGAGCGCGAGATCACGCACGGCGAACGCGGGACGATCGAGCGACGCCAGTGGCGCAGCGCCCTGTTCGGTGACAACGACGGTAGACATTTACGGATGAGTCCTGAGGGTAGAGTCGAAACGGAAATCCACGGCACAGCGCGCCGTGGCGGAAAACAACGCGGGGCCGGTGGCATCGGGATCCACCGGTAACGGGACATAACGGACTGCGGTAAAGCCGGCGTCGTGTAGCCACGCCGTGAGTTCGATCTGATCGAAGCCGAGCCAGACGTGACCCATCTGCTCGCGATAGCGCTCCTGCGCATGCGGGCGCATATCAGCGATCAGTAGGCGACCGTTGGGGCGGAGCACGCGACGGACATCGCGCAGCGCACGCAGCGGATCAGCCACATGGTGGAGCACCAGCATCAGCACGGCTGCATCAAGCGACGCATCGCCCAACGGCAGCGCCTCGAGCGTGCCTTCGGACAACGTCACGTTGGAGCACGCTGCCAACCGCGAAGAGGCCGCCGAGAGCATGGCCGGCGAGACATCGATGGCGTGGACATGTGCGACATGCGGCGCGAGTGCCGCCGCCAAGGCGCCGGTGCCACAGCCCAGATCGCCGATGATCAGCGATTCGTTCAGCAGCGCGAGCGCGGCACTCAGGTCCGCACGCGCGCCGAACATGTCGGTGCGCAACGCATCCCATTCGGCGCTGGCGGTGGCGAAGAACGCCTGGGTGCCGGCGCGACGGGCCGAGATCACGGCATCGATGCGCGCCGCGTCCTGCAACGACGCGGGCGTACTCCCCAGCGCCGATCGCACGATGTCCCACAACGCCCGCATGTCAGCATCGAGGCGCGGATTGCGGCGATACCAGCGGCTCGCGCCTTCAGCCCGCGACGCGATCCAGTGCTGGTCGGCTAGAATCTTGAGGTGCCGGCTCACCGTGCTCTGCGGCAGCTGCAGTGCGGTGGCCAATTCACCAACAGTGAGTTCCTGCCGCTCCAACGCCGAAAGCAGCCGACACCGAGTGGCGTCAGCGAGCTCGACCATGTGGTCGTGAATGGCAAGGCGAGGCGAGGTCATGATTTAGTATATCCGATTATCCGGATGAAAGGATAGCAATCTGGCACACCTCCGTCAATCTGGATTGTGTCAAGTCGGGGATTCTCCCCTCCCGTCGAGCCGGAACCATGCTACCATTGCCTCCAATGCTTGATCTTCCTCTCGCTCTCGACCTCTTGGTCTCGGCGCTCGTCGGACTGGCAGTGGGCGTCGAGCGGGAATGGTCGGGACACACGACCGGCCCCGACGGGCGCTTCGCCGGCGTCCGCACGTTTACGCTGCTCGGGGTAATCGGTGGGTTCGGCGGCTGGTTCTTCCGCGACGGCCAACCGGCGCTCGCCGCCGTCATCGTCGGCGCGGGCATGCTGTTCCCGATTTCGGCGTACGTTGCGACGCTCCGCCGACCGGGTACGACCACCGACGGCACCACTGAAGTCGCCGCCATTCTCGTCGTGGCGATGGGGGCCGCCGCCGCCCTCGGCCACCGCACGCTGGCGAGTGCTGCCGCCGTCGTGTGCGTGCTGCTGTTGGCGGAGAAATCGACGTTGCAGAATGCGCTGCAAAAGATGGCCGCACACGAACTGCGGGCCGCGCTGCAGTTCGCGGTCCTCGCGCTGGTCATTCTGCCACTGCTGCCGGCAGGCGGGTACGGGCCGTTCGGGGCCTTTCAGCCTCGACCGCTGTGGATCGTGGTCCTGCTCTTTTCGGGGCTGAACTTCACAGGGTACATCGCCCGGCGCGTCATCGGTGAGACGCGCGGACTCGGCGTCACTGGCCTGCTCGGCGGTTTGGTGTCCTCCACCGCCGTGTCACTCACGTTCAGCCGCCGAAGCCGTACCGATCCGGACCTGGCGCTGCCACTCGCGCTTGGCGTGGTGGCCGCCTGCACGATGCTGGTCCCACGACTGCTCGTGACATCAGCCGTGCTGCGACCGGCCGTCGCCACTGCCGCGGTGCCGATCCTGATGCCGCCCTTCCTGATCGGCGCGTTGTTCATCGCCGTCGGAATGTGGCAGGCTCGCGACCGGCACGTTCCGACACAGAACGACGCGCCGAGCGATACCAGGGGAGCAACCGCCGCACCGCATGCGCCCCACGCATTCACGTCGGGACAGAATCCACTCGCCCTCGCGTCGTCGCTGCAAATGGCGGCGGCCTTTCAGGTCGTCCTGTTCGCGATCGCGTGGGTACAGCAGGCCGTCGGCTCAACGGGCGTCCTGCTCTCCGCCACGCTGCTTGGTCTCACCGACGTAGATGCTCTCACCGTGTCGATGACACGATACGGCGCCGACCCGGCGAACGTGCGCGTGGCCGCCGCCGCGATCGGTATCGGCGTGCTCTCCAACACCATGCTGAAGCTCACGCTCGTGGTCACCATGGGTGGACCACACTTTCGTGCGCGTGCGGCGACCGGCCTACTCGCGCTGGCCGCAGCGTCGGGCGCCGGCATCTGGATCGGGTGGCCATGAGTCTCGCCCCGACGCCCTCCGCCAATTCGGTTCATCGGCGCATCAGCGCAGTGGGCCGGATCACCCGATCGTTCTTCGGTCAGATCGGGGCCGGCACACGATTCGTTGTGGCGACGATCCGTGCGATGCGCGACACCAAGGACTGGATCCCCGAGTTCAGCACGCACGCGCGCATCCTCGGCGTGGAGTCGCTGCCGATCGGTATCTTCATCGCGTTGTTCACCGGCATCGTGCTGGCACTCCTCGCGAGCTATTCCGTGGGCAATCTCGTGCCGCCGTATTTCGTGGGCACGCTGGTCCAGAAAACGATCACCCTCGAACTCGCCCCGGTGCTCACCGGGCTGGCCTTGGCTGGACGCGTAGGCGCGAATATCGCGGCCGAGCTGGGCACGATGCGCGTCACCGAACAGATCGATGCGCTCGAGACGCTCACGTTCGATCCGATGAGCCATCTCGTGGTGCCGCGGGTACTGGCGTCAACGCTGATGTTTCCCGTCGTGGTGGCGGTCGCCATGCTGGTCGGGCTGTTGTCGGGCTGGGTGGCCTCGCTGGTACTGCTCGACATTACTACACCGCAGTTTCTGAAGGGCGTCCGCATTTTCTTCACCGACTTCGACGTGCGCTATGGCCTCGTGAAGTCGGCAAGCTTCGGCGCGGCAGTCGCCCTGATCGGATGCCGTGCCGGCTTGAACACGCAGGGTGGCGCGCAGGGCGTCGGACGCGGCGCCACACGTGCCGTGGTGATTTCGGCGGTCATGATTCTCGTCCTCGATGCCTTCTGGGCGCTCGTTTGGCTCTCGGGCCGTACCATTCGGTAACGCATATCAACGTGTCCATTCCCCCACTCGCTTTATGACCACGTCCCGACGCGCCAGCGACTTTGTAGTCGGCGCCACCGTGCTAGTGGTGACGATCGTGGTGATCGGCACGGTGCTCTGGCTCAAGCAAGCCGATCTCCGCGGCAAGACCCGCCACATCGTCGTGCGTTCACGCGACGTCGGGGGCGTGGCACTCGGCAATCCGGTGGTGATCCGCGGGGTGCGCTCGGGACAGATCGAGTCCATCGCGCTCGGCGAGCGTGGGTGGGTCGTGCTCACGCTCGGCATCGATCGTGGCACCACACTGCCCTCCGATCCAGTCGTACTGCTCGCCGCGTCGAGCCTGTTCGGCGAATGGCAAGCCACCATCACCGACGCGACTGGGTTGCCGGCCGACCGCGAACTGCGCGCGGCGATCAGTGAGTCGCGCACCACCGGCGACACGTTGGCGGGGGCAGTGCTTCCCGACATTGCCCAGCTCACCACGCTCGCCGGTCGCATCGCCGGCGATGTCGCACAAGTCGCCGACCGGGTGCAAGTCGCGTTCGACGATCAGGCCGCGCGCGAACTCCGTGAATCGCTCCGCAACTTTTCGCGGCTCTCGACGCAGTTGGCCACCACGGTGGAGCGGCAGTCCAAGAACCTCGATCACATCAGCAGCGATGTGCAGCTCGGGCTCAAAAGCATCAACGCGGCGGCGGCAAACCTGAACGCCTTTTCCTCACGCGTCGACTCGGCGACGAGCCGCGGCGAACTGCAGGTGATCGTCGCCAATTCGCAGACCGCCGCCAAAGAGTTGCTCGCGGCCACGAGCCGTCTACGTGACGTGGTGGACGGCCTCGATCGCACGGAGGGACGGCTGGCGAGCGCGGTGTCCAGAGCCGACTCGGTGTTCAACAAGGTGAACGCGGGGCGTGGAACGCTCGGGCTGATGGTGAACGACCCGGCGCTGTATCAGCAGAGCGATTCACTGGTGCGTGAACTCCGCGTACTCATCGCGGACGTGAAGAAGAATCCGAAGCGTTACTTCACCGTGCGGGTGTTTTAGCGATTCGCGTCAGGCCGACGGCACCGCAAGGACGCCACATCGTGACGTTCGCAGCACTCGCGTGGCGACCGAGCCCACCACGAGGCGCTCCAGCAAGCTATAGCGCTGCGTGCCCACCGCGATGAGGTCGCACTGCGCCTGCTGCGCGAACGACAGGAGTGACGACGCGGGATCGCCGCGCACGGTGACCGTTTCCACGATCACCCCGTCGGGCGAATCGAGCTGCGCGCGAACCTGATCGAGCAGCGGCACCAGGCTGCGTCCGTAGTCAGCATCCCACGCCTGCCACTCGACCGATGGATTCTCGAACCGCGGGCGCACGTGCACCAGCGTGAGCCGTCCGTTGGGGCCGACCAGTCGGGCAGCGAGTCGGGCCGCCTGAACACTGGCAACGCTGAAGTCGAGGCCGACGACCGCGTGTATCTGGTGCACGGGGAAGTTGAGGCCGACCGCCAACACCGGCACGCGCGATTCTCTGAGCGTGGCCAACGTGGTCTCGGTGCCGAACAACCGATCCAGCGGATTGTGACGCCCGATCCCCATCACGATCACCGACGCGTGACGACGTAGTGCCTCAGTTGCCAATGAACGTGCGGGTGAGCCGATCTGCACCTCCACCGGCCACGCCGGATCACCGGCCGCCGAAATCATAAGCACGCGGCGGAGGTCTTCGACCATCGAC
Source organism: Gemmatimonas sp. (assembly GCA_040399825.1). Lineage (GTDB taxonomy): Bacteria > Gemmatimonadota > Gemmatimonadetes > Gemmatimonadales > Gemmatimonadaceae > Gemmatimonas. The sequence goes on from JBBARJ010000001.1 coordinate 5,213, forward strand.
GCGCAGCGTTCCTCATCCAGATTCGCCGCCACGGGCAACACGTCCATCCCGGCGGCGACACCGGGCGTCGGCTCGCAAATGCCAAGCAGTTGAATCGGGCCCCCAAACGCCCTCATCGCCGACCGGGCGGCGTTGAATAACGCCTCACTGGACACCGGTGCACCATCGCACGCGACGAGCACGGGTCCATTGGCGCCGGGCGGCAGAGACTCCGAGTGCATGACGGGATCGTGGGCGGGAACGGACATGGACGGGACCCTCGGAGAGCGACAGGCATCGCGCTGCAACAAAGGGTCGCGCTTGAGCCACCCACACCATATCGGGGAGTCCGGTGATCCGAGTCGGGGAATCCCTTATAACTACATCGACATGTTGTCTACAGCGCCCAACGGAGCGCGCGGGCCGTCGTGTCGAGCAGTCGGTGAGACCACGTCCGCTGGCGCCATTCCTCCCTTGTGATCTCGCGGCTGCCAGCGAGATCCGCCCGGAAACTGCCTTCGAGCTCGGCGGCGCACGCGTCATCAAGAACGAGCACGTTGCATTCCGCATTCAACCAAAAGGAGCGAAAGTCCAGATTCGACGAACCGATGAGGCTCGCATGGCCATCGACCACCATCGTCTTCGCATGCAGCGTGGCACGCTCGTACTCGAATACGCGCACGCCGCTCTCGAGTAACTGGCGATAAGCCCCATGCGCGGCATGCCGGATCAACGGCACATCCGTGCGCGCGCCGGGCAGCAACAGACGCACATCCACGCCGCGCCGCGCCGCGTGGATCAGGAAGGTGAGTGCTCGGCTCGGCGGTGCGAAGTACGGCGTCGTGATCCACAGGCGCGCGCGCGCGCCGCCCAGCAGCGCCGACAACACACTCAACATCTCGTGTTGTCCGCGTCCGGGCCGCGGATCAAGCACGAGCATGGCGCGATCCGCCGGCGCCGCCACCTCGATGACACGGCGTACGCGACGTCCGCGGCGACGGTCGTGTTGCCGTCCGAGCTGACGCTGCACCTGACGCTGAACGGCCTGCTGCCATCGACGTGATGTCGCCCGAGCGCCGATCCCCTCGACGTTCTGTTGCGGCGAGGTCTCGACGGCATCGCTCCAGCTCACGTATTCGAGACCGGGCAGCGCCGGACCACGCGCGCGATCCCATCCCTCCGCAAACACCGCGGCCAATTCACGCGCCACCGACCCTTCCACCTGCACAAAGGTGTCACGCCACACATCGTGACGGGCGCGAATCGACGAGCCATATTCTTCACCGATATTCATGCCCCCGGTGAATGCGACGCAGCGATCGCAGACGAGCAGCTTGCGATGATCGCGGCGCAGCGCAGCGAAGGGATGATGCCAGACGCGATGGAAATGACGCACGACGACGCCCTGCCCAGTGAGCGCATCCCAGAAGCGAGCGTGCGTGCCCATGGACCCCACGGCATCGGCCAGCACGTACGTGCGCACCCCACGCGCCGCCGCGCGCACCAACGCCTGCTGCACAGATGCACCGAGCGTGTCGTCGCGCAGGATATACGTCTCCAGCAGCACCTCATCCTGCGCGGCATCGATCGCCGCGATCATGGTGCGGAACGCCTCGGCGCCATCGGGCAACAGCACCGGCGGCGGACACCCATGCAGGGGTCCGCCATCGATTCCCTGCAGGAGTTCGCGAAACGCCGGATCGCGTACGCCGTCGGTGAGGCGCCGTGCCGCCCCCCACGCCCGATAGGTACGCACTTCCCGAGGTGACGGGGCGTCAGCCATGTTTCAGCATGACCCTCATTTTGCGACTCCTGATCAATGCGGTCGCGCTCTGGTGCGCCGCGCGCTTCGTCGATGGCATCAGCTACACCGGCAGCTGGCAGGGACTCGGCGCGCTCGCGCTCGTATTCGGCGTCGTGAACACGCTGGTGCGACCGGTGCTGTCGTTCTTCTCGTTCCCGATCCAGATCATCACACTGGGGCTGTTCACCCTCGTGCTGAACGCCGCCATGCTGCTGCTCACGAGCGCCCTCGCAACGCGACTTGGCGTCTCGTTCCACATCAGTGGCTTCTGGGCCGCGTTCGTGGGCGCGTTGCTGGTGAGCATGCTCAGTACCATCCTCAGTTGGATCGTGATCCCGAACGACGACAACGCCGACTGAACGCGCCGCGCAGGCGCGCAGCTCAGGCGGGAAGCTCGTCGAGCGCGCGCTGTAGCACCAGCGCCAGCGCATCTCGCACCCGCTCGGGCGCGAGAATCACGGCGTCGGGGCCGTACTGCAGCACATGGCGAATTGCCCAGGATTCGTCCGCCAGCGGATAGTGCACCAGCAGTGACCCGTCGGGGTGCAGCTCGCCGCTCTCACGCTCGGCGATCCAGCGTGCCACCGTTGGACTGTAGCGCACCACCAACGACTCCGCAGCCGGCGCGTCCTGCACGAACACATGCCCCTGCTGTAAGACCGATTCCACCGTGAAATCGGCGGGGCGTACGAATGCATCGGTCGTGGCCACCGCCGCACGTACGCGATCGAGGCGAAACACGCGCAGCGCGTCGCTGCGCTCGCAGAAGGCCACAAGATAGATGCTCGCATCGGCCCGCACCAACGCGTACGGACGGACGCGGCGCACGGTGGCATCGGTGTCGTTCGAACGCTGATACGTGAGCTGCACGACATATTGGGACTCGATGGCGCGCTGGAGCACGATCACGGCATCCCACTCGGTGTCGCGCGCGGGCTCGACGGCGAACGGGCTGGGCACCTCGGCGGTCGCCCCCACCTTGCGCTTGTCGACCACCGTGTCGACCGGCCGCACCGAGATCTCACGCAGGCGCGCGCGCACATTCACCACGAGGTGACGCTCATCGACCGGCAGCTCCTGCTCCAGGATGCCGAGCCCCAATTCGAGCGCCGCCACCTCGGGGCGCGTGAGGCGCATCGGACGCTTGAAGTGCGACGATCGCATCGACACGCTGTCCGCTCCCCAGTACAACGAGATGCTCTCCACGAAACCGGGCGGCGTGTCGTCACGGTCGAGCGATTGAAAATCGGCGCGCAGGATTTTCGCCGTGGTCCCCACGCGCGTGGCAAGCTGCTCGATCGTGAGTTTCGGTTCGTCGGCCATCGTCGGCAGCGCGATCAGCAGGCGCTGCAGTCGTTCATCAGCGCGCGTCATGCCACCTCCGTGGGGTACGGGGTGAGCTGCGCGGTCGCCGGTGCGGTGCGGTGCGCGACCAGCGTATCCTGCAGCAGGGCACGCCAGCCGACACGCCATTCGTCCGGTGACACGATCGAGGCATCCCCTCCGAACGTGAGCACCCATCGCAAAAACGGATCGCGGCGGCGCACCCGGAACTGTCGCTGCGACGGAAGGCTCGCCGCCTCGCCCAGCTGCATTCCCTGCAGCACCTGCCCCGACTCGCCCCGGAACGCGACCACGACCGAGACCGCCTCCTCATCGCCAAGCTCCCACGCCTGACGGGAGGCCGCATGTGCTTCGAGGTCGAAGGTGGCCGGAATGACGTAGTCGGGCTGCTTTTTCGTCGCGTTGTACTTCGGCTTGGAGATACGGTTCACGCGGAACTGCCGCAGCGCCTGCTGGTCCGCATCGTGCGCCACGAGATACCAGTGTCCCGTGAGAAACACGAGGCCGTAGGGCTCCACGGTGCGCATACTCGTACGGTTGCGTCCCATGCTGGCATAACCGAACGTCACCCGCTGTCGGGCCGAAAGGGCGTCGCCCAACACCTCGAATGTGCTGGTCTGCACTTTGACGCTAGCCGTCAGTGGCTCACTGATCGGGAGGAGACCGACATCCCGTTCGAGCTTGGCAATCGCGGCGGCGGCATCGGCGTCGAGCATGGGATTGCCGAGCGCGCGCACGCGCGCAGCGGCGCGGCGAAGCGTGAGACACTCATCAGGGGTAATCGCCAGCACGGGCAACGACTGATAGCCGATCCCCTGCGGCCGCGCGATGGTGCGCACTTCGAGCGCCGGCACGATGCGCGTTTCACACAACGCGAGAAAAGGCAGGTAGAACGCGCCGGGGAGGAGTCGATAGCGCGACTCGCCACCATCGTGGTCGGCCAGTGTCTCGATGGCGACACCAAAGGCCCGCAGCTCGTCCTTGTCGCGCTCGAAGGTGCGCATGACGCTCTGCTCGTCGACATCGCCGGCCAGATAGCCCGGCACATCGCGACGCAGATCGGCGAATACGGCGCCGTGATGGCGCCGCAGCAGCGCGGAGAGCAGATCGAGCCAACGGGTCAGTTTATCGGCAGCAGCCATACAATTAGTGCTCAAGAGACAACGGATTACCGACCGCGACGGAAGCCTCGCCGCGCGCTTGGTGGACTCAGGAAATGAATACTGGCACGACGAACTGACAAAACAGCGCGCCCACGATCGTCATCGCGAAGCCCCAGAGCAACAGGTGGCGAAACAGCTGCTTGGTGTCATAGCCGGTGGGCACGGCCGCGATGCACAGGGCACCGATCGTCGAGAGCGGTGACACATCGACCAGCGCCGCGCCCACATTGATGCTGATTGCGATCTGCAAGGGATTGCCACCACCGAGCTTGGCGACCAATCCCGGCACGGCCGGCAGGAAGGCGGGATACACCACGCCCGAGGTGGAACTGTACGTCGAGATCAGCCCGGTCACGCCGGCGATCACCCCGTTCACCGAGCCCGGCGTAGCCAGCTTCGCCAACATGGTGGTGAAAAGATCCATGCCACCCGTCTTCTCCAGCACGCCGATCAGCACGCTCACGCCGCACACCATCACGATCACCGGCCAGGGCACCTGCTTCAGCATGGCGCTGTCCTCGCCGATACCAATCAAGACCAGCACCGCCGCCGCCGCAAAAGCGGTCAGGCCGGGATTGAACTTGAGAAAGAGCACCGCACTCACCCACACGACGCCCACGGCAAGCGTGCTCCAGTGCGCGCGCGTAAACGCGGCGTCCTTCTCGTCGACCACGAGCCGTGGGCTGCGGAGCATCGCCGGTCCACCAAACATCGCCCACGCCACCGTCGCCACAATCGCGTGCGCCACGAAGTTCATCACCAGCACTTCGGTGGCGTGACCACCCAATCCGGCTTTCTCCATCAGCGTCTGAACGAGCGCGCCGATCGCACTGATCGGGGAGAGGTTACCGGCGTTCGCCCCGTTGCCGACCATCAACGCCATGAGCAGCATCGGTGCCTTCGCGCGGTGTGCGAGCCCCATCGCGAGAGGGGCCATCAGTGCGGTCGTCGCAATCGCCCCCGGCCCGCTGGTGGAAATCAGGCACGACAGCATGAACACGAATGGTGGCAACAGGGCCGACCGCCCGCGCAGCAGTCGCACGCCATGATGCGTAACCGCCTGCATCGTGCCATTGGCCTGCGCGATCCCGAACAACAGCGTGACGCCCAGCAGCGTGAGAAAGAGCGACGACGGAAAGACCGCCATCAGCTGTTCGACTTTCCAGTCGGCCGCGAACGTCGCGATCCCCCAGGCCAACGCGACCGCGAGCACACCGACGTTCACACGCGATGTCAGACTGGCCGCCACCACCAGCAGCAAAGCAAACAGCGACAGCAGGGCGGGACTCATGCGCGCTGGCTCATGCCGGCGTCCACGGCGGCAGCAGATGACGCTGCACCTTCCCCAGCGCTGTGCGCGGCAGCCCCTCCACCCGCACAAAACCGCGCGGCACCTTGAACGACGCCAGCTGTGTGCGGACCTGCTGCGCGAGTGCCTCGAGATTCACCGACGCGTCACAGACGAGATACGCCACCGGCACTTCACCGCGCACCGCGTCTTTCACCCCGACCACCGCCGCTTCGCGCACACCCTCCTGCTCGGCCAACAACTCCTCGATCTCACGCGGATAGATGTTGAAACCACCCGAGATGATCAGATCACTGCGCCGACCTTCGAGCGTGATGTAGCCATCGGCCGCGCGCACGCCCACGTCACCGGTGTGAAACCAGCCATCGGTAAACGCCGACGCCGTGGCATCGGGGCGACGCCAGTAGCCGTCGCACACATTCGGACCACGCACCCACAACTCGCCACTCGTGCCGTCGGGCACATCCACACCGGCCTCGTCCACGATGCGTACCACCGTCATCGGCATCGGAAAGCCCACCGTGCCGGGGCGACGCTCACCATAAAAGGGATTACTCACGTTCATCAGCGTCTCCGTCATCCCGTAGCGCTCCAGAATCACATGACCGAACCGCTCCCGGAACGCCTCCATCACGGGGGCGGGCAGCGGCGCCGAGCCCGAGACGAAGAGCCGCGTGCGGGCACCGATCGCGGCCGCACGCTCGGGCGCCACATCGAGCAATCGTACGAACATGGTCGGCACACCGAAGAACACCGTGGGCTGATAGGCCTCGAACCACTCGGCGGCGCGCTCATGCTCGAAGCGCTCGACTAGGCGCATGTGACAACCACTCAGCAGCCAGACGTGAAGACCGTTGCCAAGTCCATGCACGTGAAAGAGCGGCAGCACGGCGAGGTAGCGATCGTCGCTGGTGAACTCCCAGCTGCTCGTGAGCGCCAGCGCATTCGCCGCAAAGTTGCCGTTCGTGAGCACGGCCCCCTTGGACGCACCGGTAGTCCCCGACGTATACACGAGTGCGGCCGGCGTATTCGGCACACACGGCACCGTAATCCGCGCCGACGACTGCTGCGCGGCTTCCGCGCTTAAGGCTTCGAGGCTCCACGACGTCACGCCCGGCGGCAGGTCGCTCTGCTGCGCGGTGGTGGTCACGACCGCGACCGGTGCCGCATCACTCACGATGTGCGTAATCTCGCGCTCGCGATACAGCACGTTCACCGGCACCACAATGATGCCGGTCTTGATGCACGCCAGCCACAGATCGATGATCTCGACGCGGTTGGTGAGATAGAACGCCAACCGATCACCGGCCCGCACGCCGCGCGCCCGCAGCGCATGCGCCACGCGGTTGCTCCGCTCCTCGAGCGCGCCGAAGGTCAGCGCGAGGGGCTTGCCGGTCGAGTCGATCCAGTCGAGTGCGGGCGACGCGGCGCGGCCGAGCAACGAACGATCGTACAAAGCGAGGAGTGACATCAGGAAAGCCCAAACTCGCGCACGATCGCACGAACACCAGCCAATTGCAGTCCGTCTTCCTCAAAGACGATGACCCCGAGCAAGGCACGGCCGACATCGTCGGGGAGTCGGTCCGCCCGGAACACCTGAATCACCGGTCCCATGCCCATCGCGTCGCGCAGCCGCGGGTGCGACCATCCGCTGCCCAGCGTCGGCTCGCTGTCGAAGCCCTTGGCCAGCACGGTGGTCAGCGCCGACGCCGACGCACCGCGGTAGGTCACCACAGGCAGGTCGCCACCGAAGCTGCGCTCGAACAGCGCCTGCCAGGCCATCGGACGGGCGCCCTGGGAACGCGTTCCCGTCGCCAGCACGATCCGCGGCGATCGCGCGAGCACGTGCATGCGTTGGACCGCATCCTGCAGATCATCGAGAATGCGCGCCTCACGATCGGGCGCCATTTCGGGTGGAGAATTGCCAGAATCATCGACCATCCCCCAATCTTCTCTTCCGCCCGCGGCGCAGCCACCCCAAGTGACCCAGTGTTCACACTTTTTCTCGTTGTCTTTCTCGACCTGATCGGATTCGGGATGATCATCCCGGTCTTTCCCTTCTACGCCGAGCACGTCGGTGTCGCACCGGCGTCGGTCATCTTCTTCCTGGGGCTCTACTCCCTCGGGCAACTGGTGGGCGCGCCGATCTGGGGCAGTCTCTCCGATCGCATCGGTCGTCGTCCCGTCTTGCTGATCACCTTACTCGCCAACGTCGGCGCCTCGGCAATGCTGGCCTTCAGCACGACCGGCGTCATGCTCGCGATCTCACGCATTGTGGCCGGACTCGCCGCTGGCAACATCTCGGCTGCGTACGCCTACACGACGGACATCACCACCGATGCGACCCGCCCCAAGGCGCTCGGACTCCTCGGCTCCGCGTTTGGCATGGGCTTCATTCTCGGACCGGCACTCGGCGGCCTTCTGGCCGGTACCAATCCAGACGATGGCGCGGGCTTTGCCCGTGTGGCGTACGGCGCCGCGGTGCTCTCGCTCCTGGCCTTCGTGCTCACGCTATTCCGCCTGCCCGAGTCACTCCCGCCGGAGAAGCGCCGCGCCTCGACGACCAAGCGCACCGGGATGGGTACCTATTTCGCGCGCCCGGTACTGCGCGATCTGCTCGTGGCAACAGTGATCGTGGTGGCGGCGGTCGCGCTCTTTCAAAGCACGCTGGCGCTCTTCACGGCCGATCGCCTCGGCGTCGGTCCGCGCACACTCGGCTGGATCTACGGCTTCGTCGGTGTGGTATCGGTGGTCATTCAGGGTGGCGTGATCGGTCCGCTCACGCGGCGCTTCGGCGCCCAATCGCTCACGCGCGTCGGCGCCATCCTGATTGGTGTGGGCATGGGCGGCATTCCGTTCTCGCAGTCCATCGGCTGGCTGCTGTTCGCGCTTGGCGTCTTCGGTGTCGGCTCCGCGCTCTTCAACCCCAGCATGAGCGGGCTCGTGGCGACCGCCGCCGAACCGCATGAGCGAGGCAGCGTACTCGGCGCGTATCAGGGCGCCGCGTCGATGGGCCGGGTGATCGGTCCCTTCGCCGCCAGCGGCGTGGCCAGTGCCAGCTCGTTGTCGATCCCGTTCCTCGTCGGCGCCGTCGTCTCGCTGGGGGGCGCGCTATTGATCCACACGCGACCCAAGGCCAAGCCGCCGACTGACAGCAGTTCCGTAACAAGGCCATAACACACAGCCTGACCACGAATTTGCACGAATCACCGCGGATCGAACCACCATCAACAGAAATGCAATTCGTGGCCGAGGACGGGCGCTCCGGCGCACGTGGGTATCCGTGCACATTCGCGTCCATCCGCGGTTAAGCCGGTCTGTAGTCGTTGCCAAACGACCATCGTTACGAGCTAATCCCACCGATCACCGGCCGAACGGCTGCTCCAGGCTCGGCGACTGCGGCGTGAACAGCTCGGCGCCGGTCTCGGTGATCACCATGTCGTCTTCCAGACGAATGCCGAACTCGCCCGGGATGTAGATCCCCGGCTCGTCCGAGAACACCATCCCCGGACGCATCGGCAGCGTGTTGCCGCGCACGAGATACGGCCACTCGTGCCCGTCCATGCCCATGCCGTGCCCCACCCGGTGGCTGAAGTACTTGTAGTCGGGGCCGAAGCCGGCATCCACAATCACCTTGCGGGCCGCGGCGTCCACGGCTTCGCACGGCACCCCGGGCTTGGCCGCCGCCAGCGCCGCACTCTGCGCCCGATGTTCGATCTCGAACACGTCCTTCATGCGCTGCGTCGCCTTGCCCAGCACGAACGTGCGCGAGATGTCGGAGGAATACCCCTCCACCTTGCAGCCGCCGTCGATGAGCAAAATGCTCCCCTCGCGCACCACCTGCGGCGTGGCACTCCCGTGCGGCAGCGCCGAGTACTGGCCCACCTGCACGCCGGCTGATCCCGAGTAGCCCAGTTGCTGGTGCGCGAGCTGCACCAACCCCTCGAAGTCATCCTGCGTCATGCCTTCTGCGAGCGACTTGTACGCGGCTTCGTACGCCGCCAGCGTCACCGCGCTGGCATGGCGCATCAGCGCCAGCTCGTGCGCGTCCTTCACGATCCGGCAGCCGGCCGTAATGGGCGTGCCACTCACCACCGTCACGCCCGGCACATGGGCGGCGCCGTCGGCAAATACGAAGCGCACCGTCTCTTCGGCCGCGATCGTGGCCGTGGACAGGCCGCGCGACGCGAGCCCCTTCCGCAGCAGGTCATACGGGTTCTCGTGCTCCTCCCACGCCATCACCTCCGCCTCGCGCCCCAGGGGGCCGAGGTGCGCCTGCTCCATGGCGCGCTCCTCCTCGAACTTGGGGGTGATCAAGAACGCCGCCCCCTTTACCGGAATCACCGCCGCCAGCAGCCGCTCGCTGAGCCCCCACTTGATGCCGGTGAAGTACTCCATGCTCGTCCCGCCGGTGAGCATCAGCGCATCGATCCGCTGCTCACGCATCAACCCCCGGGCCTTCTCGAGGCGTCCCTGGCGTTCCGACACCGAGATCGGCACGACACCATCGCGCATGGGGCGCAGCGCCCGGATGGCCGGCGGCATCGCGGCGGGCGGCTGCCCCGCGCCGACGGCCGCGGCCGCCGCGGGCGTGGAGAGGACCGCACCGGCCATGAGGGTGGAGGCGGATCCCAGAAAATCTCGACGTGTGGCCATGCCGTGCTCCGGTGGTGTGAAAGGGACAAGTGTCTACCTTTATAGCGCTCGAACGCCGGATCGTCGAGAGTATCGACCGGGCGTTCCGGATCGGCGGGTGCGGTTCACCACACCCGCGTCGCTTTTCATCACTGTGAGGATTCTGTGCTTCTTCCCTTCCTTCGGCGCGTGGTGCCGGCAGGACGGCACGCCACCGCCATGTGCGGACTCGCGTTGTCGTTGGCCGCCGCCGCACCGCTGATCGCCCAGTCTACTGGTACCGTCACCGGCCGTGTGGTCGATGGCGACAACGGCCAACCGGTCGCCGCCGCCCAAGTCACCGTGGCCGGCACTCAGCTCGGTCGCGCCACCGGTGACGACGGACGGTTCACGCTCACCAACATCCCGGCGGGCGCGCTCACCGTCACCGTGCGTCGCATCGGCTATCAGCAGCAGTCGCGCGCGATCACGCTGGCCAACGGGGCATCCGTCACCGTCGACTTCACGCTGACCAAGAGCAGCGTGTCGCTCGCCGGCGTGGTCGTCACCGCCACCGGTGAAGAGCGCAAGAAGGAAGTCGGTAACGCCATCACCACCGTCGGCAGCGCCGACTTCGAACGTGGTGCCGTCGCCAATACGCAGCAGATTCTGCAGGGACGCTCCACCGGCGTCACCATTCAGGCCAACGGCGGCGGCCCCGGCTCGGGCGGCACCATCCGGTTGCGCGGCGTCAACTCGATCACGCAGGGCAACCGCCCGCTGATCTACATCGACGGCATCCGCATGTTCAACGGCAACTCGCCCACCGGCGTCTCCTCGCGCCAGTCCGTGTCGCCACTCAACGACATCGCGGCGTCAGACATCGACCGCATCGAAGTCGTGAAGGGCCCCGCCGCCACCACGCTGTACGGCACCGAAGCCTCCGGCGGCGTGATTCAGATCTTCACCAAGCGCGGCCGTGAAGGCCCCGCCGTGTGGACGCTCGAAGCCAACGCCGGCATCAACAGCATGGGCGACTTCGGACCGCGCTCCGATCCGACGCGCATGTTCATCCGCGAATGCCGCGGTCCGAACGTCGTCGATGCCAATGGCGTCGCCTTCGAAGACGCCACCTGCCCGGAAAGCGGGTCGTGGCTGCAGAACGGCTACCTCGGCCGCTACTCGCTTGGCGTGCGTGGCTCGGGCAGTGGCATCAACTACGCCATCTCCGGCAATCTCGAAAACGAAGCAGGCGTCCTGCGCGTCGGCAGCAACAAAACCGGCGGCCTGCGCGCCAACATCGGCTTCGCGCCCAGCAAAACCGTCACGCTGGCCTTCAACACGTCATGGCAGCGCCGCAACACGGCGATGGTGTCGGAAGGCAACAGCGCCGACGGCTTCCTCCTCAACGTCTCACGCGGCCCCGGCTCCAACTTCAAGGGCACCGGCTGCAGCACGACCACGATCGCCTGCGTCCTCAACGACACGATCTTCTCGAAGTCCAACACCATCGGCGGCGATCACTTCATCACCGGCGGCACCGCCACCTGGAACCCGACGGCGAACATCAGCAACCGCCTGTCCGTCGGCATCGACTACAACAACAACGACATCCGCACCATCAATCCGTTCGGCTTTTTGCGCACGCCGACCGGTGTGTACTACCAAACGCTCTGGAACCGTCAGCTCATGACGGTCGACCTCGCGAGCAGCTGGAAGCAGACGTTCGGCAAGAACTTCTCCGGAACGTCATCGGTGGGTGGACAGCTGTTCGACAGCCGACTCAACTCCACCGACCTGCAGGGCGACAACTTCGCCGGCCCGGGCTTCCCCACGCTGATCTCCGCCTCGCTGCGGCAGATCGTCGACGTAAATCAGCAGCGCGTCATCAACGCCGGCTTCTTCGCGCAGCAGATGATCGGCTGGCGTGACCGGCTGTTCGTCACCGCCGGCGCCCGCGTCGACGGCAACTCCGCCTTCGGTTCCGGCTTCGGGCTGCAGACCTACCCGAAGCTGAGCATGTCGTACGTCCTCTCCGACGAATCGTTCTGGCCGTCCAACCTCATCGAGACGTTCAAGTTCCGCGCCGCCGTCGGCGAAGCCGGCAAGGCGCCGGGTGCCTTCGACGCCACGCGTACCTGGAACCCGATCGCGGCCGAAGGTGGTCTCTCCGGCTTCACCCCCGGCCAGCTCGGCAATCCCAACCTCGGCCCCGAGCGCACGCGCGAAACCGAAGTGGGCTTCGATGCCGGATTCTGGGGCGGACGCCTCGGCGCCGTCTTCACGTACTTCAACGCGCGCACCGACGACGCCATCATCAACGTCGCCTATCCGCCGTCGCAGGGCTTCTCCAGCAACCAGCCGGAAAACGTCGGTCGGATCTCCAACCAGGGCATCGAAGCGCAGCTCACGGCGTCCTTCGATCCCACCAGCTGGGCGCGTCTCGAAACCCGCCTGCAGTACACGCGCATCAAGGGCGAAGCCGTCGACCTCGGTGGTCGCGTCCTGACCATCGATGCCCTGTCCCGCAGCTACGTGCAGGAAGGACTCCCGCTCCCGTCCTACGTCGGACTCAAGGTCCGTAATCCGAACGAATTCGCGGCGGCCATCGTCGACACGAACAAGTTCCTCGGCCAGACCTTCCCCGACCAGATCATCAATCCGTCCGTCACGCTCACGCTCTTCAAGAACATCACCATCGATGCCGTCGGTGAATTCCAGAAGGGTGGACACTTGCTGAACGGCACCGGATTCCAGAACGCCGGTCTCGGCATCTGGCAGCCCTGCTTCGCCGCACAGAAGGCGCTGCGTGCCGCCGCCGCCGGCGACGCCTCGGCGCTCGCCAGCGTGAACGCGCAAGACCGTATGCGCTGCTCCATCGTGGCCGCGCAGCGTGACTACAGCTACTGGGTGGAAAGCGCGGACTTCTTCAAGCTCCGCAGCGTCTCGGTCTCGTACGAGGTCCCCAAGCGCTTCGCACCGGGCGCCCGCAACATGACCGTGTCGCTCGCCGGACGGAATCTGTTCGTGAACACGGATTACACCGGCTCCGATCCGGAAACGGCCGACCAGCGCACCAGCACCTTCTCTCGCCGCGACTACTACAACTTCTCGACGTATCGCACGTTCTTGTTCAGCGTGAGGACGAGCTTCTGATGCCCACTATGACTGCCTTCTCCCCGATGACCCGCCGCGCCATGCCGGCGGCCGCCATCGCCCTCGCTGCCCTCCTCGGCGGCTGTGACTTCAATGTCACCAATCCCGGTCCGCTCCTCGACGCGGATCTCAACAATGCCAGCGCCATTCCGGCGCTCGTGAATGGCATGGGAGGCGATCTCTCCAACGCCATCGGCAACTACCTCACCCGCGGCTCGCTCGCCGCGCTCGAGTTGCGCCACTCCGGCAACTTCGCCGCCGAACGCCGCTTTGCCGCGGGAACGATCGGCCCCGAAGACGTGAACGGCGACTGGGCGCGCCTGCACACCGCACGCTACGTGGCCGAAGCGGGCCTCGTGCGTATGAAGACCGTGCTGGGCACCGGGTTCGAAACGAACGCGAACACCCCACGAGCGTACCTCTACGCCGGCTACGCCAACCGCTTCCTCGGCGAGAACGTGTGCAACGCGGTGTACGACGGCGGACCGGCGCTGCCCAACAGCTCGCACTTCGTCCGTGCCGAAAGCCTGTTCACGCGCGCCCTCACCATCTCGCGGGCGCTCAACAACACGGCGCTCATTAACGCGGCGCTCGCCGGCCGTGCGCAGGTGTACGCCAATCAGGGCAAGTGGACGGAAGCGGCGGCCGACGCGGCGCTGGTGCCGACCACCTTCCGTCACAATGCGGTCTTCTCGCTCAACACCACGCGAGAGAACATGGATCTGGCTGCCCAGACCATCACCCGCCGCGAGGTGACGGTGTGGAATACGGTGTGGGTCACCGACCGCGATCCGCGCGCCCTGTACGACACGGTGAAGACGGGGACCACCATCACGAAGGGGCAGGACGGCGCCACCAACTTCTTCCGTCAGAAGAAGTACCTCACGCTGGGTGATCCCGTGGCGCTGGCCAAGGGCACCGAGATGCTACTCATTCGTGCCGAGGCGGCGCTGCGTGCGAACGACCTCACCAACGCCATGCTGTTCATCAATCAGGGGCGCACGGCCGCGACGCTGACGCCGCTCACCGCGACCACGATCGATGCGGCGTATGGGCACCTCATGCGCGAACGTGGCGCCGTGCTCTGGCTGGAAGGCCGTCGCCTGTTCGACCTCAAGCGGTGGCTGGCCGACGGACGTAACACCACGCTGCAGGGTCGGAGCACATGTATGCCGATCAGCCTCGAAGAGCGCGGTGCCAACCCCAACGTCAGCGGCGCGCCGTAAGCCACATCGGTGCTGTCATCAACGACCAACGGGGGAGCGGCTCATGCCGCTCCCCCGTTTGCTATCCATCCCGCGAGCCACGTCGGTGCCCTCTACGCCGGCCGACGCCACATGGCGAACGTCGTGCCGTCCACGTGGCGGAGTGGCACCGTACTCGCCAGGGCGTTCAGCGCCGCAAATACCCCGGGAGCATGCCCGGGCCCCGCGTAGTCATGCCAAAGCACGAGCCCGCCCGGCTTCACGATCCGCATGGCCTTGGCAGAGTCACTTTCCACATACGACTGAGCGTGGGAGCCATCCACGAACACCAGATCGGCCCAGTCCAGAAAGGGCGTTTCGTCGAACTGCTTGCTGTCGCCATACAGCTGCTGCACGCGGCCGGCGATCGGCGTCCCGGTGTACAGGAACGCGTCGAACGCCGACTCGTTCAGCGCGAACTGAGTGTCTTCTTCGGTGTCATTTGGCCCTTTGACGTATTCATGTTGCTGTGATGGCGCTAAAGTGATGGTTGCAATCACGGAATTGTCCGGCGCGTTTCGACCCCACAGGTAGGCGGTCTTCCCGGTGCAGGTACCAAACTCGAAGAGACAATCCGCGCCTTTCGCCAGCACCGCGAGAATCCACGCCTCAGCGTCGCTGGTGCCGCCGGGTACCATGATCGGACCGCGCCCGATAAACGCCACCTCCGTCGCCACCGTCGGACCGAACGCGCCCGCGGTAAACACCGGGTCGACTTCGTGCAGTCGAATGCGCCTGATCGGCCACGGGCCAAACAGCCCCTGCTGCTTCCGGCGCGCCCGGTCGGCGAGCACCCGGACGGCCAGCACGACGCACGCTATGCCCAGGAGCGCGGCAACGATCCATCCGGTCATTCGACTGAGCAGCAGTGAGGAATTCATGACGCGCGAGCGCGCCGACAGTCGGCGCGTTCTATTGTCGGAGGTCCAAGCACATCCCGCCAGAGTTCCTGCATCTCTTTCTGAACCCATGCGTCGTTCATTCCATTTTCTGATAAAGCTCTCGGCCGGTCTCGTCAGCATCTCCTGCGCCGGTTCCGCCCGCACGGCACCCCTCGAGCAGGCGTCCCCCGTACGGGCCCTCCCCGCCGGCGCCGACACGGCGGGCAGTGCCAGCGCCGACGCGTTGCCAGCCGGCTTCCGCGAGGCGTTCGCCGAGTCCGACAGCCGCGCCCGCACCATCGCGTTCTGGTATCAGTGTGTCGGCACCATCGCCCGGTTACGCGCCGGCGGCACCTTCGGGCCGGCCGCCGCCGCGCCGCGCATCATCTACTGCGAGCGCACCGCGGACGGGGTCCCCATCGGTGGCGTGTACGACATCGACCCAGCCTTTCGCGCAGTACGACGGTTCAGCACCGTGCGCCTCGATGGCGCACGCCCGCGCTACACCGGCCCGATCGACACGACGCGCGTGGCCATGGAAGCGAAGCTCGTGAATGACGTCACGCGAGCGATCACGCCAGCGTGGACCAAGCTTGGCCGTCCGTTCTCCGTCGTCCCCGTACCACTGGCCAACGGCGGCCTAGAGGCGTGGGCCATTCCCCGCGCCACGAAAGCCCGTACGTTCGTGACCGGCGGTGACGTGGCCTACGCGCGCAACACCGATGGCACCGCACGCCGCACCGTCGATCACACCGGCACCTGGACGCAGCTTCCACTCGCCGCCGCCGGCGCGTTGGTCGTGCGCAGCGCCGAACGCGACGTCGCCGCCGTCACCGATCTCGTGACCGCGCGCTATTACACCGACCTCGGCCGCGAGGTCACGGTGCAGACCACCACCATGTCGAGCGCACTCGTTGCAGGCCTCGATCCGGCCACCGGGGCGCGCGTGGTATGGCGCCACGTCGCCAAGCCGGCCGCACGCTGAGTCGTATGCGTTGGCGTATGGATTGGCTCGTGCCTCGGCGTGTCGTTCGATGCACGTCGTTCGCCCTCCTTCTGTTCGCCGCGGCCGCCCAACGCGCATCGGCGCAGGAGTTCGTGCGGCAATCGCTGCTGATTGCCCCGTTCCGCCTGGACAGCACGCCCAACGTCGCACGCGTTGCACGACAGGTGGCCGAGGCCACGCGCGCGCGGCTCACGCAACGCGCCGATCCACGCGCAGTGAAAGTGCTCGAGGGATATCGCCTCGACAATCTGTTGCTCGAGTTGAACTACAAGCCGCAGGTCGCCCTCGGTGAGGCGGAACTCCGCTTCTTCGGGCAACAATTACGGGCCGACGAAGTGCTCCTCGCGCGGGTCTCACAGCGCGACGGCATGATCACGCTCACGCCGCGCCTCGCCGTGCTCCGCAGCTGGGGGATGCAGCAACCGTTGCCCACGGTTCAGGGGGCCACCGCCGCGTTGGTCGGTGACGCCCTCGCCCGCGAGATCATCAGTGCACGGGGGCAATTCACCGGCCTGCGACGGTGCGAGAATGCCATGGCCAAGGGAGACCGTGCCACCGCCGCCCGCGAGGCAGAGGCCGCCATTCGCAGCTATCCGCAGGCCGTCATTGCGCGTGACTGTCTGCTGGCGGCCCTTCTGAATGGGACCACAGCGGCCGACTCCGTACGTCGTGTGGCCGACGATGTGCTCACAATCGACAGCACCAATCTGTTCGCCGCCGTCATGCGCGCCGATGCCCTCGAGGCCGAGCATCGCCCCGTCGACGCCGGTGCCCAGTGGCGGCGCGTGTACGCCATGCGCTCCGACAGTCTGGCGTTAGGCATCCGGGTGGTGGAAGCGCTGTTGCGCGTGCAGCGCCCCGCCGATGCCCTCGCCAACGCCACCGATCTGCAGCAACGACTCGGTGCCAACGCCACGCTCCGACGTCTCGCCTTCCGCGCGCATGCGACGCTGTCACACTGGAAAGACGTGGCCATCCTCGGCGATTCTCTCGAACACGAGGACGACGTCTTTCGCGCCGACGCCAACTATGCCGCCCGCTTCATCGAGGGACTCCGCCAAACCGGCGACACGCTCGGCGCCCTCGAGATCAGCGTGCGGGCCGTGCGTCGTCACCCGAACGATTCGCGTGTCTATGTGCAGTACCTGCAGTTGCTCGGCGTGGAAGCGGTGCAGGCACTGCCGCGCGGACTAAGCACCTTCCCCGATGTCCCTGAGCTCTACGTGATGGCCGCCAGCGCCGCGCGCCAGGCCGGCAAGCGCACCGACGCGTTGCGCGCCACGCGCGAAGCCATCCGTCGGGATTCAACGCTCACCGCGCAGTACCTCACGCTGGCCGATCTCTTCGTCGAAGACCATCAGCCCGATAGTGCGGCCGCCACGCTCGCCCGTGCTCCACGCCGCGGCGAGCAATCGGAATTACTGCGCACCTACAGTATTGCGCGAGGGCTGCTGCTGCTGCGCGCCGCCGGTGACTCACTGGCCACGCAACAGCAGGCCGCCATCGCGATGCTGGTCCTGGCGGACAGCATCGAGTCACGCCCCGACTCGCGGGCCTACGTCGCCGCCGCCACGTTGCAACTGGCTCGCAGCCAGCTCCTGCAGGCCAGCAAAACACGGCACTGCGCCGACAGCCGACTCGCCTCCGAAACGCTCGCAATCTCCGCGTCGGCGATCGATCGTGGACTCGGCGACAGCGCCAACGCCACCGAGATCACGACCATGTTCGCCGCCATGCGCAGCGCCGTCGACAATGCGACCGGCGTACTGTGTAAGAACTGACGGCGACCTGATGGCTGCCTGACGCCGACAGCCTCGCGGATCCCGCGAACGACCTGTATGCTTTGCTGCGCCTCTATTTTACGTCTCGTTTCATATCTGTTCTCCTGTGGAGATTCCGTGCGTCTTCGCTCCGCCCTGCACGCTGCCGCCCTGCTCGCCGGTCTCCTGAGCCATCCCATGATGGCCCGGCCCGTGATGGCCCAAGTCTCCCAGCCGACGGCCAGCACCACGCTCAAGAAGGGAGAGATCCGCCTTACCTACCTCGGCAACGCCGGCTGGGAAATCACCGACGGCACGAAAGTGGTACTGGTCGACCCGTTCCTCACGCAATTCGCGCGGTGGGCACCAGGCAAGCAGAGCGACGGACCGGCGCAGACCGACCTCTATCTGCCCGACACCGCGCTCATCAACGCGCACGTCACGAAAGCCGATTACATCCTGATCACGCACGGTCACCCCGATCATGCACTCGATGCCGGCGTGATCTCGAACAAAACCGGCGCGATCATCGTCGGACATGAAACGGCGGCGAACCTGGCGCGGGCCTACGACGTGCCCGATGCCAAACTGATCACGGTGATCGGCGGCGAAGACTATGACTTCGACGATTTCTCGCTGCGGGTCATCCCCAACATTCACAGCGCATTGGACGACAAGCACTACTACAACAACACGCGCGGCATCACCGGCAATGCACCACGCGGCCTCAAGGCGCCGCTGCGCCGCAAGGATTATGTGGAAGGCGGCAACCTCGCCTATCTGCTGCGCATGGGCGGCCACGAGGTGCTCATCATGGGCTCCATGAACTACATCGAGCGCGAGATGGTAGGGCTGCGCCCCGACATCGCCCTGGTCGGCTCCAACAGCCAGCGCTTAGAAGTGTTCGAGTTCACGGGCCGTCTCATGAAAGCACTCGGCAACCCGGCCGTGGTCATTCCGACGCACGCTGACGCCTACGGCGATCCCAAGCCGACCGCAGCGGCGCTGGCCGACCGCAAGAAATTCCAGCAGGAAGTGGCAACGGCCTCGCCGAAGAGCCGCTTCATCAGTCCCACGTGGTTTGCCCCCATCGTCATCCCGGCGCGCCAGTAATCCTGCGTCTTCACCCTCCTTCCATCGTCCCATGACGTCAACTCCGATCCGCCGCCTCGCCTGCTTGATGACCGTAGTGTTGGGCCTACCGACCGCCCTGCACGCCCAAGCGGCCACCCTGGCCCCCATGAGCACGCGTCAGGTCATCAACCCCCCGGGAATTGCCCCGCTCGTGCCCGCCTATTCCGTGGCCGTGCGTGACGGCGATCTGGTGTACGTGTCCGGTATGACCGGCATCAAGCCCGGCACCCAGGACATCATCGAGGGCGGCATAGTCGCGCAAACACGGCAGACCATGGAGAACATCAAGGCGTCGGTGACGGCCGCCGGTGGAACCATGGCCGATCTGAACGAGTGCACCGTTTTCGTGATGGACATGGCCGATTACGCCGCCGTGAACGGCGTGTACATCGAGTACTTCAAGGTGAACCCGCCGGTCCGCGCGGCACTGGCCGTGACGGCCCTCCCGCGGCCAGCGGCGCGGGTGGAGATCAAGTGCAGTGGGAGAATTCACGCGAAGTAACGTGGCGGCGTACGCTCCGTCGTCGCTGATCCACGGTGCGCCGGAACGCAGCATCACCGAGCGGCGCGGCGCGTGCTCCGGGAAAGTGCCGCCGCCGCGGGCACCGAGCGCCCGCGCGTTGCCAGCTGGATCCCGACCAGCACCGCCACTGTCACCGGTCATGTAGCACTTGTGCCTATGCGCCTCCTCCCGTGGCTGTTCGTGTGCATCCACATCCTGTTCGCGGTTGGCGTTTATCCCTCGCTGCCCCCACGCGTTCCCACGCACCTGGATTTTAACGGCGTGGTGACGGCCACCAGCGCCACATCGTGGTGGTCCTGGTTTGCGTTGCCGATGGTGTCCGTAGCGACCACCGGGTTGGTCGCCGGGATTGCCGCGTATCTCCCACGGAACCCGTCGCTCTTCAACTTCCCCGACAAGGCGCGGTTTCTCGCGTTACCGGCCGAGTACCAGCCGCCGGTCGTGGCGGTGATGCGCACGACGCTCGACATCACCGCGAGTGGTGTGGCGATTACCATGGGGCTGGTGCAGCTGTTACTCTGGCGCGCGGCCTTCGGGCGTGTGCCGCAGAACATGCAGGTCGTGTTGCCGCTGCTCACGTTGCTCTTGGGGCCCGGGATCCTGCTCTCGGTCACGCGCGTGAGCGCGGCGGTCGAAGCGGCGGAGCAGCGGCTCCGCGATGCGGGGAGCACACCCCTCGACACTCGGATCCACCCAAGGTGTGTGTAGTAAATCGTGTACTACATCGACCCCAGGGGACAAACGACAGAGGGGGGACCATTGCTGGTCCCCCCTCATGTAGTACGAATGTAGTACGCTCTCTGAAATCCTGATATTTTGTAAGTCGTTTTTTAACAACAACTTCCAGTGGCTTGGGACGGAATCGAACCGCCGACACGCGGATTTTCAGTCCGCTGCTCTACCAACTGAGCTACCAAGCCGATCCACCAACAGACCCGCAGGCTAACCACATCAGGGGGCATTCCGCAAGCGCTCACCACACCGCCGCCCGCTTTACCGCCCCCTACTCCCTACTCCCTACTCCATTCACGTCGGCTTCGTCGCCGTCGCCGTGATAATGCTCTTCAATCCGCCGCGCACGTTGAAATCTCCCACCACCGTCATCGTGTGCGGGTGACACGCCGCCACCAGATCGTCGAGAATCCGGTTCACCGCCCGCTCGTAAAAAATGCCGTCGTTGCGAAAGCTCCACAGATACATCTTCAGGCTCTTCAGCTCGAGACACACCTCGGCCGGCTGATACGTAATGCGGATCGTCGCGAAGTCGGGCGCGCCGCCTTCCAGTAGCTTCAGCTCGGCCGCATCGGTCTCGATGCCACCAAGGGGACAGAGCGACGTGAACTCCGTCGTCTCCATGTAAATCTCGTACTTGCGATCCCCGTAGGGATTCGGAAACGTCTCGAGCAGTTCAGGCTTGGGCATCCCCGAATGTAATGCGGGAACGCACACCGGTCAGGTGACGTCGCGCAGGCGCTTCGACCAGTCATCGAGCAACAGCCGCTCCGCCGGTGTCAGACTCGACATCCCGTCGGCCGCAATCTTGTCCAGCACCGCATCCAGCGCGGCGCTCGGCTGCGCCGCCACGGCCGTCTGGCTGGAACGTGGCGCCGGACGTGGCGCGGGACGCGGTTCCGGACGCACGCGCGATACCGCTGCCTTGCTCTGCGCCAGAATGTCGTCCACCTCCCGCTCCCGCGGGCGCGACGACTTGGGCACCGCCCGCGGCGTCTCGTCGCCGTAGTCCGGCGCCGACGCAATGCGATTGCGGAAGCGCCCCAAGCTGCCCGCCCCCGGCGCGCGGAGGTACACCCACCCCGCCAGCATGCCACCGATGTGCGCCGCGTACGCCGTGCCGCCCAGGCTCCCCGAGTCGACCACCGCCATCGTGATGTTGATCAGCGCCATGAACACCACCAGCCACTTCACCTTCATCGGCACCACACCGAAGAACAGCACTTCGTCGTCGGGCCACCGCGACGCATACGCCACCGCAATGCCCAAAATCGCCGCCGACGCACCCACCAGCGTGCCGCCGTTGCGCTGGAACATGTAGTGAAACGCCCAGCCGCCGAGGCCGCACCACAGGTAGTACCACACGAACGTGCTGCTCCCCCACGCCCGCTCCACCCGCGGCCCGAACAACCACAGCGTCCACATGTTCAGCAGCAGATGCATCAGGCCGCCATGCACAAACATGTACGTGCCGATCGTCCACAACGCATGCGACGCGAGATCGCCGGCCGAATACCCAAGCCAGTTCGCCATGTTCGCATCGCCCACCAACGTCGCCTGCACGAAATACACGCCCACACACAACCCGATCAACCAGTATACGGCCGACGGGTTACGGGGCTGATCGAAATCGTCGTACGTGACGTAGGTCATGACTGGACGCGGAAAGACGCGGGAAGAGCGACGGGAACGACAACGTCAGCGCTGACGCCGATCCCGGTTCATGAGCGCCAACTGCACGATGCGCTCGCAGAGATCGGGAAACAAGACACCGGCCGCCGCCGCTGCCTGAGGGATGAGACTGGTCGGCGTCATCCCGGGCAACGTGTTGGCCTCGAGACACCACGGCTGGCCGTGGGGGTCCAGCCGGAAGTCGATCCGCGCATACCCACCCAGCTTGAGCGCTACGAACGCCTTCTTCGCCTGATCCGCCAGCTTCGCCTCGATTTCGGGTGACAGTTCGGCGACGAACTCCTTGGCCATCCCCGGCGTGTACTTGCACTCGTAGTCGTACAGCTCCTTCACCGGCACGATCTCGATCGTCGGCAGCACCACGTCGCCCAGAATGCCCACCGTGAGCTCCTGCCCCTGCACGAACCGCTCAATCATGACCTCGTCGTCGTACTTGAACGCCTCGGTCACGGCGGCGGCCAGTTCGCCCGGCTCGCGCACGATCGACAGCCCCACCGTGCTCCCCTGCTTCGACGGCTTCACGACCACCGGCCAGTCCAGATGACGCCCGACCTCCTCGGCGTCCATCGGCTCGTGCGCCGGCGCCATCATCCAGTTGGCGGTCGCCACGCCGGCGGCGCGCAACACGACCTTCGTGAGATGCTTGTCCATGGCCAGCGCGCTCGCCAGGTGCCCGCTGCCGGTGTACGGCACCCCCACGAGATCGAGCAGCGCCTGCACCGTGCCGTCTTCCCCCTGACCACCGTGGAGCGCCAGAAACACGCAGTCGGCGTCGGTGATCTCGGGGCGGGTGCCAAGCGCCGGCGACAGCGACGGCGAGGACAGGCCGGCCAGCGCGTCGAGCGACGGAGGAGCACTCCCCACGCCAGCGGCTAGCAGGGCGCGCTCCGTCTCGCGGGTCAACACGCCCTCGGCGGGATCGAGACAGATCACATCATGGCCCTTCTCGCGGAGCGCGACGGCAATCCGCAGCCCCGACGACAACGACACCTCTCGTTCGGCGGAGACGCCGCCCAGCAACACGGTGATTCGCATGCTCAAAGCTACATCCGAATCCGTCCGCGTCGTCAGTCTCCGCGAGGACCCGCCGGGCTCCGTCAGGCCGCGTCGTCGGTGCTCAGCGCGAACGCAATCACGCGCGCCAACATCGCGTGGTCGGGAATGCGATCCCACTCCCGCACCACGATCACGTGGTCGAACGGATCGAGCGTCACGTGCCGTCCGGTCTGTGGCGCCGTCACGTCGATGGCAATCCACGCCTGCCACAGCGTCAGCCCCTGCGCATTGATGACCACACCATGGGCATCCTCCCACGTCGAGGGACGTGGGTCCGCCAACAGGGCGGCGAGCCGGCCGCGACTAAAGTCGCGTAACGGTGCACCGCGTTCATCCGTGAACTGGTCGAGGACGTTGATCATGAAGTAAATGACAGGACCGACACGGGCCGGAGAGCTCCGCAGCGAGCTTTGGCGCGCCGTATCGTGTACGGGAGACGTTGGAACAGGAGTCGAGGTAACGGAGCGCTGGTCATGGCATAGACTCGTGGCGAGGAGAATGTGACATCCATAAACTGTTGCGGCAGGCGACCCGTGATTCGAGCCGCCTGCCGCTACGTGCTGCTACGATGAGGTGCCGATCGGACTACGGCGCCGCGTAGAACGCGAGACGGTTGTAGCGCCGCACCTGTCCGCCCGCCGGCGTCGGCGTGTTGCTGGCGCCACCTCCGCGGATGCCTTCGAACTGCATGCCGTCGAACACACTCTGCGTCGAGGCCCCTGAGTACATCATGTCGCTGCGGTTGGCCGCGACTTGACCGTTGACCCACACCTTCAAGACGCCATTGGAGGATCCCGGGGCGTTCATCTCCATGTACACCTCGACCTGCGCCCACTGGCCCTTGGGGACCATCGCCGCCCCGTTCTGCGTTTCAAACACCGCGCCGGGACGAGGAATCATTTCGAAGCCAAAGTTGGTGCCGTTCGGCCCCTGTGCGATCGGATAAAAGTTGATCGGCGAAAATCCGGTGACTGCACCGTTCGTGGTGATCAGGGGATAGAAGAACTTCTCTCCGTTGGAGTGCACCGAGTAGTTACTGGGTACCCACATGGCCAGCGAGAAGTACATCTTGCGCCATTTCTTTCCGCCCTGGCCGTAGATCTTGGCCCCGCCGACGCCGTTGCCCAGATCATTGCCGGCGTAGAACGTCTCGAACACCGATGACCCATAGGGCGCCGACGCATCCGTTGCGTTACGACCGTCCCACGCGTAGGCCAATCCGTCGGCGTTCATCTGCTGGTTCTGCATGTTGCCGAACCGGGTGTCCGTGATCAGCTGCATGCCACTGTTCGCGGGCAGATTCGCCGTGAAGGCGCCGAACGTCGGCGGCGGCGTGGTGGTCGTCGTAGTGGCACCCCCGCCAGCCGGGAGTGTCACCGTTACGGTTGCCGTATCGCGGACAGTGCCACCAGTGTGCGTCACGAACACCCGATACGTGCCCGCCGTGCTCGGCGCCGTGTACAGCCCCGTGGACGCATTGATGATGCCTCCCGTGGCCGTGTACGTGAGGGGCGGAAGCGTAGTGGCGCCCGTGTTCCAGCGGGCCGTCGTGGTAAACTGCTGGGAGGCGCCAGCGACGAGCGACACGGAACCCGGCGCAATGGCCAGAGAGGTGAGCTGTGCCACGGGTGCGGTGACGGTTACTCGTGCCGTGTCGTTCTGTACGCCATCAACCTGCCTGACGATCACGAAGTACGTGCCAGCGGTGGACGGCGCCATGTAGAGGCCGGTCGTCGGATTGATGGTGCCACCGGTCGCTGAATACGTCACGGGCGGGACCGTGGACGTTCGGTCGGTCCACATGGCCGTGGTTCGGAACTGGAGGGACGCGCCAGTTGCCAGCGAGGCCGACTGCGGTTCCAAACCGATCCACTCGAGGCGAGCCGCCGACGTCACCGCCACCACCGTCGTATCAGCCCTTCCACAGGCGCATGACGCGATCACCGCAAAGGTGCCAGCTACCTGTCCTGCCGTATACATGCCACCCACGGTAATCGTGCCTCCCGTCGCCGTATATGTCACGGACGACGCCCGGGACTGTCCGTCCGACCAGGTCGTTGCCGTGGAAAACTGCTGTGTGGCCCCGGCCGTTACCGATGCCGTGCCCGGCGACAGGACGAATGACGTCGCGGTGAGCGTCGGGGCGAGCGTCGGGGCAGCGACGACCACCAACGCAGTGTCGAGCAGGCTGCTCCCAGTCGCCGACACGACAACGCGATACGTTCCGGCGGCCGACGGGGCAGAATATACACCGCTCGCGCTGATCGTGCCGCCCTCCGGCGCGCTCCACGAGAGCGCGGGAAGCGTGGAAGATCCATCCGTCCACCGCGCACTGGCCGCGAACTGGATCGAGGCGCCGCTGGTCGCCTGGGCGGACGTCGGGGAAATCTCGATGGCGCTCACCGTGGGCGCCGCTGGGCTGCTCGCTACCGTGACGGGAATTGCACGCGAAAGACCGTAGGCGCTCACCGTCAACTGCGTAGCGCCGCTGTTCATACCAACAAGGAGGCGGTCCGGCGACACCGTGGCCACCACCGTGTTTCCCGTCTGCAGAATCGCCGATGCCATCGACAGCTCGTCACCGATGCTCGTCGTCATCGTGGTGACGACCGGTAGCACCTGTCCGATTTGCAAGGACGCCGCGGACGGGTTCACACCAAGCATTGCCGTCGCCGCATCGAGGGCGTAGACAGTCCAGGTCTGCGTTCCGCCACCGCTGCGCGCCGTAATGAGAGCGGCCCCCTGAGTGCGCGCTTCAATCCGACCGCTGCTGCTGACGCTGACGATGCCGGGCTGTGACGACGTCCATGTGACCGTGCGCCAGCGGGTGATCGCGGACTTTGGCGTCAGCGTGGTGCGGTTGTACAAATGAAGGACGCGGTCGTATGAGACCGCGGTAGACGCCCCCGAAACGGATGCCGCCATCGCTGGCACGGCCGAGATCTCGGAGACGGTGCCGTCCTGCTCAGGTGCCAAAAGGGAATCACTCGCGCAGGCGGCCAACACGCCCGACAATGCCACGAGTACACCGACGCGGAGATAGCGAGAGTACATTTGGGAGGTCCACCTGTATCGAATGGTGATTCGGTAACTCAGCCGGCGTGGCGGGGATATCCCCCGCGGTAGCCCTGTAGCTTTGCGTCCCCGGATTTCCCCGGGTTTGCCGTTGTCGTCTACCTGACTGACGCGTGCGCTCTTTTTGGAGGCGCACGTTCCAGTCATCCGTAGAACGATTCCGGTGGAAAAGCGCAACGTACCAAATGGTAGGGTGTGCTACTTGGTGCCACGGGCGTAACGTAGACGCGGCCAGCGTCCTCGAGAGTGGCGTCCGTCACGCTCGCCACAATCATTCGCGAATGCTGTGAGGCACATCACTGGAATCCGCGGAATCTTTTCACCGCGGGTTTCCTCGGTCGCATTTCACGGAATTTTGGTGATGACCGTCACACTGGCGGCAATTCCGTTCCCAAGACGCGCCGGTTCCGCCGATGCCCGTCGCCTTCATCATTGAACATTGCGAGACACCCCGACCTCGAAGCCGGCGTGTCCACCGTTTTCATGCCAAGAGAATCCGTCGGGCCCTCATTCTGACGGTTCGCATCGGGCGAGTCACCCACACGTTCGATACCGATGTGTGGGTTGGCGCGCGCAGCGCGCGCATAACGTCCCCTTTCAGCGCCCCGTGCGCGCCCGGTAGTCGTCCTGCTGGTCGGGCAACGTTGGTCCAACGCCAAAGTACTTGCTCTCCGGCCGCCAGAAGTACCAGCCACTCACCGACGCCGCCGGGTACATGGCGAAACTCTCCGTGAGGGTGATCCCCGCCCGCTCCGGCACGTCCAGGAGCGTGAACAGCGTGCCTTTCTCCGCATGGTCCGGACAGGCCGGATAGCCCGGCGCCGGACGAATGCCCTGATACCGCTCTTTGATCAGGCCGTCGTTGTCGAGTGACTCACCGGTGGCGTAACCCCAGAACTCGCGACGCACGCGCTCATGCAAGTGCTCGGCAAAGGCCTCGGCCAGACGGTCGGCTAGTGCCTGTACCAGAATGGCGCTGTAGTCGTCGTGCGCCGCTCGATACTCCGCCGCCAGCGCCTCGACACCATGGCCAGTGGTCACGGCGAATGCCCCCACGTAGTCCGTGACACCGCTGTCGCGTGGCGCCACGAAATCCGACAGGCAGTGATTCGGTCGCTGATCGCCCTTCTTGTCGAGCTGCTGTCGAAGCATATGCAACGTGGCTGCCGTGGCCGCGCCCGATGCCTCTTTATAGAGGGCGATATCGTCGCCCACCGCATTGGCCGGCCAGAAGCCGAACGCGGCGCGGGCTTCGATACGGCCGTCGCGGATCATCTTCGACAGCATCTCCCGCGCGTCAGCATACAGCGTGCGCGCGGTCTCACCAACCACCGGATCCTCGAGAATCGCCGGGTAGTGGCCGGCCAACTCCCACGTCTGAAAGAACGGCGTCCAGTCGATGTACGGCACCAGGTCTTCCAGCGGATACCGCACCAGCGTCCGCGCACCGGTGAAGGTCGGCACCGGCACCGGTACCGACAGGTCGATCGTTGCCTTGTTGGCACGCGCCACCTCGATCGGCACCAAACGCTCGGCCCCGCCACGCGCCGCCCGTGAGACGCGGATGTGCTCGTACTCGGCGCGCACGGACGCGACGAAGTCCGCCTTGCGCTCGTCGCTGAGGAGCGAGCTGGTCACACCCACCGCACGCGACGCATCGAGCACGTGGACCACGGGCCCGCTGTAGCTCGGCTCAATCTTCAGGGCGGTGTGCGCCTTACTGGTGGTGGCACCGCCAATGAGCAACGGAATGTGCAACCCACGTCGCTCCATCTCGCTGGCCACGAACGTCATTTCCTCGAGCGACGGCGTAATGAGCCCCGACAAGCCGATCGCATCGGCGTTCACTTCGATCGCCTTGTCGATGATGCTGGCACAGGGCACCATGACCCCCATGTCGATCACCTCGTAGCCGTTACACTGCAGCACGACCCCCACAATGTTCTTGCCGATGTCGTGTACATCGCCCTTCACGGTGGCCATGAGCACCCGGCCGGCCGGCTTGCTGTCGACCGTCTTCAACGCCTCGATGAACGGGATGAGGTGCGCGACCGCCTTCTTCATCACGCGCGCGCTCTTCACGACCTGTGGCAGGAACAGCTTGCCCTCGCCGAACAGATCACCCACCACGTTCATGCCACGCATGAGCGCCCCCTCGATCACTTCGATGGGGTGCGAGGCGGCGAGTCGCGCTTCTTCGGCGTCGTCCACCACGAACGCATCGATGCCACGCACCAGCGCGTGGGCAAGACGCTCCTCGATGGGCAACGCGCGCCACGCCAGGTCTTCAGTCGCCTTCGCGGCGCGACCTTTCGCCTGATCGGCCACTTCCAGCAACCGCTCGGTGGCATCGTCGCGACGCGCGAGGACCACGTCTTCCACCCGCTCACGGAGATCGGCGGGAATGTCTTCGTATGGTATGAGCTGTCCAGCGTTCACGATGCCCATGTCCATGCCGGCCCGGATGGCATGGTACAGGAACACCGCGTGCATCGCTTCGCGCAGCGGATTGTTGCCGCGGAACGAGAAGCTCATGTTGCTCACGCCGCCCGACACCTTGGCGTAGGGCAGGGTGCGCTTGATCTCACGGGTGGCGTCGAAGTAGTCGACGGCGTAGCGGGCATGCTCTTCGATGCCGGTCCCGATGGCGAAAATATTGGGATCGAAGATGATGTCCTGCGGGGGAAAGCCCACCTGCTCGGTGAGGATCGTGTACGCACGCGTACAGATCTCGACTTTCCGGGCGGCGGTATCGGCCTGTCCCTGCTCGTCGAAGGCCATCACGATCACGGCGGCGCCGTAGCGGCGCACCAGCGTCGCCTGACGCAGAAACTCCGCTTCGCCCTCCTTGAGCGAGATGGAGTTCACCACCCCTTTGCCTTGCAGGCACTTGAGCCCCGCCTCGATCACGCTCCATTTGCTGGAGTCGACCATGATCGGCACACGGGAAATGTCGGGCTCCGAGGCCACGAGGTTGAGGAACGTGACCATGGCGACTTCGGCGTCCAGCAGCCCCTCGTCCATGTTCACGTCGATCAGCTGCGCGCCGTTCTCCACCTGCTGCCGTGCGACCACCAGCGCGTCGCTGTAGTTGCCGTCGAGAATCAGCTTGGCGAACTTCGCGCTGCCCGTCACGTTGGTGCGCTCACCCACGTTCACGAAGTTCGTGGACGGGCCGATCGTCATCGGTTCAAGGCCAGACAGCCGCAGCTGCGGGGCGATGACCGGGATCGCGCGGGGCGTGACGCCATCGACCGCCTTGGCAATCGCGGCAATGTGCGCTGGCGTGGTGCCGCAGCATCCGCCCACGATGTTGAGCAGCCCGCTGCGGGCCCACTCGCCGATCTGCGCGCCCATCGTGTCCGGCGACTCGTCGTAGCCGCCGAAGGCGTTCGGCAGGCCGGCATTGGGGTGTGCGCTCACGTGGGTGTCGGCCACCCGGGACAGCTCCTGCACGTAGGCGCGGAGCTGGTCGGCGCCGAGGGCGCAGTTCAGGCCGATGGAGATCGGCCGGATGTGCGCCATGGAGGTCCAGAAGGCCTCCGTCGTCTGTCCGGAGAGCGTACGGCCGCTGGCGTCGGTGATGGTGCCGGAGATCATGACCGGCACGCGCGTACCGGTGGATTCGAAATACTGCTCAATGGCGAAGAGGGCCGCTTTCGCGTTCAGCGTATCGAAAATCGTCTCCACGAGCAGGACGTCGGCTCCGCCGTCGAGGAGGCCGCGCGTGGCCTCCTCGTACGCCGCCACGAGCTGGTCGAAGGTGACGTTGCGGGCGCCGGGGTTCTCGACTTCGGGAGACAGCGAGGCGGTGCGATTGGTGGGGCCAAGCACGCCGGCCACAAACCGGGGGCGGCTGGGGTCACGAGCTTCAAATTCATCGGCCACCCGGCGGGCCAGCGCCGCTCCCGCCACATTCAATTCGTACGCGAGCGCCTCCATGCCGTAGTCGGCCATGGAGATGGCGTTGGCATTGAAGGTGTTGGTTTCGAGAATGTCGGCGCCGGCCGCGAGGTACTTGCCGTGGATGGCGGCAACGATCTCGGGCTGGGTGAGCACCAGGAGATCGTTGTTCCCCTTCAGGTCGCGGGGCCAATCGGCAAACCGCGTGCCCCGGTAGTCCACCTCGCTCAGGCGATACTCCTGGAGCATGGTCCCCATGCCACCGTCGAGGAGGAGAATGCGCTCGGCGAGGAGGGCGGGGAGTCGGGAGGCGCGCTGTGAAACCATCAGGGAAAGATATGCGCTGCAGCAGCGACGTCAGATAGCCTTGCACTCGTCCGCGGTCTGCTCGTCGTTTCATTCGAACGTTTTCGCTCGGAGCATTCGATGCTGGAAAGCCACGTCGTGGCCTGGGACTGGAGCAACATTCGAGAGCAGGATCGACCGCGTCTGGACCACCACGTTGCCGTGTGGATGTTTCGGCTCGATTCGGTACTGGGTCGAACAGCGCTCGAGACACTCAGCGCATCCGAGGACGCCCGCGCCCAGCGCTTTGCCCGTGCCACCGATCTTCAGTATTGGGTCGCTTCCCGGGTACATCTCCGCCAAATTCTGGGGTGGCTGACCGGACAGCCTCCGGCAGCGGTGAGCATTGAGTACGACGCGCGAGGGAAGCCGCACCTGAAGCCGCACGCGTCCGCGCGTTCGATTGAATTCAGCGTGTCGCACAGCGGCGTCTTCGGGATGGTGGCAGTCGATAGCGCACAGTCGGTGGGCGTCGATATCGAGATGGTGGCCACCCGATGGTCTGTGGTGGAGGAGCTGTTGGACTCCACCATGGCACCCGGCGAGCGAGCCTGGGTGTTGGCCAGCCCGGATCCAACGACCGCCTTCGCACGGTTATGGACCCGTAAAGAAGCGGTGGTGAAGGCGACGGGGACGGGTCTCCTCGATGACATGCGCGACGTCGTCGTGCTGGGGCCCTCGGATCAACCAGCCGCGTCCGGTATTCCCGTACCGACGAACGGGCTGCTGGTTATCGACACGGTTTCCCCGATTGGGTACCGCGCGGCGCTGGCCGTCGCCCAGTCCACCCAGCGTGTCACCGTCTTTGTCGAGTCGAACGTCGAGACCGAGTAACGGGAGACCACGGGGGCGAAGGACTGCCGCTGCCTGGGAGTGTGACTCCCGGGGCTCACGAGTGGTGTATTATCGGAGACCGCCCCCTCACACCCCTCACCGGATCACCGTGATGCGAACCGTGGCATTGTACACGATCGGACTACTCGCCCTGGCGGCCTGCTCGCACGAGTCCACGCGCGCGGACAGCAACGACAGTGCGCCGACACCGAATCAGGGCATCGTCGCGGGCACGTTAGTCGTGACGGCTGCTCGCCCCACGCTCACCCTGCGCAACACCACAGAGTTCGTGGTGGGCTACATGGTCGTCGACAAGGATCAGATGACCATTGCGCTCTATCCGCCATGCGGAGCGCAGTGCGCGAAGCTGGTGCAGGGCGCCAACGTGAGCGTGCCGTACGCAAGCATCGCGGGCTACACCAGCGCTTCGACCGAGGCCAACGTGCTGTGGTTTACGTACGCGCGCGCCGCCGACGGGACGCTCACCCCACAAGGCCCCATCCAGACGACGCGCGTCAAACTCTAACCGCGCAACGAGCGCCAGCTTCGGCTAGCGGTGCATCAGCGGTGCATCAGATGTTCGAGCACATCGAAGCGCGTCACGATCCCCTGCACCACCCCGTCCTTCTTCATCAACACGGCGCGGTTGCTCTTCGACAACAGCTTCGCCACGCTCTCCACCGGCTGATCGCTGTCGACCACCGGAAACGGCTGGTCCATCACGTCGCTCACCGACTGATCGAGCACTTTCGGGTCGGCCAGTGACTTCGACGTGAGCTGCGATTCCGCCACGCTGCCAATGCACACCGCGCCATCCATCACCGGCACCTGCGACACGTTGTGCAGCGCCATCAGCCGAATCGCCTGACGTACCGACGTCCCCGGCGAGACGCTCACGATCGCCGGCGCACTGGCGTCCTTGTTGCCAAGCACCGCTTCGATGGTCGTGGGCGAGACGTCGAGCATCTGGTTTTCACGCATCCACTCGTCGTTGAACACCTTGCTGAGATACCGCTCGCCGGTATCGCAGAGGAACGTGACCACACACGACTCGGGGTCATCGAGCCGGCGCGCCACGTTCATTGCGGCGTGCGCGATCATCCCCGCCGATCCACCCACAAAAATGCCCTCTTCGCGCGTCAGACGACGCGCCATGCCGAAGGCATCCTTGTCGCTCACCGAGATGAATTCATCGATCACACTCATGTCGAGCGTGAGCGGCACGCAGTCCTGACCCACCCCTTCCACCTTATACGGCGCGCCGGTGGGATGACCCTTGCCTTTACTCCGCCACAGTTCGGCCAGCACCGATCCCATCGGGTCGGCGGCGATGATCTTGATGTTCGGGTTCTTGCTCTTGAGGTAGCGCGCCACGCCGGTGATCGTGCCGCCCGTTCCGGCGCCGGCCACGAAGTGCGTGATGCGACCGTCGGTCTGCTCCCAGATCTCGGGGCCCGTGGTGGCCAGGTGCGCCGCCGGATTGGCCGGATTCTCGAACTGCCCCGCCAACACCGCGCCCGGCGTCTCACGCACGATCCGCTTGGCCATCATCACATAATTCTGCGGATGATCGTACGGCACCGCCGTCGGCGTAATGATCACTTCGGCCCCGAACGCTTTGAGCAGGCGCACCTTTTCCTGCGACATCTTATCGGGCATCGTGAAGATGCAGCGATAACCCTTGAGCGCGGCGGCGATCGCCAGACCGACGCCCGTATTGCCGCTCGTGGCCTCCACGATCGTGCCCCCCGGCTTCAGGGTGCCGGCCCGCTCATGCGACTCGATCATCGGCATGCCGACCCGATCCTTGACGCTGCCGCCCGGATTGAAGAAGTCAGCCTTGCCGTACAGCGGCGTCCGGATGCCGCGGGCCACGCGAGCCAGCCGGATCATCGGCGTCCAGCCGATCGTTTCCAGCACGCTGCCATAGGGCCGGCGGTGCCGGATGTGTTCTTCAGGCACGACCGCGTCGGTGGGAGCCGCGTCGGACGTGTGGGGAGTCGCCAGGGTGGTGGACATGGCCGGATTCGTCACAGGGAGTCCCCGGGGGGCGTTGGCCCCTCGGGATGTCGGAAATGCACAGGACGGGCAACGACGCGGGTATCGGGGTACCACACAGACGTCCGACGCAAGAAACAGCCGAAGCGGCACGTTGCCCTGTATTTTCCGCTCATACAGTGACTCCGATTACCGAACGGGCACGTCGACGTTCAACATCTCGGGAGCAGCACAGGTCGAATCCCACCCGATCGCTTGCTGGAATGTACACCCGCTTCGTGCACTCGGCGG
Organism: Gemmatimonas sp.; assembly: GCA_040399825.1. Taxonomy (GTDB): domain Bacteria; phylum Gemmatimonadota; class Gemmatimonadetes; order Gemmatimonadales; family Gemmatimonadaceae; genus Gemmatimonas. The sequence goes on from JBBARJ010000001.1 coordinate 39,056, forward strand.
AATCGTCCGACCTCCATCAAACCGCAGTCGATATGCTCTCGCGTCGCCCTCTCTCTGATCGTTCGGCCTCCACCCGCACCGCGCGCCTCGGCGCGCGACGCACACCGCTCACGCTGGCCAGCGCCGCCGTGCTGCTCTTGGGCGCCTGCTCGGGCGAAAAGAGTACGGGCCCCGGACCGGTCGCGGCCGCCATCAGGTCGGAAGCCGGCAACGCGCAGACCGGCGTCGTTGGCGCCGCGCTGAGTGTACCGCTCTCGGTCGTCGTCACCGACAAGAGTGGTAAAACCATATCGGGAGCGCGTGTAGACTGGGACGTGGGCGTGGGCTCGGGGACCGCCTCGCCCACACGGTCCACCGCCGACTCACGCGGCGTCGCCACCACCGTCTGGACGCTGGGCTCAACCGCTGGCACCGCACGCCTCTCCGCTCAGGTGAACGGTGTCACGCCAGTGGTCTTCACCGCGACGGTGCTCGCCGGACCGGCGGCCCTGCTCGTGGCGTCTCCGGAAGCGGCCTATCTGAACGTCGGCGACACCGTGCGGGTGCGTGGATCACTACGTGATCAATACGGCAACACCATTGTCGGCCAGTCGATCACCTACAGCACACTCGATCCCACACTGGCCTCCATAAACTCGACGGGGCTCGTGACCGCCCTGACCGTCGGCACCGCCCGCGTGCTGGCTGAGGCCTCCGGCCGCGCCGACACCGTGCCGGTAACCATCTCGGCCACCGGCGCGAGCGTGTGCGGACCGATCGCCGCGCGCGTGTTGGCGCTGGGCGAAGTGTTTATCCCACCGGCCGGCAGCTCGAGCATCACCACCTGCATTTCCTCGCCGTCGGCCATCAACGGTGAGTACGCCCTCACGCTGGTCTCAACGGCCACCTCGTTCGGGACATCGTCACCGGTGGATGTGCTCGCGCTCGGCAGCACCGGTCCCACCATCGCCGCCCTTACGGGCGACGCCAATCCCTTCGCGCCAGACGCATCCGGCTTCTCGTCGGCGTCGGCATCCATCGATGTGTTCGATGCCGCCACCACAGCGTTGTCGCCCGTACGCGCAGCCGAACTGGCACGGCGTACCCTTGAACGGCGTGAACTCACACCGCTGGTCAGCGAGGCCCGCGATTGGATGGCCTCGCGCACAGTGCCGTCACCGACTGCGCCGTCACGCACCGCGTATGCCGTCACGGCAGCCGGCGCAAAAGTGGGCGATGTGCTTCGCCTGAACGTGAACGCGAACGTGGCATGCGCCAACGCCGACACCAGGTCAGGGCGCGTGGCCGCCGTGGGGACGAAATCAATCATCGTCAGCGACACCGAAAATCCCACCGGTGGCTACACCGACGCCGAGTACGCCGCAATTGCCGCCACGTTCGACACGCTCGTGTTTCCGATGGATACCACCGCGTTCGGAGCCCCCTCGAACATCAGCGGCGACGGCAAGATCATCCTGCTGTACACCCGCGCGGTGAACGCCCTCACGCCGTCCGGCGCGGGGTATACGATCGGCGGGTTCTTCTTCGCACGCGACCTGTATCCGAAGACGGCCAAGAACGGACTCGCCGCCTGCGCCGCGTCGAATGAAACCGAGATGTTCTACCTGCTGGCGCCCGATCCCAACGGCACGGTGAACACGAACAAGCGTACGAAGGATGAAGTGACGCTGCTGAATCTCACCACCATCGCGCACGAGTTGCAGCACTTGATCAACTCATCGCGCCGCCTGTACGTGAACACCGGGGCGCGTCCGAATGAAGAAACCTGGCTGGACGAAGGCCTGTCGCACTTGGCCGAGGAACTGCTGTACTTCCGCATGACTAATGTCACGTCGCGGCAGAATCTCGGACTCACCGAAGTGGCGGGGAACGCCACGCGCTCCGATCAGTTCCGCAATTATGCGTCGCAGAACTTTTCGCGATTCTACAGCTATCTCATCGCGCCCGAAGTGAACTCGCCGTACGCGCCCAACGACTCGCTTGCCACGCGCGGCGCGATCTGGAATTTTCTGCGCTATGCGGCGGGCCGTCAGGGCGCTGCCGGGGAAGCCTCGTTCCTGCGCTCGCTCGTGAATTCGAACACGACGGGTGTGGCCAATTTGCAGACCGTGCTCTCGGGCGGTCAGTTCGCCGACTATCTGCGCGACTGGTCGATCTCGCTCATCGCCGACGACTTCTCACCGACCACGACGGCGGCATTGTCCCAGAGCTACATCATGCCGTCGTGGAATTTCCGCAGCATTTATCCTGGACTGCGCTTCTCTGGTGGCACGGCACTGGGGGTGTATCCCATCGCGACGCGCTCGCTGCTGTCCGGCTCACCGCAGCGCGTCCTGCTGGCCGGCGGCACGAGTTCATTCGTCCGCTTCGGCATTCCGGCTGGACGCAGTGCCGTGGTCATCGTGTCGTCGAGCGGCGCGTTGCCGCCCAGCACGCTCAAATACGCGCTGGTGCGGTTGCGCTGACAGCGACGGCGCTGACGAAAGCGGTACGGTGCGTTACGAACGCTGCTTGAGCGTGATCTCGTAGAGTTTCGACCACAGCTTCCCGGTCACGAACAGGCGGTCGCGAGCGGCATCGTAGGCGATGCCGTTCATGACATCTTCGCTGCCGGTGCGATCGATCGAGGGCAGGATCCCCTTCAGGTCGATCCATCCCGTCACGTTGCCGGTAGCGGGATCGATGCGCGCGATCTGTTCGCTCTGCCAGATATTAGCCCAGATCTCGCCCTTCACCCACTCGAGCTCATTGAGCTGCGACACAGGGGTGCCATGATCGGTCACGGTGATCGTTTTCTGCACGGCGAACGTGGCCGGATCACGCCACACGAGGGCTGACGTGCCGTTGCTCATGATGATGGCCGACCCGTCGGTGGTGAGTCCCCACCCTTCGCCGTCGTACGTGAACTGGCCCGTGCGCGTGAAGGTCTTCCAGTCGTACACGAATGCTTTGCCGCTCGTCCACGTGATCTGGAACAGCTGCTCGCCTAACAGCACGATGCCTTCTCCGAAGTGTGGCGCTTCGAGATCCTGTTGCCGGATCACGCGGCCGGAGTTGAGCTCGACTTCGCGAATGTTCGACGAGCCGACCTGACCGGTGCTCTCGAACAGCCGGTTCTCGTGCCACACCAATCCCTGCGTAAACGCCTTCGGGTCGTGCGGATAACTCTGCACGACCTCGAAGCTGTAGGTCGGCGTGCGCGCGGCCACGATGCCGGTCGTATCACCATCATCGGCACTGGCCGCGCCACGATCCCCACCGCACGCACCGAACGCGCCGGCGGTGGACACGAAGGCGATCGTGCCAAACAGAATCACGGCCGAGGCCGTGCGCGAACGTCGCATGCTGGAGAGAAGAGCCATCGGTCGAGTTGCAGCAGGGTGAGAAATGCGGACCACGACAACACGAACTGATATGAACGGACACGAACGGATACCAACGGAAACACGACTGCGCTATCCATCCACCCACTCGCGCAGCGCTCGAAGCAACGTCACGAGATCCGCCAGTTGGTGATTCGCGTTCAAGCCGCTCGGACTCGGTAATACCCACAAGGCCGAGTCGGCGAGCCGCTCCTCCTGCAATCCAAGCGTGGCCTTGGGACGCCCGAACGCCGAGCGATAGGCGCCGATACCCAGAAACGCCACCACGCGCGGCCGCTGCGCCTCCACCAACCGACGCAGGCGCTGGCCACCCGCCACGTACTCATCGGGGCTGAGCTCAGCCGCCGTGGCGGTCGTGCGCTCCACCATGTTGGTGATGCCGATGCCGAGCGGAAGCAGCGCCCGCTCCTCCCACGGCGCGAAGAGCCGCGGCGTGAAGCCGGCGCCGTGCAGCGCCGGCCAGAAGCGATTGCCCGGCCGGCCGAAATGATGACCGATCGCCGCCGTGTAGAGCCCGGGGTTGATGCCGCAGAACAGCACCCGCAGTCCCGGCGCGACGAGATCCGGCACGATCAGATCGACCGCTGCCGCCAGCTCCGCCTTGGTCGGCTTCTGTGGTGGCATGCGGTCAGTCACTGAGCGACTGCTTGAGCGACGCCAACGCCGTCAACGCCTGCATCGGTGTCATCTGATCAGGCTCGAGCGCGCCGACGGCGTCAGCCAGACGGGTCAACGCCGGATCGGGGGCCGCCGGTGCTGCGACGTCGCCGAAGAAACCGAGCTGCGGCGTCGATGCACCCGCATGCTTCATGCGCGGCCCCTTGCGCGACACGCTCTTGGGCACCGCCAGTCCATCGGCCGTGAGGCGCGCCGCCATCTGTTCCCCTTCACCCTCGAGCAGCGCCAGCACTTCCTTGGCGCGGGCGATCACCGCGGCGGGTAGTCCCGCCAGACGTCCCACCTCGATGCCGTACGACCGATCAGCGCCGCCGGGAATGAGCCGGTGCAGGAACAGCACCTGATCGCCCACTTCGCGCACCGCCACCGTGAAATTGCGCACGCCACTCAGCTCGCTCGCCAGCTGCGTGAGCTCGTGATAGTGCGTGGCGAATACGGTCTTGCAGCCGATCGCATCATGCAGGTGTTCGCTCACGCTCCAGGCGATCGACACGCCGTCGTACGTGCTGGTGCCGCGACCGATTTCGTCGAGCAGCACCAACGAGCGCTTGGTCGCCGTGTGGAGAATCGCGCTCGTCTCGCTCATCTCCACCATGAACGTGGACTGGCCACGCACCAGATTGTCGCTGGCACCCACGCGCGTGAACAAGCGGTCCACGATCGGCAGTTTGGCCCGACGGGCCGGCACATAGGCGCCGACCTGGGCCATCAGCTGGATCAATCCGACCTGACGCAGAATCGTACTCTTGCCCGCCATGTTCGGACCGGTCAGCACGATCATCTGACCGTTCTCACTGAGCACGAGATCGTTCGGGATGAACTTCTCCCGCGCCATCATCCGTTCCACCACCGGATGTCGCCCCGCCACGATCTCCAGGTCGAAGCCGTCGTTCAACTCGGGGCGCACGTACTGTTCGCGCTCGGCCACGTCGGCGAAGGCCGTGAGCACGTCGATCGTCGCCACCCGTCGCGCCACCTGCTGCCACCGACGGATCGCCGCGCCCGCATCACGACGCAATCCCTCGAACAATTCGCGCTCGCGTGTCTCGATGCGATCGGCCGCGCTGAGCACCTTCTCCTCATATTCCTTGAGGGCTGGCGTGACATACCGTTCGGCCCCCGTCAGCGTCTGACGGCGCTGATAGTCGTCGGGCACCAGATGCTTGTTGGCGTTCGAGATCTCGAGGAAATACCCGAAGACGCGATTGTACCCCACCTTGAGCGAGTGGATGCCGGTGCGCGCGCGCTCCTGCGACTGGATCGTCGCGATCGCATCCTTGCCGCCGTCACGCAGGGCGCGGAGCTCGTCGAGATCGGCATCCATACCCGGCGCGATCGTGTCCTCTTCGCCGATCATGAGCGGCGGGCGTTCCACCAGCATCGTCGTGAGTCGGTCAGCGCAGTCACGACCGTCATCCCAATCATCCAGCATGGCGGTGAGCAGCCCGCCGCTCGAGTTGCCCTGCGCGGCGTGCGTCAGCACGGCGCGCACCGCGTCGGCCACCTGCGGCAAGCGCGCCAGTGAATCACCGAGGGCGCGCAGTTCACGGGGCGTGGCCCGGCCCGCCGCCGCTTTGCTGGCCAGTCGCTCCACGTCACGCACGCCATCGAGCGCCTCACGCACACCGGCGCGCCCGACCGGATCACGCACCAGCACCGTCACCGCATCGAGACGCAATTCGATCGCACCACGCTCGAGCAACGGGGCCAGCAGCCACTGCCGCAGCATGCGCTGGCCCATCGGCGTGGTCGTGCGATCCAGCACCGACAGCAACGTACCCGCCAGTTCACCACCACGCAGCGACTCGACGAGCTCGAGATTACGACGCGTCATCTCGTCGAGCGGCATGACACCGCCCGGACGCTCCACCACCGGACGCGCGAGGTGCGGCAATCCGCCCGGCTGCAATTCACGCAGATAGCGCAACAGCGCACCCGCGGCGCCGATCGCGCCCGCATCGTCACTCCCCAACCCGAAGCCTTCCAGCGATCGGACATCGAACTGTCGCGCCAGTTCATCGCTCGCCAACTGCGCGTCGAATTCCCACCCCTCGCGCTCGGTCACCAGCACGTTGTCCACGGCCGTCATCGCTGCCGCCAGCTCGGGGTGCGACACCCCACGCACCACCAGCAGTTCGCGCGGCGCCAATCGCGCCAGCACCGCGGACGCATCCATCGGCGTCACCAGAAACAGGCGCCACTCACCCGTGGACAAGTCAGCCGCCGCGATGCCGATCTGTTCGCGCAATCCGTCGCGCGAGGTGTCGCGACCGGTCGCAATGGCGCACACGTAGTTCGCGCGCGCGCCATCGAGCAGATCATCGGCGAACACAGCGCCCGGTGTGATCGTCTCCACCACTTCGCGCTTCACGAGACCCTTCGCGAACTTCGGATCCTCCACCTGCTCGCAGATGGCGACGCGGAAGCCTTGTCCCACCAGACGGCGCAGGTACTCCGCCGCCGCCTTCACCGGAATGCCCGCCAGCGGCACTTCCGCCGCCCCGCCGTTGTTGCGCGAGGTGAGCGTGAGGCCGATCGCCCGCGACGCCGTTTCGGCGTCATCGTAGAACATCTCGTAGAAATCACCCATGCGGAAAAACAGAATCGCATCCTGATGACGCGACTTGATCTCCCGATACTGCTGCATCAACGGCGTGGCCGCACCACTCACGGCGTGCGCTCCGCCACGAAGCCAGTCAACCCGAGTTTCTTCAGGCGGTTCAGCGCACTGGCCGCCTCGGCGCGCGTCGCGTAGTAACCCACACGCACGCGGAATGGCTTCTGCTCGCCGTCGATGCGCGCGTCGATGTCACGCTTGGTGAGACGCTGCACGGCGTTGTCGGCGTCAGCACGCGTATCGTACGCCGCCAGCTGGACGGAGTAGCGTCCCGATCCTTCCACCGGCTTGGCAGAAATCGCTGGCTTTCCGGATGGCACCGACTTCTCGGATGCCGCCGGCTTCTCGCTCGCCACGGGTGTGCTGGTCGCCATCACGCCCGTGCACCGGCGCTGCAGTTCGTCCGACTGCAGCCGCAATTCGCCTTCCGCGATCTCGACGCCGCGCAGCGAATCGAGCGCACCGCAACCACCCGCCATGTTGCGCTCTTCGAAGTAGCTGCGCGTCAGCCACAGCAGCCCCTTCGCACGATACACGCCACTCGGGAAGTCACGCAGCAAGCGCGTAAAATACACGCGCGCCTCGGCCGGATGTCCGCGCAGCATATCCAGCTCGCCCAAGCGCACCAACGCGTCGGGGGCACGCGGTGACAACGGCACATCGATTACCAGTCGCTTCCAATCGCGCTCCGCGTCACCGATGCGTTCGGCGAGGACCGCGCGCCAATACAACGCTTCCGCAAAGTCGAACGTCCCCACCGGCACGGCACCGACGAGCGAATCCAGCAGCGTACGCGCCGCGGCACCATCACCGCCATCCACCATCGCGCGGGCACGCGCCGTGGTGCCCTCCACCGCCGGCGTCACCTGCGCCGACACCATCGGGGCGATCCACACCATCGCGGCGCAACCGGTGGCCACGATCATCCGCGTCGCGCGATCCATCATGCCGCCTTCCGGCGACGCGTGGCACAGAGGCTGAGCACGAGGGACATGAGGATCTGCTCCGCATTCGAGACCGTGGTTTCCTTGAGCGCGATATCCGCTTCCAGCAACAACTCGAGTGCCTGCTCACACGCCGCCGCACTCCACTGCTCGGTGACCTTGGTCCACGCCGACGCCGCCTCGTTCCACGGCCGGCCGGGATACCCACCGGTCTCCTTGAGGAACGCGAAGAACTCCTGCGGCAACCGATTGGTGGGAATCCCCGCATCACGCCGGGCGCGCCCGAACGACAGCGCGAACGCCTGCGTGCTCAGCATCATCACGACTTGCACCGCCGTCACTTTCGGCTGCCCAAGCACGTGGGCCACCAACGTCACCGCGGCGGCAGCGTCCTGTCGTGCCACGGCATCGAGCAGATCCGTCACCGTTTCGCCACGCCGGATCCCCACGACAGCCGAGACGATGTCCACATCGATGGTAGCGCGAATGTCCCGGTCGACCCCGATGGCGTAACTCGCGCACTTGTCGAGCTCCGACGCCAGCTGATGCAGATCGTTACCGACCGCCTGCTGCAGCAGCTGCGCAGCGTCGTCGGCAATGTTCACCGCCAGCACCGTCGTTGCATGATGGGCAATCCATCGGCGGATACGCTCGGGGGTGAGCGGCGCAAATTCGAGCGACTCCGAAGCAGCAGCGAGCGCCGCGTCGACCTTCGTGCCGGCAGGACTCACCAACAACAGCAGCGTGTCGCTGGCCGGTCGCTTGAGATATTGGTCGAGCTGCTTTCGCGCCGCTTTCTTGAGGGCGGTCACATCACGGAAAACCACCGCGCGCTTCTCAGCCAGCATCGGCGGCGTCGACAGCAAGCTGCTCACCGCTTCGGCATCCAGTTCACTGGCGCGGCGGATCTCGCAGTTGAAGTCGCGGGTGCTCGGGTCGATCGACGCCTCGAGCAGCTCGCGCACCGCGCCGTCTTTCAGGTAATCGTCGTCGCCGTGCAGGTAATACACAGGCGCGAAGCTCCGCGACTGAATCGCGGCCTGCACGACGCGGAGGGGCGACGATTCCTTGGCCATCCCATCAAGATAAGGGACCGCCGGTCGAACTTCAGCGCAATGGCGAGAAGCTCGCCTGGGTGAAGTCGCTGCGCTCGAAATGCGTGGGGGCCTCCTCGATGATCATGGCCGCCGGCCAGACCGGATTACCGGTCGCCATCGCCTGCATCAATTCGGGCGTGATATACGAAACCGGCGTCGGCCTGGCCGGCTGCGAGGCGATCACGGGCTGCATCGAGAGCTCCGGGGCCGTGGTACTCCACTCCTGCCAGACGAACGCGCCAAGCATCGCGCTGGCCGCAACCGCCATCACCACGCGCGAATTCCGGGAGGCGGCCGACCGGGGCGCGTCGAGCAGGCCAGTCCGGGCAGCCATCGCGGTCCGCTCGTCGCGGCACTCCTCGCGGCATTCGGCCAATCGGGCGCGAAGCCGAGCCTGAAAGTCCGCGCTGGGTTCGAGCATGGGCATACTGCGCGCGACCATCAGCGATCGACGCACCAGCGTATCGTGCGCGGCGCAGCCGTCGCATACCATCACATGATACTGCGCGGCGGCCATCTGGTCGCCAGGCATGGTGTCATCCAGATACGCCAGGTGCTGCTTTCGGAAGCTCTTGCAGTCCATCAGTACGCTATTGGCTCGTGTAGAAGGCATCGCGGACGCTCTCACGGCAGGATACCCGTGGCCTCAGGTGCGGTTCCGCGGTCCGGAACAACGGCTCAGTCTGTATGGAAACGCACAACCCCCCGCCATGGCAATCCCAGGCGGGGGGTGACGACAGCGGCTCCTACGACCTGAGTCTATCGGACCAGTGGCGCGATGATGTCGGCAAAGGCCGTGCGGGCACGATTGAGACGGGATTTGACGGTACCGAGGTTCACGCCGGTGATCTCGGCGATTTCCTCGTACGACTTGCCTTCCAACTCACGCAGCA
>JBBARJ010000002.1:0-46797 GCA_040399825.1 Gemmatimonas sp.
CCATGACTCCAAGTTCTCACAAAGTGGAGCCTCCTGTAATCCCGGGGCGGTTCAGACTGCACCATGTTCGGGGTGCGCGCGCTACGACACGTCAAGGATCAGCTCGCATCGGGGGAACTCGAATACGCCGACGCGTTCGCGTGGCGAAAGCAAGCACTGAAGCTCCCCATCGTCCGTCGTTCCCGTCCGGATGGTGTGTTGGTAAGTGCACGGACCATCGCGCAGCCATATCTCGAGCATGGCCTTCTCGCCTATGGTGAGCGGCGGCGCGCGATCCGGGCCCTTGCCTATCACTGGTGGTGGGAGTCGCTGGGTGAAGAGGATGCTGTGCGCTTGGCCAAAGACTGGCTTACCGCCAACCACAACAACTGGTCAAAAGACTGGAACGCGGCTCGAGACAAGCGACGCCTCCTTGCCGATTGTGAAGACGTCGTACGACGCGTATATGCGCGGCGCCGCGCGTACATGAGGACGCGTAACCTTTACACGCCGCACCTTACGTTGAGCGAAGTGAAGCCACTCGTTGACCTTGCTAAAGACGTCGCAGCGCGGGCAAAGGCAGGATGCCCCGTGGAGGTTACGGTGCGCACAAAGACCGTACGCATTGATCCCGTCAAGCTGGTGGATTTCGGGGTGCACATCCTCCAATTCTTCGTGAGGCGCTTAGAACAGATCGCTTTGCTGGCGTTCGAGCACTCGAACGGTCGATTTGATCAAACCTACCGGCGAGTGATTAGTCGCTGTCGACCCGACGTTCATGCGCAAACGTTTCGACTGCCGCTCCCCAAGCGTGCAATGACAAGGTTTGTCTGTCAGCAGGAGACGGACGATGACGCGGGCTCCAGTCGACGTCGCGTGGTCGGGAGAGACAGTGTCGCAGCGTATATGCAGTTTTTACGGACGCAGCTCCCGGAATCGTTCAGCCTCGCATCAAACTATTTTGCGCAGGGCAGAAAGTGTCGTGACTATTGGGTGCAAATCGACCTGGTGGGTGACCGCGTGGTATCGTCAGGTGCGGATGCATGGATCAGGACGGAATCTGCGAAGACGTTGAAGCCCAGCGTCTCGCGCCACGTGTGGAATACCAAGCTGCGGCCCGAAGTGGAAACGTCTGCGCAACGTTTCACGACCGAGGTCAGCCCGCCGGTGTTCGCCCTCGATTACTTACGACGGCGTGTGGCGGACGCTATCGAGGCGAAACGTTCAATGGCGCGTGTTTCTGCCGGCATCTTTTCGCTTCCGGTGGAACCGGACTGGCAGCGCGACGACCCAGAGCGCCACTTACTGGGATTGCCAGCGGATGTCCGAACCCACCCGTGGAACATCTCAGCGGCGCTCGCGCCACTTGAGCCACTCCGCCTCGCACGCTTCGTCCGGATGGCACATCTTCGCGATCTGCTTCCCGCCATTCGAGCCCGTGTCGACGAGGCGGTGCAAGCAGCGTTACCTGCCACCGGGATTTGTACGTCCGTCCCGAGGGAGCTCGACGCCAAGGTTCGCCTCGAAATCGAATCCGCTTTCGGCGCTCAGGATCCCGCGGCAATTCGCATGCTGACGAGGGCGCTCGAGAAGGCCATATCGGCTGCGACCCGCGATGTGATCTGGTGCTCGCAGTTGCATATGCTACCGGCCGCACATGAGGCGGACCCGCCAAATGGCGGTTGGGGGCACTGCTGCCCCCCCCGTTAATTGAGCCGGTTTTTTCGTGGAAACGAATCCAAGTGTGACATTTCTCACAGAAAATCGGAGGCGAGCCGTAGCTGCCGCGTACAGCGAGGCTGGCTGAGTAACACCGACGAACACGCTCAATACAGCCGAGCGTCTCCGGCATTCGGTGACTAATGGCGCGCGCGCGAGATCCGCTCCCCACACACGGTGACGATCTCTTCTCCCTTTCTCAGTGTGTAGCGGACTCGAACCGATCCATCGGGATGGAGCACGGTGCTCGCCTCGGTGAGGGGCCTCTGCTTCACAGCTAGTGGCCTGCCGGAACCGTTGGCGAGGCGTTGTGGCGCGCCTGTGAGGGCCGCCAACCTGCTTACACCGCGGCGACCGGGCCGTGGAACCCTTTTTACACGGAGAAGAGATGGACCCCGTTTCGTGGAGCGTGCAGCACAACGTTGGCTATGGCCAAACGCAGGGGGGCACCAGCCAGGATGCCGCCGACTTGGCGTGGGAGATTGAGCGGGCCAGTGGCCAGTCGCTCAGCATAGCGCAGCGGCTCGACTTGGAGGCACTATGTCGCGAGCGACTTGGCCTTAGCGGCATGAGTCCAGGCGGCCTGACCGGCTATGACCTTGAGCACGAGGCGCGGCGCATCCTCGACGGTTGATGAACTGCGTTCTCTAGGCGCAGGTCGTGCTACCTTCCGGCCGGATCTTGAGATGTAGAATGAACGGTTCTCCGGTAGTGGGGGCACGCTAGCGGAACGAGGCCTGGCCCTCTATGGGGCGAGGCCTCGTTTTGCTTTCGACGACAGATTGCGTCTGGCAAATTGACGTGAACGGCTAGACGAATCCACCGATCTAGCATCCATCTGGATACTGCTCTCGTGAGTACCAGACGCGGCCGAAGTAATCGACCACGATACCGCTCTCTGATCGCGAGGTATATCGCACGTCGGGTGACTCACGCATCATTCGCAAGAAGACGACGGACGCTATCGACAGCAGCTTGCGATTCACGGATGACGGTGGATCCCAGAGGTTGATCACGGGCGTGTGCTGCATCGAATCAGGGCAAAGTGGGCACACGCACCATACCAGACGCTGTAGAGGTCGTGGCAAGACTAGCAGGTTACGAACACTGACCTAGACTGTGGGTACCCCTCACGCGGCCGCATCGAGAGCGGAACTCGAATCAGCGTTCGAGAAAATTCCACTTTTGGCGACAGTCTTTTCTCGGGGGGACTACCCCTGCGCCGCATGCTCGGAAGGTTGGGATTTAGGTATCGACAAAGGCGCCTGGAAGGCGACGCTGGGCGCCGGTCCAGCATTGCTCACGTACCACTTACGCACCGCTTGGCGGCTCGCTGGACGGTGGCTGCTTCTTCGGTTGGGTAGGTGGCGGCGGGGGTGATGGGCGCCGATTCCATAGCTCCGGGCGCCCAAGAACCCGTCGGCTCACGGCCGCGAACCCGCTAGCGCGGAATTGCAGATCGGAATCTCTCGGGAACAGCGTGATAATTCTTCCGCCGAGTGCGTCGCCAGGCTGTCCGATCTGCTCGAAGATTCGCTGCTCCAATGCTTTCTCGCGAATGCAGAACTCGGCGAGTGCTAGGTATCGTGCCGCCGGACTGCGGGGGGCCGGAGGAGCGCTTGCCCGGAGCTGAAGCCAACGCCACTGGTCATCCTTGTCGTGATGCACGTACACGCCCTCGATCTCGCCCACCGCCTCGTCCGGCGTTTGAAGGGTGTTCAGCACGAGCTCGAGCCCCGCATAGCCAAGGTCAGAGTCGGAGCGGGAGACGGTAGCGAATCCGACCACAGGAGCGACATCGCCCTCCTCGGGCGGCGCGAGGTCCGGGGGGGCGGGGGGGCGAAGCCCCTCCCGCTCGAGGATGATCCAAAGTCGGGACCACCCTCCGAATGTCAGGCAGCCGTCAAGTGGCCCGCCCACGCAGGGACGGGACTGCGCGATGATTTTCATGGCCGGAGCGTGGGCGTCGGCCGCGGCGCGAGCCAACGCGCTACTTGGGCGGGCCGCCGAAGAGCCCCAGCCCCATAAAGTGCCCTTATTGCTCCCACCTCCGCGGCATTGCGTGGCTGGCACTTTGAGTCGAGCTCCAAAGAGCTGCCCGCCGAAATGCGTCCGCCGGAGGGCCCCGCAGGAAAGCTCCCAAGTGTGCAATTCTTCTTGGTGATTCTGGGCAATTTCACATTGGTGATGACACGGCGTGCCGACGGGTGTGCACCGCCTCTTCGAGGTGGCCCACAGTGGCACGAACTTCGAATCTGCAGCGGAGTCTCTCGGCGCGCGGAGGGCTCAGGCGTGTGGAGGTCGCTCGTGAGGCTCGGGTGGGCCGTCGCGATTCGGTGATCGCCGATCTGCCATGTTAGGCGAAATCGGGTGGGACTCCGAGAGGGAGACAGCTCCCCGGCGGTCTGGGTGCCAACCCCGCCGTTCGGGTGAGTCAGGATGCGAAGGTCTCTCCTGAGAGGCCTCACGGTGCACACGACTGGTCGCCCAGTGGTATGGAAGTGGAATCGAAGGCGTCGTGTGTCGGTGCAAGACCGGCGCTGGATGAGGTGCATCAAGACTGCGTCTCGTGCGCCTCTCTCGCGGGTACGTAAGGGTCGCGGCAGTGCGAGGGATCGTCAGCGAACGGTGCACTGGCGCCGCCGATGACGTTGTGAGGCGGTGCAGAAGCGACGCGCGACCGATGCGAGTGCTCGCTCGGGATCGTCGCCGTCACCTTGGGCGCTGCGTTCACTGCGAAGACCGATGCGCGTCCGCTACGGGGGTGTCGCGCGCGCCGCCAACTGGGACGACCGCCGGGAGTGCCGTCCCGTCGGGAGGGGTCCCGTCGCCTCGATCTGCGGCCGCGCCCATCGGACACCGTCCCGGCATCGAGCGACGATCTGATCGTGCCGGTGCGCCGATGGCCGCCGATTTCAGATTGGCGAGAGGGTGGTACCGCTCGAAACGAAGTGTAGAGTCGACGCCAGTCTTAGGGTGGGAGGCGGTGTTGGTCAGAGAAACTCCACCGAATACGAGCATGGAGTCCTGCTCAAGAATCGCCGGCCAAGGCTGCGCGCGGTGCAGAAAACCAGCCACCACTCCCGTCAGTTTTTCGCCGGCTGCGGCCACCGTTCGAGCGGACAGAAGGGCGACAGTCCGGCCAACTGGATGCTGCTCCTGGTCAGTTCCGTCGGATTCCGCCGGTCGGACTCGCTGCCGTGAACGACTGCGGAACCACCCCGGCGCTTTGAAAGCGGCCGGGAATTTCAAGGGTGTGCTGGCCGAAATCGACCGGTTTCTGCTGCCACTCCCGCAGTGATGGACGTCACCCGCCCCATTCAGGACGCGGCGAAAGGCGGCGGCGAAGGAGCTCATGGAGCCGAGACTCAAGGCGGCCAGCGCGGCACTGGAGGTTGCCAGTCCGTTCTATAACTGAGGGGACACCCGGCGCCTGGTGAGGTGTCGGCCTAGGTGAATGTGAGAGGCGCAAGCCAGGGAGCGGCCGACATGAGCGATTGCGTCGGCCGTTGTGTTCGTCACCACTGGGCCTGGTCTATGGCGTCTTTGGTCCGCGCCCTGATGGGGCAACGTATCGCCATGCCGACGCGACACTTCGGTGGAGCAGTGGTGAGGGTACGGCCCTGGCTGACGCGAGGTTGGCGCTGACGAGCCTACCCTCACCGTTGCGTTTGTCCACTCCAGCCGTTGACTGTGGCGTAATCAATACTCTTGAGCGCACGCCGCCGCATCTCGCGCTGGCAGCGCACGTTACAGCACGGGCATTTGGCTAGGGGCGCGCCGCGACCTCGGCTATCGGCGCGAACTGCGTGTTGGCCGTGTGGTGCACGTGGTCTGTGGCAGGTTCTGTCCGCGCGCTCTGGTCGACGCGGATGTCGTGATCACAAAGATGATTGCGTCGGTCGAAACAGGTCATAGGCGCAAATCGAGCGAGGTCATTGATTGACCTGTATAGGATGATCCGTTTGCCCCTGGTTGCGATGACCTCGTTCGCGCACCCGCGTGTCACGCCCCTGGCCAACTTCCGTCGCTCGGCGGCATCCCGTGCCGTGCCCAGCGGGCCAGCCGGCGGCGGTCGAAGACCTTGGCCCGGAGCTGCACGTCCTCGTCGTTGGGGTGCGCGCGCATGACGCGCAGCGCCAACGCATCGTCCGGCCGACCGAAGTGAGCGTACGCGTTCTCGGCCAGCGCGTGCTCCCGAAACGCGAATCCGGCGAGGAGGCGGTAACGCGGCGCCGGAGAACCGGCTGCGCCCTCCGCGGCGGACTGCACCTGCACGCACCGTAGCGCGACTCCGGCTGGATGGAATTCACACACCCCGTCGAGGCCCCGACCCGATGCGCCCACCGAGCGGAGGAGGTTCCCCAATCTATCCACAGGGACCGCGCCGATTTCTGCGTCTGGCCATACCGATTGGGTGCACTGTTGGTTCGGCGAACCCGCGGCAAACGATCCTTGATCGGAACGCCAACCAAGGAGCGGCGAACCGCTGGTTCGCCCGCCCTCAATCCATGACTTCCGGCGCCGCCGGTTTCGTCGCCGTCGACTTTACGGGAACGCGGGCGTCCGACCAGCGGTGGGCCCATCCCCGCCCTATCCTCTGGGGGCGGCATCCCGCCGCGCCCCCAACCCAACCCTGCACTCCCATGACCTCATCGCCCGAATCGCCCCGCCGACCAGTCCGTCGCCAGATCCTGATCGACCCAGTCCCCGTGCGACCCCTCATTACCACCGAAGGCGAGCTAACCCCCTGCCCAATCGCTGGCTACGCCCGAAGTAAGACTGAGGCAGTCCGTCTCTTGCGCGAGGCCGGCTGGCGCGTGCTCCGGGTCGGTGGACTGCTCGAGCTCTCCGATATGGGAGACGCCGGCGACGAGTGGTCGGTTAGCGTGTACCCCCCGCGTGAGCCTCTCGTCTGGTACGACGAGACAGGGCGACGCACCCCGTACGACGTGGCCGCCCAAGCCGGCCGCCTCTAGGACCGCGGGCCGCCCAACGTGGGCGCGCCCCAGCGCCATTAGGCGCTCGGTTCGGGGCGGCCGCGCCGCCCTCCGGAGCGTTCGCCCGCCGGCGTTTGAGGCGTTTCGTGGCGCGTGGCGCCGGGTTGGAGTGAGCGCGAATTGCTAGGTTAGCAGCCTCACGGACAACCCAATAGCCGACCGAGAATGCCGACTTAAACGCGACCCCGACGCCGGCGACGGACTCTCACTTGCCTCAGGCTCTACTGCCAGCGAGTAGATCAGCGGGTGCCAGTCGGCATCGCACTCACGAGGAGTAGGGCGTCGGCGTCGAACATGTCGTCGATAAAGGCAGCGCCGCCATGACGCGGTCTTGCTCGACGCGCACTAGCTCGTCGCGCAGATGAATCGCGAGCTTTGGAGACCGAACGCGGCGCACGAGCAGCCAAAGACGTGAGGCACGGTCCGTCCGCTCAGACAAGCGCGGACTGCAGAGCACCATCGAACCGCGCTCGGCGAAGATCGCGACGGTGCGCCATTGATCGAACACGCGGAGCTCGGTCGCGGCCAGGTCACGCGACAGATCCTCGGAGGTAAGGGAAGACATGCGGCCAGCCTTTCGGTCGGACTGCGCGCGCCTCGACGCTCTATCATTGCTCTTGGCCGCCGCTAGGAAGGCCACTTGGATATGTAGTCGTGTACGAGCGCCTGCACCGAAACATCGTGCGGCCAGTCCTGCTGAACGGCTAGGGCAAGCTCCGGATTGAAGCGACGAAGTCGCGCCTCGGGGAAATGCTTTTGAGATACGTAGTACATCATGAATATTCCGAGTCGGCGATACCTATGCTGGTCGGGTGAATCCCCGTCGCGGCGAAGGTCGATGTAGCGCGCGATCTCGTCACCAACCCTGGCCTGATGGTAGCAACCTCGAATGACGGCCGCAGGCAGGAGATAGCCATGCCGTTCGATAACGCGATGGAGTAGCCGACCGAGGTCCGCGTCGTCACCTGCAATCGTGTGCCCCCCGCCGCCGAAGACCTGGGGCCTGCCAGCGGCGTTGCAATCGAGGTCGGGGTCGAAACAGTACCATAATCGTGAAACAGGGCGGGCGATCTGCTCACCGCAGAGTGGTCCGCCAACGGCGGTCGCTGGCTTCGTGTGCAGTGGGACGTTGGATGGCATGAGCCCGAGTCTGCCTTCCGCAGAACGGGAGTCCCAACCAGCGCGATTGCAGCAGCGCTAGTCAGAAGCGGGACCAGAAACAACAGACGCCTCTCTCGGTCTTGCAAACAGACGTTGATGTGACCCGTTCAAGTATGTCAGATGCGGGGACTCGTCCTCGAGGATCGCTAAAACAAGGCGTTTGACTATCTCGCGAAAAGCTGTGACCAAGCGAGCGCAGTAAGTGGTACCCGAATTCACGAGACGCATCGTGGAGGACTTCACTCATGACACAAGGCGTATAATTCTATGCTATCCGCGAGAAGACCCGCTCGATAATCGCGAGCACGACATCTTGCTGCTCAGGCAACAGGCGAAGGCGCATTTCCGCGGCCTTATGAAGTAGCCCACGCGCCGCGGGCACACCGCCGGCCGGCCGAAGGACATCGCACGCGCTTAACGCGAGCGACCCTAGGTGAATCTTGCCCTGCGTGGAAAGGGCACTAAGCCGAAGGAGCTCTGCCAAGAACACGGCCTTGTCAGCTTGAGCAGAGTCCGATGCTTTGACGCGATCAAGTAGAAATTGCACCTGCTTGTCAATCCTGAATCCGGACATCTGAAGCTGTGCGAAAACGGCCCGCGGCGAGATCGGAATCGCTGCGTGATTGAGCAGCAGCAGTGACGCGTGCATTCGGTCAGCAAGTTCAGGCGTAAGCACTTGAACAGAACGCAAATACTCGACGAGCGCATAGGTGGAAAGACCGATCCTGCCAGTCTCGGCGAGGCCCATTCGACGCAAACCCAGATCGTCGGCATAGAGCTGCGTATTTACGGCGCTCAAAAGTGCGAGCGCGTCTGTAGAACTCACACCGATGAGGCTCGCACGCTCTTGTGCAACCGAGAGCGCGGATATCGGGCGGGGGCTAACCACACACGACGAGCTGACCCACGCAAGAAGCTCGTCGTGTGCGACGATCTGCAACTGGATCGCTTCAGGCGAGTGCTCCACAAAATGAATCTGGCCACCGCGAGACAGCGCTCCCTTATAACCACCCCGCTCGTATCTTCGAAGTCCTTCACGTTCCTCCAGCAGCTCATCAACTAGCGACCGGGGAACAAGTAGCTTCGCGAAATGCTGGGAGAGGGTTTGCAGTAGATTGAGATGCTGGCAAGTCACCAGAGCGCTACGCGTCAGGACAATCCCCGTCTGCGCGTCGAGCGTCCCCTTCGCTCGCGAGGCCGCGTCAGAAAACTCTACCAACATCGGTGCGTCCGCACGAGAACAAACAGCTCCGTAAGCATCCACCAAAGTTCGACCGAGCTTCAAGGCGAGCATTCCGAGGGGCATCGCATGCTTGTCATATGCGTCGACCAACGCGCTTTCGGACTGCTCATGATCTTCGAGCGAACGAGTGAACACGCTGAGGGCGCCTGTGTTGTCTTCCGGTTCAACCTTGAACGCTTGAAGCGCCGCACTGCTGGGAAATCGCTTGGGAAAATTCGACAGAATGTCCTGAAACAAATGAACGAATCGACTTCGGATTTCTACGATCTCGAGGACCAGCTCGGAGTATGTGCCCGGGCGCAGGACAACCGACTCGCCGACTCGCTTGCCCACGAGCGCTATTGCGACGGCATCGGTCGCAGCTAATTCTCCGGCACGAATCTCGACGCGCGCGTCGTCGGTAATGAAGTACGTCTGTTTTTCGCCGTCGCGATCACGAAGTAGTACTCGTGAGTTGACCTCGACGTAGGGCGGATCTTGTACAATTGCGTCGTCTTCGTGTTGAGTGAAGATATTGACGTAGGCAAGTTGAATGTCCGGCTGTGCAGCCGCAGCGCTCGCGCCGTTGTAGGCAAGACGAAGTGCTTCGCCCGCATCTCCGATGCGAAGCGCGAGTTCGGCGGCGCTGATCATTTGGGCCGGGGAAAGGTCAGTTCGAGCAACGAGTTCGTTCAGCGTTGTTCGAACATCATCTTCCTTTCTCAAGCGGAGATGTATGAGAGCGAGTCTCAGCGCAATATCAACGCGATTTTGCTCCCGTGTTCGCCATTCAGTGAGATATCGCTCGGACGCTAGCACGTTGTCGGTCAAATCGGAGAGCAATGTCCCAAGCTTTAGTGCCCACACTGGGAGTGCCGCCCCACTGTCTTCAACCGACTCCAGGAGCCCGGACGCCTTTCCAAACTCCGCGGCGTTGTAGAGTGCTTGGGCCAGCGCACCTTGAAGCTCTGGGTTGGACGATGCGCCTCCGCCCTCGAGTTGCGCGGCAGCCTCGGCGGGTCGATTGCATTCGAGCAGGTAGAGGCCATACTCGCTTAGCACCTTGTGTCGCACCCAATCCGGCGCCGACGCAACAGCGCCTGCGAAGGCGATCACGGCCGCGTCGGTATCGGCATTGATTCTAGCGACTCTGGCTCCGAATAAATCGGCCAGCCACTTCTCCGAAGGAGGGAAGTCCCTCAGCAGTTCTTCGGCCTCAGCGATCCATCTTCCCTCGATAACAACTTCCGTCAGTAGATGCGCGACCTCGCGATGTGCATGATCTGTGTAGAGCATTTCCATCGCTCGGCCACAGGTCTTTCGAGCGACCTCCGACGCGCCCATCTGCAACTGTGCGCGTGCGCGGAGCGCGAGCAATTGCGCGTTGGGTTCTGCGCTGATCTGCTCCATCGTATGCAAGGCTGCCTCGGGGCGCTCCAATTCGATCTGAACGAGAGCGACCTGACACATGTTCGTCGGCGTGGGAAACTGCCTGCTCGCCTCGACGAAGTGGCGCAGCGCGGCCTCAAGATCGCCGCGAAACCGCGCAGTTTGACCGCGAAGTACCAACGCCTCTTCTCGAATCGGACTTCGCGTGTGGTCCGTCGTTGAGGCAAGGACGGCGTCTAGCAACCGCTCTACTTCATCGAGCCCCGCCGCGTTAAGTTCCGGCGCTTGTGACTCGAAGACAGAGGAGTATACGGACGCTGCGAGCAAGGTGTCGCGCTGGTTGTTCCGCCCACCGTGCACAATCGCGAGACGAATGTCGGATTCGGCGGCCGGCCAATTTCGAGCGCGCAAGCGAGCCACCGCTCGTGCGGTCAGGACCTCCGGGTTCTCGTCAAATTCCCGTGGGAATGACGATTCCGGGTCGAGCTGAACTAGGATGGTCCATGCATCCGTCGCGTGTAGCTCTTTCAAACTGAGCGCGATTTCCCGGGCAAGGCTGGGATCGTCCTGCGACAGAGCGGCTTGAGCTCGATTGATGCGGGCTACTCTATCCAGCGGTGAAAGCGCGAGAATGGCAGAGAGTACCTCGACTGCCTCCGAAGTCTTGGCGAGTCGCATCAATGCTGCGGCTTCCAGGTTTAGATATCGCACCCGTTCGTGGTCAGGTCTCTGTTCGATCCCGGTCATTCCACGGAGAAGCTTGAGCGCAGCCGCGGGCTCGCCCGTGTCGATCAATGATCTGGCCGCCTCAATCGAGTTGGCGAATGCATCGTTTGCTGGTGCAGTATCGGTAGGTGCCGGTGCGGGAATTCTCGAGAGGAGTGTCTGAAGCATCGCGGTCATGTCAGCCGACTGCTCGTTCAAGCGCTCTAGCTGCACGCGCGCACCACGCGATGCGTCTCGGAGTTCAATACCATCGCGACCGAGCGTCGCTTTCAAGCTTTCCGCTGTTCTACGTCCGCCCTGGCGACACTGGGCAAGTGCGTCCTTCACTAGGACGCTCCACGCCGCCTCGGCCTGGTCGGGATCGAGCAGGACGTCGCGAAGCATCTCTACAGCAACCGCTTGATGACCTGAGTGATCGGACTCAAGATCAACGACGATCACATGAAGGCGGTCGACAGTTCCGCTCGCGTCTCGCAGCGCCAAGACGCCGTCAACGCGCTGCATGGCGGGACTTGTTGCCGTGAGACCTTGGCGTCGACGTTCGAGATCATCACGGAGGTCGGTGCGTACTGAGCCCGACGACGTCGAATCGACAATTATCAATCCGTGCGTGTCGGGTAGGCGAGATAGCCCCCCAGCCATCATGTCTACGGCGTCGGCGAGTCGCGCGTCAGCGTTCAGCCCCCGCTTACACTGGCCTTCATACACGCGCGCGGAGTTCTCGAGCTCGACACGAATGTCATCACCAGGACCGCCTGTTTCCGATTGCGAGATGACTGGAATATCCTGACCGATGGAATTGGTCCATCGGAGTGGACGTCGAGCAAGCATATGCACAGCAACGAACGCGGTGACGTTTGCCTGGAACTCGATGCCGCCACTGGTCGCCTTTCCTGACAAGAGCTGCTCCGTGGAGATGATCTCGCATTTCTGCCCGTCCGGCCGTCCGTGCGACCCAGCACTTGCTGGGCAGGTGGCCCCCGCCGGAGGCTGCGGCCGGCTAGCGGCCTCAATTAGTGCGAAAGTTATAGTCGTCGGCGGGAGTCACACTGGGATGCCGGGTGCAATATGCGCCGCGGCGGGACGAATCGTGGCGGCGGCGTAGGGTCGGCCGGGCTCGTTGTGGCGCGCGGGCGGCTTCGAGAAGGCTGCCAGGTCACCTTCGACCTTGGAGCGACCTCGTGCGACTCCCCCGTCCCGTCGGTTATCTGGTCTTCATCGTGGTGGACGTCGAGGGAAGCGAGTGACGAGGTGGAGAACGCCCCCTTGTTCTAGCGGCACTGAATGCGGGGATACGCGCTCACGCGCGCCAAGCCTCGCTGCTGGGATGCCCGCATTGGTGCACGTAGTTGGGCATCCCGTTCGCCGGCATCGGCAGCTTTCCGTAGGTTCCTTTGGAAATCTCTTGGAAATGGAATTTGTCCATTCGGGACATTTTCGGGCACTTCTGGGCGATAACCGAACTGGGGCTAAAAGGGCCGATGATACGCGAAACCCCATAGGCCACAGCGGCTTATGGGGGTTTTCGTTTGTAAAGTTTAGAGCTCACAACCGGGATCGAACCGGTGACCTCATCCTTACCAAGGATGTGCTCTACCGACTGAGCTATGTGAGCGACCTGCATACGACGTGAGCAACCCCAAGAAGTACGCTCACCGTCAGAGCATAAGCGTAGACGAATTCGAGGTCATCGGCAACCCCTTGCGTTGTGCTTTTCGAGGCCACCGACTTCGCCGGAACGACCAACCGCCGAACCCATGCGCATGGATCCGGCGGTTGTCGTGGTGCACTGACGATGTTCTTCGCAGAGCGGGAGACGGGACTCGAACCCGCGACATCAAGCTTGGAAGGCTAGCGCCGTATTGCGCTTCTCCTCTGAGAGCGTAACGGTCGGACCCGGGTTGAAACGATCCGTTAACCCCATGCTAACCCCGGTCGCAGCGGGGCTTTGTTGCCGGCGACATGCCCTGCCCTGCGCCCGGCTGTCCTAGCATGCTGTCCCCATGCATAACACCCGCCGTCACTTCGAGGTCCTGCGCCCGCCGGCAGGCATCCCCGCCGACATCGTCTCACGGGCCCGTGTGCTCTGGTCTGAACTCCAAGGCGTACCCGTGAGGGCCGCCCGCAGCCAGGAGCTGACCGTTTGGCAGGATGGTCTCTGCCGGTGGGACCCTTGGTCACCGGAGGACATCTCACCGTAACAATTGATCCCAGAACGTGACAGCTCCGCAGGCGCCGAATTGTCCAATGCGGCGCGCAATCGGCCCGAGTCAGCCCCCCAATTCCTGGAGTAGTATGCCCGTTCGTTCGTTGCTTCCCGCGCATCTGCTCGCCCTTGTTCTCCCGCTGATGCTCACGGCCCAGGCCCCGCCGACTCGTACCTGGGCTCGCGCGCAGATCGTCGCGTCGAAGACGTTGCCCCATTCGCAGTCAGTGCAGTTCGAGATCTTCGCGCACCGCAACATGTACGGCTGTGGTGAGCTGCCCATGTCTGACTACGTGCCGACCTATGCGCCGGACATGCAGCTGAAAATGCTGTCGGTGCTGAACGAGATGGATATGCTCTCGCAGCACGACACGAGCTCCGGCTACCCCGAGAACGTCAAGCGCTGTTATCGGTACTTCAACGCGAAGGTCGACTCGGTACCGGTGATGACGCCACCGCCGTATGCACCGGGCAAGTGCGGAATGATGAAGACGCTCGAGAAGGATGGAAGCCTGCGAGGGGTGACATTCTGCACGTCCACAAACTCGATAGGCGACGTGACCGGCATCTTGAAGCTCTCCGCAACTCAATACATCGCGACGTTCGCGTGGACCACGAAACGGAGCCCGTGGGCGGACATTCTCAAGCTCAAGCCGTGGGAGGAGCAGCAGGAGGGATACGCGGAGATCAGCTTGTGGGATTCCGGGTGGAAACTGGGCCGTGTCCGGTACACGAAGCTCCGGATGTAGCGGCAATAGGTCTTGATGGGGGCGGACCCAACGCGCAGCGACCGTGGTGGACGCACGGCCGTTGGCGGGGTCCGACATCGACCTCTACACTCTGGATGTGCAGCACGTGCTGCCGCCCCCCTCGCCCCCTTGCCATGACCATCCCCACGACCACCGCCGTTGCTCCCCGCCGTAGGGGGCTCTCGAGACCCGCCGTAGTACGCCCCGCCTGTTATACGCACTGGGGAGACGATTGGGGCCCCGAGCTCGGATACGCCTCGAGCAAGTCAGAAGCTCTCCGCATGGTGCGCGCAGCTGGCTATCGCCTCGACGGCGGCCAGTGGTCGCAGACCGACGAACTCGTGATCATCGACGGCGAGGACGTCATCCGGGACGTGATCGTGGTCGACGTGCGCCTCTAGGAGAGCAGATGGAGCAGCCATCCGACGGCGGTCCGCCGCGCTACGACTTGCTCTACGACCTCGCCACGGCCGACCGTGACATCACTCGGCCGCGCCCGCCGCGTACAGCGAGGCGCCTAGCCGCCGCGCAGGAAGCCATCTTGGATCTGGCCCCAGCGGCGCTTGAGAGCACCCTGTCGCGTGTCGTCAGCACCTCGGGCCTGTCGCCTGAGGTACACGCTTGGGCGCTCGCGGAGCTCGCTCGGTGAGCCTCGCTGACAGGGTGTTTCGGAAAGCCTAACAGCGGCGAGTCAGCCGTCGGAGCATGAGGCCGATCATCCCGTCGGCCATGAGCACATCGGTCGTCTGCGGGCGCGCCTCGTAGTCCTTCGCCAGCCGCCGGTTGCGGGCCAGCCAGGCGCGCGCGGGTCCGCCGAATGGGGATCCGCCGAGGGCGGGCCGGAACGCCGCGTCTACCACGTGACCGCGGCCGGACGGCGGGCGTACGCGGCCGCACTCGCGCGGCCAGAGTGGGCGACTCAGCGGCCGCTCCCGCCGTTTGTCACCTGGCTCGTGCTCGCGACGCACGCCGACCCTGCGGTGCGGGCGCGCCAGCTCGCGCGGCGGCGGGCCTTCCTGGAGGCCGAGGCGATGCGCGAACGGGCGACCTTCGCGGCGATCCTGGCCGGCACGGGGCCGACGGTCGTGGTCGCCGCGCTCGTCGTGCGCCTCACTATTCGCCAGTTCGAGGCGGAACTGGCCTGGCTCGGCGAGGTCGCCGTGGCGCTCCCCGGGGGGCAGTTGGAATCCGACTAACGAAACACCCTGTGAGAGATGTCCCGGGCGTCGGTCGCCAGCGCAGTGGAGCACGTCAGAGCGATGGTGAATTTCCGGACGTACGAAATCGACCCCGGACTGGATGTCATTCACGAGCAACACGTTGTGGTGCGCCGCCGCCCGCCCGTATTGCCTCCATTCCACTCAATCGGAGGCGTCAATGTTTCTAGTCAGATGGCTGTGGGCCGCGCTCAAGATCATCGGCATCTGCCTTTTCTGGATGACCTTTTGGCCGTTCTGGCTCGTCTGGGTCTTCATTGACCTGGCTTCCTAGTCGGGGAGCACGTGGCAGGTGCAGGCCCGGCCATGCATCGCGTCCACGCGACGGCCTCGGTCAGATAGCCGAGCTGCGGGCCCTCCTGCCCTGCACCCCGGTCACAACGGAGACGGCCGCCCGACAAATCACCGGCGCCGTCCAAGACGTCCTCACCGGCCATTTCGAAACGCGTGCCCTACCGGAGGGCTCGCTCTCGACGAGGTCGGTCGGTACCGGCTGGCGCCAGCGCGTTCACCGTCGCGTAGCGCCGTGGGGATTCAGTCAACGTTCGAACGAAGGGCAGGATTTGGAGTGATTCATCCATTGCGCGCAGGAACGGTTGCTGCCACGACCGGCTGGCTCGGCCCCAGGATGGACCTCGGGGGGGTGTGAACTCTGGCCGGAGAGCGAGTCGGTCGACTACGTCCGCCCGGCGGAGCAGCTGCACCGGGACCCACACACAGGCATCGTCGGCCAAGTACTTGGTCACCAGAGCACCGAGTGGATAGCCAGCGGTCCCCCCGGGCGAGGCGTTGCACAAGCGCCCATCGAGAGCGATGCGCAAGATGGCAAGCGTGATCGGGTCGTCACCGCCGACGCGAAGGGGAGGTTGGCGCGCCTGCAATTGCCCGCGAAGTCTTGAAGGAATGACTAATCTTGCGGGCTCGTTCAGCCCCTACTCGCGACCGGAGCCGGTGGTCGGGGGCCCGTGCGACGGCTCCATCCTGCCCGCACATCACCAGCGGTATTGGGTGCTGCACACGCCCGGCTCGGGCCGCGAGCTGATCGTGGGCGGGGATCTCAGCGTGGGCGGCACGCTGTACTCGCTGCTGTGGGATGACCCCTCACTGAACATTCTGACCGTCGTGCGTGGCGTGTACTACCGTCCGCGTAACCCACGGCACCCCCGTCATTACCTCGATTTGCACGTCGGACCGGGCACGCCGGCACAGCATCGATACGCGCGTTTGTGCTATTTCCTGTGCATGCATCACATGTTGGTGCACGCGGCCGACTGGCACACGCGGCGGCCCGATTGGCTCGGCGCGACGCGCGTCGCTTACGAATGGCGCCGGCATCCGGAGATTCTGGTGCTCACGATGGCGTACCTCGACTACCATTTGCTCGAGTGAATTCACGCGGGAAATCGATTCCTTTACGATTCCGAAGAGATGAACCATTTAGCCCCGGGCGAGTTTTCGCCGGGTGAAACCATTAAACGGCATTTTTCGCGCACGTAAGTCGTTGCGATGTCGCACGATTGGCGCCGCGTTATTGGTGCGACGGGCCTAAAAACAAATACCGCGATATGAAACGCCATGGAGCACCCGCACAGGGTGGTTATTGCGTTTGGAATTATTCGCGGTGCGCCGACTGCGAGCGCGCGAGATGGGTTGGCGTGCGCCGCGCAATGCGCTCATTCACCGTGCATGACACCGACACTGCATGCGACCACTCCTGCGCGTGAGATCCCGGGAGTGGCGCCCCTCGCGGCCTTGGTGACCGAAGCGTTGGGCCACTGGCTAGCCGTTGCGCGGCAGGTGGAGTCCGGGGCCGTGGTGCTCTGGAGTCCCGAGCTCGAGCAGCTGACCGACCGACTCCACCGGCTCACCAGACAGCGCGCGTTGGCGGACGCACTCCGCATCCAGCATGACTTGGACTGGGAGCTCCGCCGGCTGCGCGACGCGTGGATGGCCGAGTGCATTGCGTGCATCGTCGCGGCGATCCACGAGGACCCACTGGTGATCTGTTCGTAGCCAGACTGGCGCTCCGTTTGGCACCGCTGGGCGCAGCAGTCGTGTCATTCTCGGACTGGAGACCCGAGGCCTCTCATAGTATGACCGACCTAATCGCGAACCAGACACCCGAGGAGACCGCCCCGCCGGCACCCCCGAGTGCACCCGGCGAAGACGTGGCGTCTCCAAAGGCTGAAGTACGGCATCGGGCCTCCAGAAGGTGGGCCACTACGACTGAACCGGCAGCCCGCAGCGGCAGCACTCGGCCATCCGTCGTCGTGTGCGCGACCTTCTCCGAGATCTCCAAGTGCCGGTGCTCGCGCAGCTCGTCAGCGGCCGCGTCACCTGGATGGACGGACTCCCGGCGAGCTGCGAACCGTCGCGGTCTCCGTCGGAGAATGGGCGGCAGGTCGAACCATTGGCGCTCCCTCGTGGCGTGAGGGTCAGATGACGACGCCGAGACATGCCTGTGCGCACAACCACACGTGCACGTGCTGGCACCCCGAGCTACGTTCGAAAATCGGAGATCACTGCGACGCTGGTTTGCATCGGACCGCGTTCGTGGCCGCCGATCCAGAACGGGTATCGGTAGCCGGAGTGGTGCGCCGACGGTGCGTACCACAGACAAGCCACAAGTGCGAAGACCACGCAGTCACGCGGACGACAAGCTGGGGGAGACACGAGCGAGCGTAGCCCCGTTGACGCGGCAATCAGGGCGTCCCCGAGCGCACTCAGGGCGGCTTTGTTCGACACTTAGCACGTAGATCCCGCTGATGCGTGTCCCTCCAATTCTCATGCTCGTTGGCGCCCTCGCCGTGAGAGCTGCGACCGCCGCAGTGGATCCGGTCGCCCGCCCGTCCACCGCACTCCTGGCGCTCGGCGGACTGCTCGCCGCAGGTGGATTAGGGGTCGCCAGCGCGGGGGTCGCCGCGTTCCGACGACAGCGCACCACCGTCGATCCACGCTACCCCGAGCGCGCCACCACGCTCGTCGCGGAAGGAGTGTACCGGTGGACCCGCAACCCGATGTACCTGGGGTTCGTGGTCGTGGCGGTCGGCGCCGCGGCGGCGCTCGGCTCGCCGCTGGCTCTGCTGGGGCCGGGCCTGCTCGCACTCTACCTGGATCGCGTGCAGATCCCGGCGGAGGAGCAGGCGTTGCGGGACCGGTTTGGTGCGTCGTTCGAGTCCTACGCGCACACGGTGTACAGATGGCTGGGGCGCCGCGGACGCGCTCGCCCCGACGCCGCCTGAGCTGACGTCACCGCGCGAGGCGGCCCTAGCAGATGGCGAAATGCCTGGACAGCGGTGTGCGTTATCGGGCGCCATCCCCCAAGCAAAATGGCCGTCGAAGTCGACGGCCATCTCGGAACAGGGCATTCGTGCCGTGCTGTACTACCGCGCGGCATACTCAGTCGCAGCAGCAACACCCGGTGCAGCTGCCGCAGCACGCGTTGCCAGCAGCGCACCCGCAGGCACAGGTGCATCCCGAGCAGGTGCAGCAGCAGGCGTCGACGTTCGTGTTCATGAGGTTCTCCGTGCAGGGTGATGCCGTGGGGCCGGTGCGTCCGGGCCGACATCGCTGCGGCGGGCGATGACAGGCGGACGGTGCGGCAGTGCCGCTTCCTCCACGTGTCCCACCCCATCCGCGACGAGCCGCGCGACGTGCGCATCGTCCAGAGAATAGTACGCGATCTTGCCCACCTTCCGAAAACGCACGAGCCGCAGCTGGCGCAGCGTCCTCAAGGAGTGCGACACCGCCGACTCCGAAACGTCGACCAGGTGCGCCAAGTCGCAGACGCAGAGCTCCTCCTGCGCAAGCGCTGCCACGATGCGAAGCCGCGTCGGGTCGCCCAGCGCCTTGAATGTCTCGGCCAGCGCCCGCAGGGTGCCCCCGGGCGGACCAGCCGCCCGGACCCGCGCCACCTTCGCCTCGTCCACACAGGCGACCTCACACCGGTCCGCCATGGACGGGTCCGTGGCGGGCCGGCCAGCGTCCGATGCACGGCGGGGCCGCACGGCGCTGGGGGTCGCTCGGTGATGTGGTGGTTGCGGAATACGCATCGGCTTCCTAGGTTGGCTGCATGGCTGAACGGGCGTTCAGACGTTAGTATACAATATCGTCCGTTGGTCGGCACCGCAATGCTCGGGTGTTTCGCGTGCCCAGTGGGGCGCCGTCTCCGAATCACCACTACCGGATCTTGATGTTCTTCGCGCTCCGCCGCTCGTCCTGCGCGCCTCTGCTTCGCCGCCTCATGGCGGCGATGCTTGGGTTGTGTTTGACCGTGGCCGGCGCGGAGCAATGGCTTGCCGATCCGTGCACGGATGACGGGCGGGCGGCGGTCGCGTTTGGCACCGGCGACACCCGCGGCACCGGCGCGCTCGTGATGATGGATGTGGATCCGCAGTCGGCGCCTGGCACGACCAGCGCACCGGATCAGCACACGATCCACCTGTGCCATTGCGCACACGGACATGGCGGGACGCTGGCGACCCGGCACGGCCCATCGGATCGCTTGGAAATTGGAGCCACCGTGGTATCCGGACAGTCCGACCGACTCCCGCCCAGCGTGGCCCTGGAGCCCCAGCTGCGCCCCCCTCGCGTGCTGATCGCCTAGCCGCGTCAGCCTCGCCGCGCACTCCGTGCGCCCTCCTCGCGAGCGGCTGACGCGTCATCGCGTCCGCCCACACCCGTGCCTACGTGCGCGGCCTGTGGCTTCGCCCTCTCGAGAACCCCCATGACTGCTGCACCACCCGACGGCCATCCGTGCGCCGTCGCTTCCTACCCGTGGCGACGGCGCGCAGCGCTCGTTCTGGCACTCGTCGCCGTGTCGTCGCCGGCGGGGCTCCGCGCCCAATCGTCGGCGGATTCCGTCCGGGTGCGCATTACGCTCGACAGCGCCCGCGTGAGCGGTGTGCTCGACCGGGTGCGCGCCGCGGCCCGGACCGGCAGCCCAACGCTCCGCGCGGCTCGCGCCACCGTGGACTTGGCCGCCGCGCGCGCTGCCGCCGCCGGACCCGCCACCCCCGCCTTCCTGTCCGCGGGCCTCTCAGAAGCTCCGGCGAGCAACCTCGATCAAGGCAACCTGCGACTCGAGGTCGGGCGCGATCTGATGACCGGGCCGCGGCGCCGGGCCGAGCGCGCGCTCGCCACTGTCGAGGTCGAGGCTGCGACCATCGCCGTCTCGCTTGAGGAGCGCCGCCTGGACGGGGTGGTCCTCCGTGATGCCGTCCGCGCGGCGGGGGCACGACGAATCGCGCTGCGGCTCGCCGCCGAAGACCAGCTGCTCGCCGGTGCCGAGGACGGGGTGCGCGGCCGGTTCGGGGTCGGGCAAGCGCGCTACGTGGACGTGCTGCGTGTCCGGACGGAGCGCTTGCGGGTCCAGAGCGACCGGAGCGCGAACCTTGCGGAGGCGCGCGGCGCGCGGGCGAGCCTTACCGCCGTGCTCTCCGGGACGGACGCGGCGTCCACGCTCGACGCTCTGATCGACACCATCGGCGGCGACGGGTTGGGCGACGCGTGGCGCGCCGTGCTGCTCCCGTTGCCTTCGCTCGATACGCTGCTCGCCCTGTCCGGCGTGGCGACGCTCCAACGCACCGACGCGGCGCGGACCACGGCGGCGCGGGCCCTGGTGCTGGCAGAGCAGCGTCCGCAGGTGAGCGCCTACGCCGGCATCCAGCGCATCGGCCAAGCGAACAACGGGCCGACGCTCGGGCCGTCTTTCGGCGTCACGGTGTCACTCCCGTTCACCGCCGCGCGCAGCAACCAGCTGGCACTCGCCGCGGCCGGCCAAGGCATCACCACGGCGGGGGTGGTGCGCGACGCGGCGCTCGCCGAGACCCGCGCGCGGATCGGGGCAGCGCGCGAGCGCTACAGCGCCGCACGCGAACGGCTTGAGGTCTTTGACGCCGCCCTGCTGCGCGGCGCCCGCGACGAGCGGGAGAGCGCGCTGGCCGCCTATCGAACGGGCAGTCTTTCCCTGCTGGAATTGCTCGACTTCGAGCGCGCGCTGTCGCGTGCCGAGATCGAGCGCATCCGCGCACTGGTCGACGCGGCCGATGCGTGGGCTGACCTCCTCGGCGCTGACGAGCGCAGCGACACCCATCTCTCTTCTCCGTCCGACGGACGCTGACCAATGGCTCTCTCACTTCAACGTATTCCAGCATGTCCGACCGCTCACCTGCGCGCCGCGGATCGACGCGCGACGGGTGTGCTGAGGCATGTGCTGCTGATGGCCCTGGCCTTTACCGCCGCGTGCGGCGACGAGCAGGCGACACCCGCCACGCGCGCGACCGCATCCGCGCCGGGCGACACCTCGGCGCGAGCAGCCGTGGCCGCGGAAGGCGGTGAAGAGCACGGGGACGAACACGCGGAGACCGACGCAGTGTCGTTGTCCGAGGCGGCCTTCCGGACCGCTCAGATCGAAGTGCAACCGGTCGCGACGGCGGCGTCCGCCGGTGCCGCCGAGGGCCTCGAGGTGCCCGGACAGGTGGAGCTCGATCCACGCCGCGTCGCGCTCGTGTCCTCGCGCATCGCCGGCCGCCTGGAGCGCCTGTCGGTGGTTGAGGGTGACCGTGTGGGTGCTGGTCAATCGGTGGGTGCGTTGTTCAGTCCCGATTACCTCACGGCGCAGGTCGATCTTGCGCAGGCAACGCGGCGCGTGGGCACGCTCGCTGGCACAACCGACGAGACGGGCGCGCGTGCCCTCGCCGACGCCGCACGCCGACGCCTTCGGCTCCTGGGGGCGAGCGAGGCAGAGATCGCCCGTGCGGCCGGCGGCGGCGAACCGGCGAGCACGATGTCCCTCCGTTCACCCATCGGCGGCAGCGTGATTGAAGCGCACGTACTGCCCGGCGCGGCCGTGGAAGCGGGCGCACCCGTGTTCACGGTCGCGGATCTCTCCGTGATCGACGTCGTCGCCGAAGTCCCTGAACGCAACCTGCCGCAGGTGCGCACCGGCCAGCGCGCCTCGATCAGCATCGCCGCGTTCCCCGACATGCGATTCGAGGGGCGCGTCGAGCGGCTCCGCGACGCGTTGAACGCGGAGACGCGGACCCTGCGCGCCGTCATCCACGTGCCGAATGGCAGTCGCCGCCTCCGGCCTGGGATGTTCGCCACGGTGCGGCTCGATGTGCCTACCACTCGCGCCCTGAACGGAGATGCAGCGGGCGGCACGGGCAGCAGCACCCTCACTATCCCCGAAAGCGCCATCGTCACAGACGGCGAGCGCCGGTTCGTATTCGTCGAAACAGGACTTCGTGCCTACGAACGCCGCGAGGTCCGAACGGTCCCGCTGTCGCCGCCTGGCTCCGTCACGCAGCGAACCGCCATGGTCGTCGTGCAGGACGGCCTGCGGGCCGGCGAGCGCGTGGTCGTGCGGGGCGCCTTCGTACTCAAAAGTGAGCTCGCGAAAGCGGGCTTGGGCGAGCACTAGGCCGATGACGACTCCCGACAATTCGCCCCCGGCGGCGAACGACACCCCCGGCCATGCCGGGGGGCAGGGCGCGCCGAACGGCCTGGTTGAGCGACTGGTTGCGTGGTCGATCCGGCAGCGGCTGACGGTGCTTGCGCTCGTGGTGGCCGTGGCCGCCGCAGGACTCTGGGCCCTGCGGACGCTCCGCGTCGACGCGTTTCCTGATCTGACGGATGTGCAGGTGCAGGTCCTGATTGAGGCGCCGGGCCTGTCGCCGGTCGAAGTCGAGCGTTTGGCCACGTTTCCGCTCGAGACGGCGCTGCAAGGGCTCCCCGACGTGACGCTGGTGCGCTCCGTGTCCAAGTACGGTTTCGCGGCGGTCACCGTCGTCTTCGAGGACGCGGTCGACATCCAGCGCGCGCGGACGCTCGTGAGTGAGCGGCTCCAGGGCGCCCGCGGTGCGCTCCCGCCGAGTGCCGAGGCCACGCTCGGGCCGCTGAGCGGGGCCAGTTCGGAGATCTTCATGTATAAGATTCTCCAGGATTCGGCCTCGCGAGCCCGCGCGCCGCTGGACACCCGGGCGCTGCGCACCCTGCAAGACCGCGTGATCCGCCCGCAGCTTCGCAGCGTGGCAGGCGTCACGGAGGTGAACAGCTTCGGCGGCGAAGTGCGGCAGGCGCAAGTCGTCGTGCAACCCGAACGGCTCGTGAGCTTCGGGCTGACCCTGCATGATGTGGTCGAAGCCGTCGAGTCGAACAACGCGGTTGCTGCCGGTGGCTACCTCGAACATCGCGACGAGCAGTACATCCTCCGCGGTTTGGGCGCGGCCGCGACGCTGGACGACCTGCGCAATACGGTCATTCGGGCCACCACCGCCGGCGTTCCCGTACTGATCGGCGATGTGGCCGACGTGGAGTATGGGGCGGAACTCCGGCAAGGCGCCGTGTCGCACGATGGGCTGGGCGAAGTCGTGAGCGGCATCGTCATGATGCTGCGCGGTGAGAACAGTCGCGAGGTCGTCGCGCGCGTGCGGGAGCGCGTCGCGGACATCAACCGCTCGCTGCCGCCGGGCGTGAAGGTCATCCCGTACTATGACCAAACGGACCTCGTCGGCGGTACGCTCCGGACGGTGCGGACGAACCTGCTCGAGGGCGGCCTGCTCGTGATCGCCGTGCTCCTGCTGTTTCTGGGCAACGTGCGCGCCGCGCTGCTGGTGGCGGCCACGATTCCGCTGTCGCTCCTGTGCGCGTTCCTCGGCATGCGGTGGCTCGGGCTCTCGGCCAACCTCATGAGCTTGGGCGCCATCGACTTCGGCATGATCGTCGACGGCGCCGTTGTGATGACGGAGCACTTCGTCCGCACGCTGCATGGGGACGAGGAAGCCGGTGAACTCCCGGCGACTAGCGAAGGGATCACCGCGCGCCTCGTGTCTGCGGCCCGCGAAGTTGCGCGCCCCATCGCGTTCGGCGTGATGATTATCGCACTGGTGTACGTTCCCATCATGACGTTGAGTGGGCTCGAGGCGCGTATGTTCCGGCCGATGGCGATCACCGTCGCCATCGCGCTGTTCGGAAGCCTGTTCCTCGCGCTCTGCTTCATTCCGGCCGCGAGCACGTGGGTGTTTCGGCGCGGCGCTCGGGAGTCCAAGATCGCGCAGCGCGTAGAACACGCGCTCGACCGG
Source organism: Gemmatimonas sp. (assembly GCA_040399825.1). Taxonomy (GTDB): domain Bacteria; phylum Gemmatimonadota; class Gemmatimonadetes; order Gemmatimonadales; family Gemmatimonadaceae; genus Gemmatimonas. The sequence continues at coordinate 24,452 of JBBARJ010000002.1, forward strand.
CGGTATGCGCGCGCGCTCGGCGCGGCGATGGTTCGTCCAGGCATCACAGTGCTGGTGGCGCTCACGCTGCTGATCGCTACGCTCTTTGTCGCACCGCGTCTCGGGACCGAGTTTCTGCCGCAGCTCGACGAAGGGTCGCTGCTCATTGCCGCGACCAAGGATCCGACGGTGTCTCTCACGCGGTCCGTTGCGATGCAGGAAGAGCTCGAACGCACCGTGCGCCTGTCGCCCGAGGTCACGACGGTGGTCAGCCGCGTCGGGCGCGCCGAGATCGGCAGCGATCCGATGGGCGTCAACCAAGCCGACGTCATCGTGATGCTCAAGCCGCGATCCGAGTGGCGGCCGGGACTCACCAAGGACTCGCTAGAGCACGAGATCACCGAGCGTCTGGAAGATCGCGTGCCGGGCATCGCCATCGGCATGACGCAGCCGATGCAGATGCGGCTCGACGAGCTCATCTCGGGGACCCGCGCTGACCTGGCCATCAAGATCTTCGGGGATGACCCCGAGGTGACGCGCGCGGTGGCCACGCAGGTCGCCAGCGTCGTGGGGAGCGTGCCCGGCGCCGACGAAGTGCAAATCGAGCAGACCGCCGGACAGGGGTACCTCAACGTGCGGCTCGACCGGGCGGCGATGGCCCGCTTCGGCATCCCGATGGCCGAGGTGCAGGAAGCGCTCGAGACCGCGGTGGGCGGGCGGCCGGTCTCGCAACTCATCGAAGGCAGCTACGCGGTCGATGTGGCGGTCTACTACCCGGAGGCGCTCCGCACGTCGCCCGAGGCCATCGGCGCGATCACGGTGCCGGCCCCGGTGGGCGGCGCGTCGGGCGGCGCGCGCATCGCGCTCTCCCAGATCGCTGACATCCGCCTCGAGAACGGACCGGTGCAGGTCAGCCGGGAACGCGCACAGCGCTACACACTCGTGCAGTCAAACGTGGCGGGCCGCGACTTGGGCGGGTTCGCTGCCGACGTGCGGCGCGCCATCGAGTCGCGCGTCACGGTCCCACCCGCGGTGTTCGTCACCTACGGCGGCGCGTTCGAGAATCAGCAGCGCGCGATGGCGCGTTTGCAGGTCGTTGTCCCGCTCTCGATCCTGTTGATCGCGCTGCTGCTCTGGGCGTCGCTCCGCTCGTGGTGGTTGGCCGGTCTGGTGCTCGTGAACCTGCCGTTCGCCGCCGTGGGCGGCGTGCTCGCCCTGTGGTCGCGCGGCCTCCACCTCTCGGTGTCGGCGAGCATCGGCTTCATCGCGCTGTTCGGTGTCGCCGTGCTCAACGGACTGGTCCTGCTCACCACCGTGCAGCGCGCGCGGGCGCGCGGCGCCTCGCCCATCGATGCGGCGCTGGGTGGGGCACGCGAGCGTCTCCGTCCCGTACTCATGACGGCGCTGGTGGCAAGCCTCGGGTTTATCCCCGTCGCGCTGTCGCATGGCACCGGGGCCGAGGTGCAGCGTCCGCTCGCCACGGTGGTGATCGGGGGCTTGGTCACCTCGACGCTGCTCACACTGTTCGTGCTCCCGGTGCTCTTCGCCGCCGGGGAATCTTGGCGCGCGAGACGTGAGGCACGGCGCACCGCCGCGCGCGCCGCCACGAACGCGAATGGTTTTCCTCTGACCGGCTTGACCTCATGAACGACGACACACCCACCGGGATGCCCGCGGCGCCCACCGTCACACCCGGGCACCTCCACTTTCCCCTCCGCGGCTTAGCCGGCACGGGCGCCGAGGCGGCGATCCAGGAGGCACTCGCGGGTGTTCGTGGTATTCAATCGGTGCAGGTCTCCAGCGGGCTGGCCATCGCGGAGGTGGTGTTCGACGAGGCCGTGGTGAGCGCCGACGAGATCCGGGCGCGCCTTGGACGGGCCGGCCAGCGGGAGCCCAAGCTGGACGAGAAGGCGGCAGAATGAGCGCCACAGCGAGCGTCACGCGGCTCGACTTGCCACTCCTCCTGCCCGAGGTCCCCGATCTCCGCGATGCCTGTGTCGCGCGCCTCGTGGGCGTGCTCCAAACCCGGCCAGGGGTCGTTGAGGCGCACGTGCTGGACATCGGCGACATAGAACCGGGCGGCACGGCTCCTGTCACCACCCCGGTCCTGTGTCTGCACTACGATCCCGATCAAGTCACGCTGAGCGACGTCGAAGGCGTGGCGCGGGCCGCTGGTGCCGCGATCAGCGCCCAGTATGCGCACCGGCTACTCCCGATCCGGCTCGTCGCCACGGAGGACGACGGCACGCGGCTCGAGTCTGTGCTTCGCGCCGTGCCGGGGGTGACGGCCGCCTCGGTCAGCTTGACGGCGCAGGTGGCGCGCGTCGAGTACGACCGCCACGTGACCACGGACGCCGAGATCGACGCGGCACTGCGTGAGGCATCGGCAGCTCCCGTCGCGGCACCTGTCGCGCCCGCGGAGCGTCACGCCGCCGACGATGGGCACGGGCACGACGACGACGCGGTGTCTCCGGTGATCGGCGCTGGATCCCCGGGCTGGTATACCCGGAACCGCGAGCTCGCGTGGAGCCTCATGTCCGGTGCCTTGCTGCTCGCCGGCTGGCTAATGGAGCGGAGCACGCTCGAGCCACAGTGGATCCCCATCGCGATCTTCGTGCTGTCCTACGTGTTCGGCGCGCGGGACAACGTGGGGCATTTCCTGCGCGATCTGCGGCGAGGGAAATTCCACTTCAACATCGACCTCCTGATGGTCGTGGCGGCCATCGGGGCCGCCGTGCTAGGCGAGTGGGCTGAAGGCGCGTTGCTCCTCTTCTTGTTCTCCCTCGGCCACGCACTCGAGCACTACGCCCTCGGACGCGCGCGGAACGCGATCTCGGCGCTCGCCGAGCTGGCGCCCTCGCGGGCGACGGTGCTGCGGACCGAGAACGGGGTGCGGCGCGAGGAGACCGTCGGGATCGACGCGGTGAAGCCCGGCGACGTGGTGGTGGTCAAGCCCGCAGAGCGCGTGCCCGTGGACGGCACCGTCCGTGAGGGCCGCTCCGGTGTGAACCAAGCACCGATCACGGGTGAGAGCGTGCCCGTCGACAAGGCGCCGGGGGATCCAGTTTTCGCCGGCAGCGTCAACGGCGAGGGCGCACTCTTGATCGACGTCACCGCGGCCGTTGGGGATCGCACGCTCGACCGCGTGATCAAGCTCGTGTCCGAGGCCCAGACCCAAAAGGCGCCGACGCAGCTACTCACCGAGCGATTCGCGCGTGTGTTTGTGCCGGCGGTCTTGATCGGCGTGGTGCTCCTCATGGTGGTACCGCCGCTCCTGGGATGGCTCTCGTGGGCGGAGGCGTTCGCTCGCGGACTTTCTTGTCTCGTCGCTTCGTCGCCCTGCGCCATGGCATTGTCAGTGCCCAGTGCAATTCTGGCGGGCGTGAGCCAGGCCGCGCGCAATGGCGTGTTGATCAAAGGGGGTGCGCATCTCGAAGCGCTCGGATCGATTCAGGCCGTCGCACTCGACAAGACCGGCACGCTCACCGTGGGCGAGCCGTCCGTGACGGACATAGTGCACATGCCCGGCGTGGACGATGCCTTCCTCCTCGCGAACGCCGCTGCCGTCGAGCAACGCTCACAGCATCCGCTTGCGAAGGCCGTCGTTCGCGCGGCCGAACAGCGGACCATCGTGCTGCCTGAGACGGGGGAGCTGCAATCGATCACCGCGCGTGGCGTGCGCGCGCCCGTGGACGGCGCCGTCGTCGAGATCGGCCGCGCGCTGCTGTTCGAGGACGTGGGGGTGACCGTGCCGCAGGACGTGCGCGATACTGTAACGCGTCTCGAAGAGGCTGGACGCAGTACGATGATCGTGCGTCGCGTCGGGCATACCCCCGAATTCCTTGGTGTGCTCGGGTTGGCCGATGAACCCCGCGCGAATGCGCGCGAGACGCTGATCGCCCTCCGCGCGGCCGGCATCGAGCGCATCATCATGCTTACCGGCGACAACGCCGGCGTCGGCAATGCGGTGGGCACCGCGGTTGGCGTCGATGAAGTGCGGGCGGGGCTCCTGCCTGAAGACAAGGTGACCGCGATCAAGGAACTCGCGGCGGCGGGACCCGTGGCGATGGTGGGGGACGGGGTGAATGACGCGCCCGCGTTGGCCCACGCGACAGTGGGCATCGCGATGGGCGGCGCTGGCACCGCCGCAGCTCTCGAGACCGCGGACGTCGCCCTCATGGGCGATGACCTGAGTCGCCTCCCGTTCGCGATTGCGCTCTCACGCCAAGCGAACCGCATCATCCGGCAAAACCTCATCGTCTCGCTCGGCGTGATTGTCGTCCTGGTCGTGGCGACCGTCGCTGGCGTCGCGAGCATTGGGCCCGCCATCATCGCACACGAAGGGAGCACGCTCGTCGTGATCGCGAATGCGCTGCGGTTGCTGCGCTTTCAGGCGAAGGCATAGTGCGACTCGACGCGCGCGCGTCGCGTGGCAGGCATGCGCCGGTGCTCGCGCTGTGCACCGCACTCATTGCGTGTACGTCGTCTCGCGCGGTCCCCGCACATGTCACTCCCGGAGTCGGGCTGCACGACAGCTCTCCGATGCCGTCGTGCGAGGCATTCGTCGACGGCATCACGCGGCGTGCGCATGTCTCACCAGCAGCACGCGCACTGGTCAACCAGAGCGTGACCCTGCATGGAGGGACTGTGGTCCGATGGCCCGCGCGTCACGGTCCACTTCGCGTGTGGCTGCAACTGCCGCCGGCTGCCGGCGATACGTTGACACACGCCCGAGCCAACGCGGCCAGGCACGGGGTCCTCGACTGGAACGGCGCCACCGAAGCGGTGCAGCTTGAGCTATCTGCCGACTCGACCCGCGCAAACCTTGTGGTCGTGTGGGCGGCACGTATTGCGCCCAACGCCGATGCTCCAGGCGCGACCCCGGCAGGGCGCAGCGGCGTAGTGCGCAGCGCGATGACCGGCGAGATCGGACACGCACAGGTGGTTTTGGCTTTCCGCACAAGGTCGGGCGGCGTCGCAACGCCGCGGGACCTGCATGCGATGGCGATCCACGAAGTCGGTCATGCCTTGGGCCTTGCCCATACCCCTCCGAGTGTTGAGCCACGCTCTAGTATCATGGCGGCGTCGGTCACGACGGATGACGTGACGGAGTCCGACCGCCAAGCGCTGCGGGTATGGTACGCGCTGGCGCCAGGACGCCAGTGCGACACGGAGCGCGAGACGAGCTGAATGAACAGCTGTCCGATCCGTCGCGGGCACGCGGTCGCACGCCAGCATCACTCGCCCTGAACGCCGCTGGTAGAAGCAGCGGCCCGTAGCCGACTAGGTGCGTTGAACGGCGGGACGTCCGTAGAGCCAGGGGCCGTCAGTTGCAGGCACCGCCTTCCCCATTGGGTAGACGCAGCCCAGTCGCTCTGGAGGAGCGCTTTAAGCGCGGGGACTCGGCTCCGGTCGCGACCGCGTTCGCATGTTCGCGTGCGGGACGTTTGTGTGCCGAATCGAGGGGGTTGCCGGACCGACGGGATACCACTGACCTCTGTGGTGGTACACCTCAATCCCTACCCGCAAATGCCTCGGATTCCCCTCGCAAATCGAGCAGGCGTCTTCACGCTCGTTGATGACTCCGACGCCCGGTGGCTTCGGCAATGGAAGTGGCGACTGAACTCTCGAGGCTACGCATGCACGACACTTGAGGGCAATCGCGTGGAGATGCATCGGCTCCTCATGCAGCCAGAACCCGGTCAATTCGTCGACCACCGCAATGGCGTTCGTCTGGACAATCGACGTGACAACCTGCGCTTCGCCACCCGGCTCGAGAACGTCATCAATCGAACGAAGCGCACAAAGACACAGTCGCAGTACGTGGGCGTGCGCCCATCGGCAAACGGGAAGAAATGGATCGCGCGAGTCGGTAGGGGCGGCTCGCATGTCGGCGTGTACCCCACGGCCATCGAAGCCGCTCGGGCTCGAGATGCGGCCGCAATGCAGCGATACGGGGAACGCGTGACTTTGAACGTCGCACCGACGCCAGAGCGCAGCGCACTGCGGACGGCGGCGGTAGTGCTGCCCGAGCGTCGACGAGCCAAGCGTCCGCGCACTCCGTTGCGGCGCGCTGGTCGGCGCCTGCGATCAGGCGCCCAAGTTCAGGAACACTCGCGATGACGTGCCCAGTTCATGTCCCGCTAACCCACCGATGGAGCCCGCCGAACTTCGATGTGCTCAGCCCGATAGACGCGGCTCGTGGTGCAGTCACGCCCGGAACCAGCGCCGTAGACGCGCGCTGAGTGAGCGTTCGGCAATCTCGTTGTGTCGCGCTGTTTCACGAGGCGCGAGCGCGGCTCACTGTTGGTCGTCCGTCCGCCTGACCGGGACGCCGCGCGTAGGCCACACCTGCCCGGAGGAGCTTCCGGTTGGATTTTTCGTACTCGGATGCTGGTCGGGAGGGCAATCTGGCAGGAGCGCCCCCCGTTGTCCCGTGTCCCCACCTAGGTGGGGACACGGGACAACGGGGGGCGTTCGACATGGTGGGCATCGCAGGCATGCACTGGTGTGGGGGGGCCAGCGTCGGCGGACCTCAAGATCCTGAACAGCGGCTAAGCGGGGGGGGGTGGCGGGGCGGTTGGCGTCGCGCGACGCCAGAAAACCATCACACTCCCAGAAAATCTTTTTCGGAGTTTTCACTCTACGGCGACAGTTCGCTGTTTCACCACTGGCACCTTTTTGGCCCGTTACCGCCGTGGTGACCAGCGCGGCACCGGTGGATCCATACGCTCTGGGAAGTTGCACGCCGGACCCCGATTCCCGGGGACTGGCATTTCCCTGAAGACAGGAGTCTTCCGTATGTCCAAGGTTCAAATCGAATTCGTCACGCCGAGCCGTCCCGGTGCGCTGGTCCGTTCTCTTGCCGAACTGCTGCGCGACCCGCAGCTCACCGCCCCGGTCGAATTCGTCTTTCCCTTCCTCGTGGCCGTGGGTCGGCTCACGCTGCTCGTTGCGCGGGAGAAGCTCGGGAAAAGCACGTTTGCTCGACTGGTCGCGGCAATCGTCAGTAGCGGCCGCCCGTACTGGGGCAAGCAGGTGTCACAGGGACACGTGCTGTGGGTCGTGCTGGAGGAGGCGCTTGCTGACGTCGTGACGAAGCTCGCCAGTTTCGATCCGATGCCGGAGAGTGTGTTCATCACACAGCCCAGCACCGTGAATCGGTTTGGGCAGGTGCGCGAAGCGGTCGAAAAGGTGAAACCGCGCCTCGTCATCATCGACACGTTGGCGAGTTACGCCGCGAGCGAAGGCTACGACGAAAACTCGTCTCAGAACTGGACGCAGGCTCTCGGTCAGCTGCGCACGCTGGCCGAAGAGCACAACTTCGCGCTCCTCCTGCTCCACCATGCAAAAAAGACCGATGGGAGCTACCGCGGCAGCACGGCCATCGGGGCGGCAGTCGATCAGATCGTTGAGCTGCACGAGTGTGATAACAGCAGCACCGTTCGAGAGGTGAAGTGCATGGGACGGCTCGATATCCCCAACTATAAGATCCGCTTCGACAAGCAGTTGAATTGCTACCATTTCGAAGGTGAAATGCACGAGTCCACCAGCGAGACGAAGGAGATTATCGCGAAGCGGGGGATGCGCGAGTTCTTGCAATCGTGCGACACGGCGGGGCGCACAGAAATTACCAAAGCGGCTGGCTGTCGTTTGGAGCATGCGCGTCGTTATTTCGACGCGATGGTCGCCGACGGCGAGATCGTGGCTGTCGACGGGATGTACGCGCTGGTGCCGTATCCAAAGGCTGCGTGACGAAAAGGGCGGCGGGCCGACAACGGCCCGCCGCCGGCCACGGTTGGCGTCAGGACTGCGGTGTGTTGCCTCGCAACACGCGGAGAGCCTCGGACTTGGCGAGACGCCTTCTGTCTTGCGTAGTCTCTGCGAGTCCACCGCCGCCGCTGCGGCATCAGCCCCGACACTATGACTATTGCAGGTATTGCTGCGCCTGACATGGCCCGGCTGTTCACCAAGCTGGCCACCGTGATGGGTGCCGTCGCGCGGGTGCCGAAGAACGGACACAACACGTTTCACGGGTACCGATATGTCACCGAGGCTGACTTGGTTGAAGCGGTGCGCGAGCACTTAGCAGCGCAGAACGTATGCTTGTTTGTCAGCGCCGACAGCAGCAAGCAAATCGATGCACCGAAAGGGGGACCGGTGACGCAGGTGCAGATGACGATCACATTCGCATGCGGCGACACCGGCGCCACGTTCACCGTCAACTGGATCGGCGCAGGGCAGGATACCGGCGACAAAGGCGTCTACAAGGCATTCACTGGTGGACTGAAGTACGCATTGTTGAAGTGCTTCCTCGTGAGCACCGGCGACGATCCGGAGCAGGTCGCTTCTGCAAATGACACGCGTGCAAGTAAGACAACGTCTGCGCAGGCACGTCCGCATGTACCCCCGCAGTCGAAGGAGCGTACCTCATCGCGTCCGGTGCGCACGCCCTCGCTCGAGGCAGCGCGCGCGACCCTGATGCCGATGGGCCGCGCGAAGGGCAAGCCGCTCTCGGACCTGACGGCCGAGGCACTCCGCTCGGCTCAGAGGTGGATGACCAGCAACGGCCGCTCGTACCCGGAGTTCGAGGCGGCATGCGCCGTGATCCTTGCGGGTGACGAAAGGGCTGCGTGATTGCTTATGGTGCCGGGGGCGGACCGCCCCCGTACCCCCACCCCGTGGCCCTGCCCAGCCGCGCACGACGTTACGCCCTCCCAACGGGCGGCGCAGGCCGAAGCTTCTGCCAACTACGGATCGCCCCGAAGCATTGGGATTGGAGTGACCGCCCGTTTCCGCTGGCTCAAGGACCCGCCAGCCGCCTTGGTGGCACGCCAATCAGGTTCGCCCTACGCTCTGGACCATGATCGCCGGATACGCCGGTGACCTGTTCTCCAGACCGTGAGGGTCCTGTGCTAAAAGCAGTCGGAATCCCCAACTTTAAAGTCTCCGCGGTCGCTCGCGAAGATCGCGGGCGTCGGATTTATTTCCAGTGGCCGCGCGTGGAGGTCAGCGCCAGCGGTCATCGTGGTGGATACACGAAGATCGCCTCCGACCTGATCTGGCCGTCGGATCCGTTGGAGCAAGCCCGCAAGCTGCCCGAGGTCCACGCGCGAGCCACGTCGCTTTCTCAGGCGCGCCGCGACGGGGCTGACCCCGAGACGCTGGGCCGGCTCGCCGCGCCCACGGCGGCAGCGGTACCTGTAGTGGACGCCGCTCCCGCACCGGCACTCGCACCAACAGCGCCTGCGGGCACGCTGCACCAGATCACCGTGCGTGAGGTGATGCTGTACGCCATCGGCCCGTCACCGCGCGACGTGCCGCCCAGGGAGCACGGCAAGCGGGCATCGTGGTATGCCGAGAACCCCCCGTCCGCGCGGGGGCTGTACAAGGATTGGTCCGATCAGGGTCGCATGGTGCGCGGCCTGGCCGACACCATCGAGGACCGGCTGGGGGCCAACACTCCGTTCTGCTCGCTCACCCCAAACGACCTTCGACGTCTCTGGACCCCTGGCGTAGCGGACAACGCGGTCAAGCGCATCCAAACGCTCCTGCTCGTCAGCGGGTGGGCCAGCGTCGAGTACGCTGCGCTCGGCTATCGGCAGCTGGCCGCGCCGACTGGCGCTTGGCAGCAAGACATTCGCCAGAAAACGCGCGCACCGGGGGCCACGCTCGCCCGTGAGGCTCGCTATACCGCAGCGGAAGCTGGGCGTGTCTGGCGCGTGTTGCTCGACCCGGAAGCTGCGATCAACCCCGCCATCCGCCTTGCTGCGCTGGTGGGCGCCGAGGCGCGCTTGGGACAGGTGCTCAACCTGCGAGTGGAGCACTGCGGCCAGATCTGGGGCGCCCACTACTTCAAGGCTCCACAGGCCGGTCGAAAGCTTTCTTCGTGGTTGGTCGTGCCCTTGGAGCATCAGGGAGAGTTCGCGGCGGCCCTGGCAGCTGCCGGATCGCGGGCCGACGGGCGGCTTTTCCCATGCACTCGACGCAATGCACTCTCCGCGTGGCACAAGATCGAGCGACTCGCAGGCGTGCCGGAGCACGGCTGGTACGCAATGCGACGTGCCATGACCGACCTGTGCGTCATGGCCCTGAAAGAGCTACAAAACGAACCCGACGCGATAGACATCACAGACAGTACGGTGCTTGATGTCATCTCAGGTCATCAGCCGCCTAGCGTCCGCGAGGCGGTGTACATGGACGTGCCCGTGGGCGACCGACCGCTGCCCACGCGTCTGTCGACGGCGCACGCGTTGGTGATGAGCGCACGGGTCGTGGTCGACCGGGCCCGCGCGAAGGCGCTCGCGCAGGCGGACAGTCCGATGGGCTGACAGTGACCTCCCTTGGTGAACCGGAAGATGTGAACACCGAGAAATTGCCGTAAGCAGGGGATGAGGGGTGTCGCGTTCGTTGCGGCACCCCACTGCTCGTTCCAAGAACATCTATCGGACACAGTCAAGTGACCGGTTTAGCGCAATGCCCCGCAAGCGGATGCTGGTCGCCCACGCTTGCGGAGTGAAGGGAACCGTCGGGCTCGGAGAGGCCCCAGCGGGTTCAGCCTTCCGCCATGCAGTCCCGACCGTAGCTTGGCCGCATGATTGACGGAATGACCGAACCGGCCGTCGGCCCCGGCCTATGAGCGCTGCCAAGAGGCGGGCACGCACCGCATCCGCAGCGCGTCGGAAGGCACCCACGAAGCGCCCATCTCGGTCCAGCAAGACGACCGGTCGGGCTATTCCCGGCGCCCCCAAGGCCCGTCGTGCCCGGGCCCTGTTCGAGCAGTATCTGGAGTCGGTCTCGGGCCAAACCATGGAGGCGTACCCCCAGCTGGTTCGCGACCTCATCCGCGGGAAGAGTGGGGTCTACGCGCTCTACCACGGCAAGCGGCTGTACTACGTCGGCCTCGCGTCAAACCTGATGGGGCGCCTCAAGTCGCACCTGCGGGACCGGCACAAGGGGCTCTGGGATCACTTCAGTGTGTACCTGACCGCCCGGAACGACGGGGCCCATATTCGCGAGCTCGAGGCCCTGCTGCTCCGCATCGTTGCCCCGACCGGGAACCGCGTTGGCGGGCGACTTCGCCAAGCCACGGACCTACGCCGCTCGCTCCAACAGGATATGCGGGAGCAGGACGACGCTCGGCGCATCATGCTGCTCGGGGGCGGGGCGGCAGCGCGGCGGAGCCGCACCAGTCGCCGGACATCGACCAGCACCAAGGTCGTGAAGGGCGCCACTGCCCTGAGTGCGCTGATCACGCGGCGCGTCGCCCTGCAGGCCACGTATAAGGGCGTCGTCTATCGGGCGACATTGCGGAAGGACGGGCAAGTCAGCGTGGGCCGAACCCTCTTTGCCTCCCCGACCGGGGCGGCCAAGTCCATCGTCAAGCGCCGAATCAACGGTTGGACGTTCTGGCGCTATCGCGATGCGGGGGCGTGGGTGAAGCTGACGGAGCTTCGGCGCTAGCGCGGCGGGGTCAGTGGCGCGGCGCGCGGTTGGCCTGAGCACTACGGTCGCGGCACGCACCAACTCAACTTGCTTGGTGTCCGACCGGCGACCGATGACGTACCTGTGGTCGCTGGGCCAGCGTCGCCCTTCGCTTCCATGTTCACTCCCTGTGCCGAAAGAACTTCCTCCTGAACAGCGACGCAGTTCCTTGCTCCACGTGCGGTTCACGGCCGGGGAGCTGGCGCGGCTTGATGCCTATGTCGCCGCGTTGAACGACCGAGCGGATGGCGACGGTGCGGAGGTGAAGCGGGCCGCTTGGGTCCGCCGGGCCGTAATGCGGGCCCTGCGCCGGGCCGAAGAGCGGTTGCAGAACCCTGGGCGTAGGTCGACGAACGACTAGGCATGCCAAGCCAACACCGTCGCAAGGAGCACGGGATGGGGAAAAAGCGTGAGCGCTCGCCATACGAAGTCGCCGCACGAGACCGCCTCGTTCAGCGCGGCAACGAGGCTGGCCGTGGGTACCTCGACTGCGTGCGCCCCATCGGGATTGAATACGAGGCCGGTCACGCTGAGCTCATTGGCTCAGCTGTCCTCGTGAGCATCGGCGAGCGGTATTTTGCGTTGACGGCCGGCCACGTCGCGGACTGGAGTGATCGAGGGGCGCTGATGATCGCCGGGCGGACAACGTTTTTCGCACTCCCGCCGTGCTGGGGAAACCAGCAAACTGGTCAGCGCGACGATGATCCGGTGGACCTCGCCGTCGCCGAGTTCGACGCAGCGGCGGTCGCCGAGCTCGGCGACGTGCGCTTCTTGACGGTAGACGATCTCGACGTCGACGGACACGCGTCGACCCTGCCGTTTTACACCGTGGTTGGCTATCCCATTGCGCAGCAGAACCACGACCGCGCGCGCCAGCACTTCGCTCCGGTTGCAACGGTGTACAGCAACGTATACCTGCCTTCGGCGGAGTACCCGAAACTGTGGAAGGGGCAGTTCACGGCCGCCATGAATCTCGCGATCCGATTCAATCCGAAGCAGGTCGTGACGTCGGACGGCATCCGCGCAATCAAAGATCAACATGGCTTGAGCGGCGGCGGCGTGTTTCGGTTCGAACGCCTTCTGGACGCAGCGGAGCGAGATCTGCTCGTCGCCATCACCGTCTACGCTCAGACGCACGGTACGAAGGCGATTGTTGCGACGCGGATCAATCTGTTTCTCGCCGCCATCCTGCACCGCTATCCGGATCTTGCTGCGGTGGTGCCACCGTCCCAAACGCTTCGAGTATCCGTCACCGAGTCACCGGTCGAAACGCGTTGATGCCTCGCGCAAGACGCAGGGCCCGCGCGCGGGAGTCCGGGCATGCGTCAACGCGGGCGGCTCATCGGAGCAGCATGGCGCGATACTCCGCGCGCAAACCTCGCAGCGCCTGCTCCAGCACATCATCGCGGTTCGGGGCACGCCGCCACAGTGATTGCTGCGTCCGTGCGCGGGCGTAGGATTGGGCATGCTTATCACCCCTGACGCAGCCTCGGTGACGCCAGCGACGGCCACGACCGCCGTCCGCCGCCTGAACGATTCCTCGAAGACGCGGGTCGGACCGATCTTGGGGGGCCTGACCGCCGAGTCGACGCTGGATCCGCAGTGGCTCCGCCGTCTCCTCGACCTAGCGACCGGCCCGGGGCCCCACCCGTGGCACGAGCAGGACCTCTCCGTGGCAGCAACGGACCGTTTTCACGCCCCCATTTCCGGCGCCAAAACGCCTAAGGAGAAGGGCCTTTACCCGCCGGTCGCGCTCCTGTCTTGGCTGATCAGGAACTTCCCGATGCGAGAGACTGCCGTGTCCGGCGAGGACGAGGTTGCGAGGAAACGGAAGGCGCTCGCCAGGCGGGAGCCGGCCGTGATCGCGGAGGGACTCAGAGAGCTCCGCCGGACCGGCGGCGCCCGTGGGTGGCATGTCTTGGAGGGGCCGACCTACCCGGACGGGTATTTCATCACCCCCGACGCGTTGATCGTGATCGAGGGGAAACGCACTGAGACCGGCATGACCACTGACACGACATGGATGCCGGGCAGGCACCAAATGCTGCGCCATCTGGATGCGGCTTGGGAGATCCGCGGCGACCGGGTGGTCTACGGGTTGGCGATTGTCGAGTGCCCGCGCGGAGAGCTAGCCGTGCCCGAGAAGTGGGCCGCCGCGGCCCGAGCAACGCAGGAGGAAACGGCAGTCGCGGGGAGTCTTCCCCATCGGGGGCCTGAGGAGCAAGCCGGCATCCGCGACAGCTTCTTGGGCATGACCACCTGGGCGCAAGTCGTTAGCACGTTTGGCCTGCCCGCGTCGCTGTTGGGGTAGAACCGAGGCCCCTGCGCGTTCGCACAACGCCTGCGACATCGGTGCGCAGCACATATGCTACTGATGTTTGCCCTCGATCTTCACCCACGAGCTGTGATGTCGCCCGTTATGGCCCCCGATCAATACTTGCAGCACGTGCTGCAAACGCACCAGCGATCCACGCCATTCGGTGTCGAAGCAGCAACGACCCGCGCGGCGCGCGAGCTCGCGCTCACGATGCAGAGCGCGTTCGCGCCGCTGCTTCGCGACGTGTCAATCAGTGGATCGCTGGCGAAGGGCACGGCCAATCTGGGTGGATCCGACCTCGATCTCTTCCTTTCCTTCGATCCCTCGTCGGCGCCGCTCCGAGATCTGTACGAGGACGTCCACGGTGTGGCCCAGGTGCACGGGTGGGCGCCACAGCGTCAGAGGGTATCCGTCGGCATCACGTACGGAGGTCTCGCCGTTGACCTGGTGCCGGCACGCCAGCACGCGAGCTTGTTCGGCGCCGGCGATCACTCGTTGTACGTGCGTGCGCAACGGACGTGGACGAAGACCAACGTCGCGACGCATATCATCACCGTGCGGACCTCTGGGTGCAGCAACGAGATACGCCTGCTCAAAATTTGGCGCGACCAGCATCGACTGGACCTTCCCTCATTCCTGCTGGAGCTTCTCGTGATTCAATCGCTGAAGCTCGCGCCATTGCTCGGCCCGTGGACGCTGGCAGAGCGAACGGCCAAGGCGTTCGCGTCCATCGAGCGGGAGATACTGACGACACGCATCGTCGACCCGGCCAACACGGCTAACATCATCTCCGACCAACTCACCGTTGCCGAGAAGCTGACGATCAAACGCGCCGCGAGCGCGGCTCATGCCGCCATACTGTTCGGTGAATGGCAGCGCGTCGTTCAACCACGGTTGTGAGGCCTATGTCGCCTTCCCGAGATTCCCGGGTGCCGTCGACACGATCCGCGCTCACGATTGCCGAATGGGCAGCAAAGCTCCAAGAGCGGCTGGTCACCGACTTGGCCACGAGCCGTGCGATTCATCGGCATCCCACAGCGGTCGGCGACGGTGCGGAGGAACGTTGGAGCAAGGCGCTCCGCGACCATCTGCCCACGCGCTACGCCGTTAGCAAGGCGTTCGTGATTGACGCGCATGGGGCGCAGAGCGAACAGCTCGATGTCGTGATTCACGACCCGTTTTACAGCGCATGCCTCGTCGATATCGAGGGAGCGAAATACATCCCCGCCGAGAGCGTGTACGCGGTGCTTGAAGTCAAGCAGACCCTGTCCCCCGCTAATGTGCGCTACGCGGGTGAGAAGGTGGCGAGTGTGCGTCGGCTCCACCGGACGAGTGCGACGATCATGCAGCCCCATCTCGGGGGGGGGCGGGTACCTCCCGGACCCCATATCACATTCTCGGGGGGATACTGACGTTGGACGCCACGGCCCGGACGCCCTTCGGCGGTGCACTGGTGGGCGCGCTGTCGAGACTAGACACTGAGGCGCGGTTAGATCTTGGCTGCGTCGCAAGCGTGGGTGGCTTCGAAGTCACGTATGCACCCGATAGTGCCGCCGTCGTCACCGCGTCGAACGCGCGCGCGTCACTGATGAACTTCCTGCTCCAGCTCATCAGCCGACTGCAAGCAATGAACTCCGCGATGCCCATCGACTATGCGGCGTATGCCCGGAGCTTGGAAGCCGACCGTGGTTCACCCGCGCGCGAGTAAGCGGCGCGCCGGGCGCTCAGTGGTGACTCGGGCCCGCCGTCTCGTCGCGTAGAGGATCCAGTACGATGCGCCCCGTTCATCGGCCGAATACGAAGGGTTCGTGCTGATCACATACCGTCAAACCGCCGAAGGTGCCGCGCCGGACGGCACAACATCGTTCAACAGCATCAACGGGCGGAGAGCTAGCTGTCGTCCATCCCACTGGTACGCCTCGATCCGCCAAGTTCTCCAGGATCGGCGACACAGCAGCATCACCGGGAACGGACATTGATACGAGCTGCGCATGCTGATGCGCCGCATGCTGGCGACGTCCTTCGCGCTCGGTCCCATCGCGAAGGGATGCGAGTGCCACTCCCCGACGTAATCATGGACCCCATCGGATGCGCTGACGCGAGCGTCTAACAGTCGCTGCGAAAACGCGCCGTCTCGCGTAAACGCGGTCGCCCGATGCTCCGCGTGGGGGCCCGGCGGGGAGGCCTCAACAACGTGCAGCGTCGCGCCGACCACGTAGCCGATCAGCAGCCCCCCCGTCTCCCTTGGTGCGTGCTCCCCGCTGTTGGTGGTCATGTACGTGGACGCACTCAGGGCGAGCCGAACCGACTCAATCAGGCTGCCGTGCGTCATGCGTTTGCCTCAGCGTCCGCGTCGCTGATCACCTCGGAAACCGGTATCGGCGATCCCGCCGCCCCGCCGCACGCCACGCAGTCTGCTCGGGGCGCCCAGCGCGTCCAGTGCAGTCCGTCCTGATCGAATGGTGCCGGCCCGTCCGGTGTCGCGACGTTGACAATCAACGCGTGGTTTCTCGAGTCGACCGCCGCGTTCGTGGTCTTCTGCTCGCGCAATACGAGGAGGACAGAGCGCGCAACGACGTTGGTGATCGCGTCGGCATCAATGGCCGTCGCCTCCACGGTGGGCACGCCACAACCGGTCTCGAAGAAAGTGCCCTCGTCGCCCAACGGCACCGCCGGATAAGTGCTGTCGCTTGGGGTGTATCCGCCTTCGTAGCACATGACGCAAGCATCCTTACCCGGACGAACAATGCGCACGCGCCCGATCTGTGCGCGCCTGAAGGCCGCAGCGGTGATGAGTGGCTTGCCGAGCGCCACACACACGTCATTGAGCAGCAACGAGAAGGCCGGCACAGCTGTCGTGTCGACGACGACCGTCGCTTCATCGATGATGTGGCGAAGGTAGTCCGCGTCCCACGTGGCCGGATACGGTTCAACAGCACAATCGGGCACATGCTCGTTTACGACATACGCCGTCGCGACCGTCTTCCGATGTCCGATCCAAAAGAGTCCGGCAGCGTGCCGCACCAGATTTCCCGGGCGAAGCCGATCCCCATCGACCAGCGTGAGCGCCGGCACGCCGGCCTTCGCGAGCCACACGGCCAACACACTGCCAAGCGCACCCACGCCGAAGATCGCGACGCGCGCGCCGTCCAAGCCCCGCGCGGTGTGCCCAGTCCGGCGAAGGAGTGCATCGCGGGTTGCGGGTGCCGACGACGCACCGTGGACCTTCGTGGTTTGGAGAGACTCTGCCGAGCGCCAATTCCGCCGGAATGCGCTTCGATCCGCGTACACGAAGAGCCAGTGTTCCTCATCGTGTCCGTCCGTGTAGCCCAACGCGAAGAAAAGTCGTTCGCGGCCGGGCGCCACTTTGTCCGCTTCACCCGCGCGGAGCTCCTGCATCGTGGATCCGGGCGCCAGTCCCCGGGCCACATCAATGCGAACGAATAGCTTGCCAAGCGTCTTGGCCGGCCGTGGCTGGTGCTTGAGCCGGAACCAGTAGCCGGTGCCGTTCGTGGCTTTCGTGTCCCAGCTCGCGAAGCTGAGACGCTCGCGTGCCGCCGGCTCCTCGGCCGGCATCACCCCGATCCCGGGGGTGGGGCTGCCAGCGAGCAAGGCATGGTCGTTCTTTCGCCAGAGTCCGAAGCGACCGGCCGTCGCGTCGGGTGGAGGCGGCCAATCCTCCCCGGTGATCATGAGGTGGACGGGTCCGCCCGGTGCGAAGAACAGGTGCAGATCGGGGGGACGCTGTTCGATGCTCCAATCGTCTTGGTGCGCATGACGATACCACGCGTCCACACGCGCTAGCACGGCGTCGGCACGCGTCCACGGTCGCCATCCGTTCTGTCCGTCCACCCGCAGGCAGAGCGCCAAATCGCCCCCTGCTTGCATTAAGTGCGGGCTGCCCGGGAGGGTCGAGAGATCGGTCGGGCGTGCAATGGGCGCAGCGAATGGGAACGACTCCGGAAGCTCGACGCCGATTTGGTGGGTAGTCGACTGCCGGTTCCCGGTAGTGGGCTCCTCCCACGCCACCTCGACGGGTCCATCCCACCGCTCCACATCGACGGTCGCGGAGCGTGTGAATCCCGCGACAATCAACATGTCGCGGAATTCCGCACGCCACGCGACGGTCCAGGGGGCCTCGACCGTCGGCACGCCCGCGACAGGCTCGGTGGGAACCGGCATGGTGGTCGGACTACTCGTCGGTCGTCGGCGACTAGCCGCCGAACTGTTCGGGCTCGCTCACGTCACGTCCGCTGCGAGCACCCAGCGACGTGGCGCGGGCCGCGATGGCCGCCTGCTCCAGCCGCACCTGCGCGTCGCGCTGTTCCTTCGAGGGAAATTTGGATCCGAAGACGCCCTGCCAGAGCTCCGCGCTCTTGGCATAGCTGGTGGTGTCGGCCTGCGCAGCCTTGGCGTCCGTCAGCGCCTGCTCCAGCCGCTTGAAGAACGTCTGGAACTCCGCCCCGGTCAGGCCGGTGGACAGGTACTGATGCGTGAGGCCCGGGTCCACCAATTGCGGTGCCCGGCCCGACTGACTGTCGGTGGCGTATCGGTCCTTGATTTTCTCTAGGGATCGGATGAACACATCTGCCCAATCACGCGCGCCCGCATCGTGATTCCATCCGGCCAAACACTCGATCCAGAAGCCCTTCGGATGCTTCGCGTTCGCGAGCGCGAAACGCTTCCAGTGCTTCAGCATCTTGGCCAATGGCACGAAGCGGCCTTGATCCGTGTCACTCTGCTTGGTCTTCTTGTTGAGCCCCGTCACCCACTCCGTGTGCCCACGCGGGTTGGTGTCGATCCACTCCTTCTGCTCGCGATCCGGCACCTGTAGCGGCGCGATCCCACCCGTGACCTCTTTCGCGGGCACCAGATCCATGCTGATGTGTTCGAGCTCGATGCAGATTGACCGACGCTGCGGACTGGTCTTCGTCTTGTAGTTCTTGTTCCGGTCAAGCGCAGCTTTCAGCTCCTTGAGCAGACCCGCCGGCTCTTTGTCCCACGTCGTCACGACGATGATGTCGACGTCTTGAATCGGCTTCACCGCTGTGTCACGTGCGTACGAGCCGGCGAGAAACGAGTCCACGAAGATCTTCTTGAACTCGGAGTCGTTCGCCAGATGTGTGCGCACTGCATTGTGCGACGTGCTTGCCGCCGTGACCTGTGCGGACGTCGGCTCGATGTTCGTGAGGAACTGTTTGAAGTAATCGTTCAGATTCATTGGAGTCAGTTGAAGAAGGTGACGGCGTGTCAGGCGCGAAGGAGGAAACTCGGGATGTATCCGACGGATGCGTCATGCTCGTACAGCTGTAGCTGCGGCGCCGCGGCCCCAATCGCGTGTCCCAGTGCCGCGGCGAGCGCCAGCGGGCCCGCGTAAAACAAGTGCACGCACCCTGCGGCGTTGTGTGCCACCGCGTCGCTGACCTCGCGCCGCACTTCTTCCACCATCGCAGTCATGGTGTGCGCCGTCTCCACTGCGTGGCGACTTGGCCCGCCCACTGGTGCAAGGTGGATGAGGGTACTGACAGGGAGCCCCAGCGTCTCGATGGCGCGCTGCGCGGCCGGGAGGACCGGGTTGGTGATGGCCACCGCGACGCCAACGTCCATGCTCGCACCCACGGACTGTGTGGTCACCGTCAGCAGCGCCCCGCCCGGCTGCGGCGTGGCATCGGTGCGCCACACCTTTCCGTTCTGCTCAAGTTCGAGGATGTATCGTGACCGTCCGTCAAACACATGGCCAAACGCCGTCCACGCGGAGAGGCGTGCTTGTCCGCGGACGCGCAGCAGTCGGATGTGGGACATGTTGATCCGCTGCTTCAACGCGCGGAGTTCTGGCAGGAGTACCTGTTGCCATGCCGCAGCGTTGTGCAGTTGGTGCCCACGCGGTGCACCCTCCTCAGCGCTTGTCGGAACGAAGTGCTCGCGCCAGTCGACGGTGTGGTCCGCCGCCTCGAAAAACTGCTGCCGTTCGATAGTGTGCAGGTGGACGCGCACCGCCGGGTCGGCGCTCGGCAGCCGCAGCCCGAGGTCGGCGATGGCGGCCTCGTACATCGCCGGGGTGATGACGGTGATCTGTTTACGGATCCACGCGCCGATCTGTGACACTGCGAGGGTGAGTGCGCGCTGGTCAGCATGGAAGCCGCGGTCCCCCATTCGGTCTGCGACATGCTCCTCTAGTTCCGCGCTGGAGCCGCGACCGACGCGGAACTCCATGATGCGCATGAAGGCTTCGAAGTCCTCGGGCGATGCCTGAACATGCGCGCGCCACTGCTCGCGGGCTTTCCCAACCGGCGTGTCGGCGTGCTCCGCGAAGAACGCTGCCCGCATGTGATCGTCCGTTCCGGAAATCAACGGCTGGAGGGGGTCGCCATCGAGCCAGCCCCAGTTGCTGTACAGCACGAGGCGCACGGGCCGTCCATTCGCCCCGAGTTGCTTCCACGAGGCGAAGAACTTTTGGAGCAAGCTGGTCGACCGGGCCTTCCCACCCGCGGCGATGGTCCGACGGGCAGACGCCGAGAGCGCCATCAGTGAATCAACGGAGTAGCGCTCCGCCTCACTGGCCACGTGGAACTTCACCTGGGTGTATTCGACTGGCGCGCTGGGATCGTGCGGCCAAGCTACGACATCATCCACGTTGCCAGCGTCGTCTGCCTCGAGTTCAACGCGTGCGAACTTGCCCCCAGACGCGAGGCCGAGGAC
Organism: Gemmatimonas sp.; assembly: GCA_040399825.1. Classification (GTDB taxonomy): domain Bacteria; phylum Gemmatimonadota; class Gemmatimonadetes; order Gemmatimonadales; family Gemmatimonadaceae; genus Gemmatimonas. The sequence goes on from JBBARJ010000002.1 coordinate 44,931, forward strand.
GCGCCCCCACCCGTAGAGGTCTTGGTGCCACTCGCCCTTCCGAAGTGATGCGACGCCGCTCATCAGTGTTGTGCCCGCTGGTGTGGGGGGGTGATCGGCTTCGCCACGGGCGACTCCCCAGCTCGCACCGAGAGGGGTCACCCGCCCCGAAAGCATAGGGGAAACTTAGCGTTCTGGGCTTGGCTTGTCGGCCTTTCTTCGGCGCACGGGCCAACCCGCGCTGCTACCGGCCTCCTGACACCCCCCGACCCCCGGGGCTACCTTGGCGGGATCCAACCGGGCCGAGCCCGGCCGTGCCTCCCGTGCTCCGTCAATGCCCGAATTCGCCGACAATCTCCGCGCCCTTGCCGAGCGCTGGTCCACCGCCCAGTCCGGGGAGCGGGCCAACCTCCAGCTGTACGTGGGTGAGCTCTGCGTGGCGCTGGGCGTCCCGGGCCCCCAGCCCCGCGGTACCGGCTACGAGTTCGAGAAGCAGATCAACGCGATCACGGTCGAGGGGAAGGAGTCCTCGAACTTCATCGACTGCTGGAAGGCCGGCTGTTTCGCTCTGGAAGGCAAAGACGACGATCCGGCCCGGAAGGGGAAGGCCTCGAACGATGCGCTCCTCAAGCGAGCCTATGGGCAGGTGCGGAACTACGTGCACCACGTCGGCGGCGAGGCACCCCCGCCGTACCTCATGGTGCTGGACGTCGGGAAAACCTTGCTGGTGTGGGACCGGTGGAGCGGCGGCACCTTCGGGGGCTTTGAGTCAGGCCTGCGGATCGATCTGCCCACGCTCGCCGACCGCCCGGAGGACATCGCCCTACTCAGGGACATCTGGCAGAACCCCAGCGCGCGGGACCGACGCGGGGTGGCCGCGGCGGTCACGACCGACATCGCCGGGACGCTGGCGCAGCTGGCGGCCGCCCTCGAGGACCGGGGGCACGACCAGGAGGAGGTTGCCCAGTTCCTGATGCGGGTTGTCTTCTCGTGCTTCGCCGAGGACGTTGGCCTCCTCCCGGCCGAAAGCTTCCGGCAGACGATCACCGAAGCCGGCCTCAAGGGCTCCCCGCGGGAGTTTACCGAGGCTGTAGAGGGCCTCTGGCGCCACATGGATGCCGGCGGCCGAGTGGGCCCATTCAAATTTTTGCGGTTCAACGGCCACTTCTTCAAAGACGCGGCGGCGCTTCCGCTCACCCGGCCCGAGCTCGTGCTGTTGGAGAAGGCTGCGCAGGCCGACTGGTCGGAGGTCGAGCCGTCCATCTTCGGCACCCTGTTGACCCGGGCTCTGGACCCCGAGGAGCGGCACCGGCTCGGGGCCGAGTACACGCCGCGGGTGTTCATTGAGCGCCTAATCCGGCCCACCATCGAGGAGCCGGTGTTGGAGCGGTGGACCGCGGTGCAGGCTGAAGTGCTGCAATTGACCGAGACTGGGAAACCGAAGGACCGGACGGCGGCCGAGGCCCGCCTGCGCGACTTCCACGGGTGGATGCGCGGGTTGCGCATCCTCGACCCCGCTTGTGGATCGGGGAATTTCCTGTACGTGGCGATGCACGCGCTCAAGAGGATCGAGCTGGAGGTACTGCGCGCCATCGAACGTGTGAGCGGCAACGCCGGTCTGCGCCTTGAGGAGATTGGCCCCGCGCAGTTCTACGGTATTGAGGTCAAGAGATGGGCACGCGAGATCGCTGAGCTCACTTTGTGGATCGGTTTCCATCAGTTCTGGCGACAACATCACGACGTGCAGCCGCCTGAGCCCATTCTGGAGGACACGGGAACGCTCGATTGTCGCGATGCGGTGCTCTCATGGAAGCGAGCGGTTAGCGATGCAGCACGTAGCACGTTGGATCCAACTCCACGACTCCGGCACGCCGTCACGGGTGAACTC
>JBBARJ010000003.1:0-42983 GCA_040399825.1 Gemmatimonas sp.
AGCGCGCGGCCGCGGGCCATGAACGGGTCCATCGAGTCGTGGTAGCAGGACACATGGAACTGTTCCTCGGCCGGATCGTCCGCCAGGCACATCATGCCGTTCTTCGTGGGGCGAAGCCATTCGAGCTTACCCGCCGTCTTGTAGCCCATCACGCCGGCACCGTCGCGCAGCTCCTTCGGAAGCGCTTGGACGGCGGCCGTGATCTGCTCGGCGACCGGCGGCGGTGTCTGCGCGCCCAGCGCGGCACCGGCGAGCGAAAGGGCCACGGCACACGTCATGGCACGGCTGGATCGGAACGACATGGTTCGAACTCCCGGAGAGGACGGACAAAAGTGACAGTTGTGATTAGGCCTGTGTCGACTATCCTACGAAGTATATGCCCACCGACACAAATGCCGAGCCCGAGCGCGAGGCGCTGGTGCGCTTTGCCAAGCGGGTTTCGCACGACATCAACAACTTCTCGACGGTCGTCCGGACGTACAGCGAGCTGCTGCTGTCCGACATCCCGGAAAGCGACCAGAGGCATGCCGACGTCGTCGAGATCCATCGGGCGGCGGATGCCACGGTCCGGTATCTCCAGCGGGTGACGCAATTTTCACGCGCCGGCAGCATGCGGCGGCTCCCGACGCTGGTGGACGACGGCATCGCCGACGCGCTGGCCATGCTGGCCACCGAGTTGGGTGACCGGTCCGTGAACATCACAGGCGGCGGCGGACAGATTCAGGCTGATGCGCGCTGGTGGCGGGACGTGGTTGTCGAACTGGTACGCAACGCGCACGACGCCGCGCCGGCGGGCAGCGTCATCGTCATCCGGAGTGCCGTACAGGACGCCGTGGTGACCGTCGATGTGGAAGACGAAGGTGAGGGCATTCCCGCCGACTTGGCTTCGACCGTCACCGAACCGTTCGTGACGTCCCAACAGGGCGCGCGCGGGGCCGGAATCGGACTCGCGATCGTCGCCGCGTTCGTGCACACCCTCGGCGGGTCGATGCACTTCGATCGGATCGACGGGACCACCGGCGCGCGCACCCGGGTGCGGCTGACCCTTCCGGCCTAGCGCTCGCGTTACGTGCGGTGAGCGGTGACGGCGTGCAGCAGCGCGTCGGCAATGCGATCAAGCGGTAGCACATCAACCGCCGCATCGAGCTTGACCGCTTCTCTCGGCATGCCGTACACGACACACGTGTCTTCGTTCTGCGCGATGGTGTACGCCCCGGCTTCACGCATGGCCAGAAGCCCCTTGGCACCATCGGCACCCATCCCGGTGAGTACGGCCCCCACCGCATTGCGCCCCGCGCTGCGCGCGACGCTCTGGAAGAGCACGTCGACCGCGGGTCGCTGATGATGCACCTTGGGCCCGTCCTTCACGCGCACCACCCATCGTGCGCCGCTGGCCTGCAGCACGAGATGCTTGCCACCCGGTGCCACGAGCGCGAGCCCCGCCACGACGAAGTCACCGTCTTTCGCTTCCTGCACGCGCATCGCGCAGACCTGATCGAGGCGCTTGGCGAAGGACAGGGTGAAGTGCTCCGGCATGTGCTGCACGATGACTGTACCTGGCGCATCGACCGGAAAACGACGGAGCACCTGCTCGAGCGCTTGCGTGCCACCGGTGGAGGCGCCGAGCGCAATGATCTTGTTGGTCGCGTTGAGCGACGCGATAGCCGAGCGCCCCGGCACCGGCGGTGCATCGGCCGTCGCCGAACGCTTGACGACGCGGGCGTGCGATGCCGCACGCACCGCGCGGACGAGTTCGTCCGCAATATCACCGGCAGCGAGCGAGGAGCCCGGCTTGGCGATCACGTCGACGGCCCCGAGTGCGAGCGCGCGCAGCGCGGTCTCGCTGTTGGCGGGCGTGAGCGAGCTCACCACTACCACCGGCAGCGGGAAGTGCTGCATCAGTTTCGACAGGAATGACAGCCCGTCCATTCGCGGCATTTCGATGTCGAGCGTGATGACGTCGGGCCGAAGCTGCACGATCCGTTCGCGCGCCACATACGGATCGGTCGCCGTGCCGACGACTTCGATATCATCATGCTTCGACAACGCATCGGACAGGATGCGACGCACGAGCGCGGAGTCGTCCACGATGAGTACGCGCACGACGCCCGGCTTGCGCAGCGGGGTACCGGTGCCGGACAGCGGAGACCCCGGTGTCAGCATCGTCGTCACGCGCCGCTCACCGTGCCCAGGGAGACCTGCGCCGCGTCGTCCTGTTCTTCGAACAGGTAGAGCACCGCTTCGGTGCGACCCGCTTCGACGCCGAAGAGGACGCGCGCGACCGGCGCGTCCTCGTGACGGGAAACGTCGTCGAGCCCTTCATGCACCCGTGGTGCCGACAGGTGAAAGACAGCGGCGACGCCCGCGATCGCCGGCAGCAGGTTGCCGCAGATCACGTTGGCGATCTCCCCGAGTGCATCGCGCTGCAGCGGACGTTCACGGGATGCGTCTTCGCCCAGCATGTTCGCCGCAATCGACGAGAGGATGTTAGACGACGCCCGCAGAACAAGCCGCCCCCGACGCGGGCCGCGGAACTCCACCGAGACCGCTACCTCGAGTGGGGCGGCGGCCTGTTCCGGGGAAAGCTCGTGCTCCGGAAAAAGGAGCGCGAGCTCCTCAAAAGTCGCTGTCGTCGCTCGCGACAGGGACTGGACCGTAGTACTCGGCATCGGTGACTCCAGTGACACGCAGAATGGTATCGCGCAGGGTCTCCGGCGCGAACGGCTTACGGACAATCGCGGCGCCCAACTCGTGGAGCGCAGCCAAACGGGTTTCGCTGCCTTCCGTGGAGACCACGATCACGGGCAACGAGGCGGTGTCCGGCGCGGCGCGGAGACGCCGCAGCATCTCCTCGCCATTCATCACCGGCATGTTGATGTCCAGGAGCAGCAGGTCCACCCACTGTTCCTGAAGCACGCACAGGCCTTCCTCACCATTGCCGGCCTCGAGGACCGTGCCCAGCGGAAGACCACTCATCCTGAGGGTGCGCACGACCATCTGCCGCATGACGGCACTGTCGTCGACCACGAGTACGTTAAAGGCCATGTGTCGGTATCCAGTGCATTAGAGCTTGCTCTCGGCGCCGTTGATCTTGAGCGTGACCTCGCCTGTGGTCACGTCCACCCACATCGTCCGGGACGTCTGCACGCCTCCGGTGTCGTGCGCATGCACGAGCACCCCGTTCTTCCACAGCAGTTTGCGCAGGGCGATCATGTTGCGCTTGCCGATCTGAAAACGATCGTCTTCTTCGCGGGCACCCGCGTGCGCACCACCAGCCACCCGCACGTGCATACGTTCCTTCTTCGCACCGAGCTTGTAGCACTCCTTGAACAGGAGGGGCACCCCGCTGTCCACGAACATGGCGGGCTTGTCCTTCATCTTGGACTCGTCGATGGTCCCCGTTGGCAACATGACGTGCAGCATCCCCGCCACGGAGACGACCGGGTCGTAGACCACGATGCCCAGACAGCTGCCCAGAGCATAGGTGATGAGTCGCTCGCCCGGCGTGTTGGACACCTTCACGTCGGCGACCCCAACGATCCGATCGACCGCGCGCGTGGGCGCACTCGTACCCACGCTACTTCACGTAGACGGCAGGCTGCACATACCGAAAACGGTGTGTGAGGCCCGTAAGACTTTCCGAGTGTCCCACGAACAAGTGTCCGCCGGGACGGAGGAGCGCCCAATAGCGTTCGACCAGCTGCTGTTGGGTGGCTTTGTCGAAATAGATCATGACATTGCGACAGAGGATGGCATCGAACGGCCCCTGCATCGGCCACCGTTCCATCAGATTCAGCTTCGCAAAGTGAACGAGCCGCCGGAGCGACTTGCCCGCTTCGCACACCTCGCGTCCCTGCGCGTCGCGGGTGCGGGTCCAGTACTTCTGCATCCACGCCGACGGCACGTCGGCCATGTTCTCGGCCGGATACGTCGCCGCCTTGGCGGTGGCCAGGACGCGATTACTGAGGTCGGTGGCGAGAATGCGGACATCACGCGTCCCGATGTCACTGAAGCTCTCATGGGCGAGCATCGCGAGCGTGTACGGCTCCTCACCGCTCGAGCATCCGGCGCTCCAAATCCGCACCGGGCCCTTCAGCGCAGGAAAGACGGCGTCGCGCAGGAAATCGAAGTGCGACGCCTCACGCAGAAAGCTCGTTTTGTTGGTCGTGAGTGCATCGATCATCTCGGCGAACTCGCGCCGAGATGGCTCTTTTTCCACGAAATCGAGGTAGGCATCGAAGTCGGGCAGGTTGAGCGTACGGAGCCGCTTGGCCAGACGCGCGCGCACGAGCCCTTCCTTGCCTTCGCGCATGCGGATGCCGGCGTGCTCGTGGAGCACCTCGGTGATTCGCGCGAACTGCGCCGACGAGATCTCGCATTCCGTGAAGAGTCCGTGGGTGGAGCTGGGGGCGGCCATCGAAGAACCTGAGAGAGACGGAAGGAGGCGCGTCAGGCCGCGTGCGACTGCGCGACTTCGAGCGCCGCGATCTCGCTGGTAGCGAGTACCTTGTCGATGTCCAGCAGCAGCCTCACGCGTCCACCGGTCTTGCCGATGCCGAGCAGGAACTCAGTGTGAATGCCGGCGCCGAAGCTCGGCGCGTCTTCGATGTCCGCCTCCGCGATGGCGACCACTTCACTGACGCTATCGACGACGATGCCGGTCTGGATGCCGCGCATCTGGACCACGATGATGCAGCTGTCTGCGCTGCCATCGTGCACCATACCGAACTTGCTGCGCAGGTCCGTAATGGGAATGACCTTGCCGCGCAGGTTGATGACACCGCGCACGAAGTCGGGCATCCGGGGCACCCGCGTGATCGGTTGCAGGCCGATGATCTCGCTTACCTTCAGAATCTCGAGGCCGTACTCTTCGCCGCCGAGAAAGAACGTGAGATACTTGCCCGCGCGGGACTGCGCGGCGACGGCGGAAATGGATCACCACTCGCGTCGGCCCAGGGCTCGCTACTGGTCAGTGACGGCGGCGCCGCCACGCGCTACATGCCGTCGCACGAAACGTCGGCGCGCATTCCCACGGGCGGGGTCCTGGAAGCCGATCTCCCGCGGCCGGCTATCGTGGCCACGTCGCGACTGCTCCTGCGCGAACCCGATCTCGGCACCGCCACCCGCATTGCGATCGCGATCAACGCCACCTACGGCGAGAAAACCGCCACCGTGGAAGACGAAGGCTCGGTGATCGTGACGCTCCCCGATTCGGTGCAGAAGCCGACGGCGCTGGCCCGCATTCGGGATCTCGCGGTCAAGCCGGAGTCGCGTCCCCGCCTCATCATCGATGGCAAGGACGGCACCGTCGTCGCCGGCGGCGAGATGATCGTAGGATCCGCCACCGTGAGTCACGGCGCGATCACGCTGGCCATCGGCACCGAAACCGCCAACGATACCACCCCGATTCCGGGCAGTGTCCGTCTGCCCGCAGGTATTCCCGTGCAGCGCGTGGCGTCGGCGCTGCATGCGGTGCGCACGCCACCCAACGAGATCGCCGCCATCTTCGCCGCGCTCCGCGAAGTGGGCGCAATCACCGCTGAGGTCATCGTTCGATGATCGACCGCATTGGTGCCGGTAGCGTGAAGAGCGCGAGTGCGCCCGCGACCCCACTGTCCGCCAAGGACCAGCGGGACGCCACGCTCATGAAGTCCGCCAGTCAGCTGGAAGGCATGTTCGTGCAGCAACTCTACAAGGCCATGCGTGAGACCGTTCCACAGCAGGAAGGCATCGTTTCGGGAGGGGCCGGCGAAGACATCTTCACGGGACTCCTGGATCAGCACCTTGCTGCCGAGACTCCCAAGCAATGGGAGCATGGGATCGCGCAGGCGCTGTATCGACAACTGCGTCACGGGACCCCGGCTGACGCCGCGCAGCCTTCCGTAGTCAATCCTGATACAAACACCCGCTGATGTCGACGATGACACTCTTCCCACAAGAATCCGCTCCACGCCTCGGCGTGCCCACTGGGGCACTGCTGGACGCACTGCACGATGCGCTGATCAGCGAGCGGAAGCTGCTCGACGATCTCATCGCGCAGATGCGTCGCCAGCGCGCGTCGGTCGCGGCGGATGACATCGAAGCGGTGGACGAAAGTACCTTCGCCACGCATCGCATTCTGGCCACGCTCGGTCAGGCGCGCACCCGGCGTCGTCAGCTCAGCATCCTGCTGGGCGGCTCGGAGGACTGTACGCTGCGCGAGCTCGAAGAGATGCTCGGCAATCAGGTCGACGCGCGACTGCGCGATGCGCGGTCGCGTCTCACGCAGGCCGCCGATCTCCTCACCCGCGAAGTCGGTATGAACCGCAAGCTGCTTCGCGAAGCCCTGACCAATACCGACCAGCATGTGCGTACCCTCGTGGGCGCCCCTGCCCTGCCCACCACGTATGCCACCGAAGGAATGGCCGCACCCAGCAGCAGCGCGCCCCGTGGTGTACTCGTGAACCGGACCGCCTGACATGTCTTCTGGCCTGTTGAGCATCGCGCGCACCGCGCTTCTCACGCACCAATCCGCACTCCAGACGATTTCGCAGAACATCGCGAACGCGGAGACGCCGGGCTACTCGCGCCAGGAAGCGGTCCTCGCGGCCAACACGCCGGTTCGCATGCCGTACGGCAATGTCGGCACGGGCGTTCACATCGAAACGATCGTCAGAAAGCGCGACCTGCTGCTCGACGACAGCTATCGCTCGGCGAGCACGCTTGCCGGCAGCGCGGAAATGCGGCGCGATCTCATGAGTCAGGTGGAAGGCGTGTTCGGGGAGCCGAGCGACGCCGGCATGGCCAGTGCGCTCGATGCGTTCTGGGGGTCGTGGAGCGATCTCTCCGCCACGCCCAGCAGCTTGTCGGCGCGCGCGGTGGTCCAGCAGCGTGGTCGTCAGGTCGCGCAGCTGTTCAACGAGTACGACACGCAGCTTACGCAGCAGCGGGATGCCACGATCGAGCGGCTGCAGAACACCGTCAGCACGATCAACTCGATCGCCGCCCAGGTGGCGGAGCTGAACACGCAGATCGTGACATCGGAGAGCAACGGCAACGCCAACAACGAGCTGCGCGACCTGCGCGACATCAAGCTCGACGAGCTCGCAAAGATCGCCGGGACGCGTGCAGTTCCGCAGGCGAACGGCAGCATCTCGGTGCTCATCGGCAACTCCACGCTCGTCCAAGGTGACACGGCGCGTCCGCTCTCGCTCAAGCTGGAGTTGCCGAATCCGATGCCGGCCACGCCGCTCACCGACGTGAATGTGCGGATCCAGTTGGGCACGTCGCCCGACCGACTCGCGCCACTGGCCGGCGAGCTCACGTCGATGGTGGATGTGCTCAACGTCGACATCCCCGACGCTCGCAGCCGGCTCGATGCCATGGCCGCACAGTTGGCGACGGCGGTGAATACCATCCACACGACCGGCTACACCTTCACCGGCAACACGGTACCAGGTACCGCCGCCGGCACCTTCTTCGATGCTGGGACGCTCACCAATCCGGTAAGGGCCGCCACGCTGCGCGTGGACAGCGCCGTGCTGAATGATCCACTCAAGATCGCCGCCAGCGGCAACGCGAACGGTGCAACCGACAACAGCGTAGCGCAGGGGCTCGCCGGCTTGCGCATCGCCGACGATACGGTCAGCTGGACATCGACCACCGGCGCGACGGAGTCCGGTTCGTTCCTGAGCTTCTTCCGCAGCATGGTCACGCGCATCGGCATCGACGCCGCCGCCGCAACCGACAATGCCACCGTGTACCGCAGTCTGGCCGACCAATCCGATGCCCGCCGCCAGTCGGTGAGCGGCGTCAGTACCGACGAGGAACTGGTGAACATGATGCGCGTACAGCAGTCTTATCAGGCGGCCACGAAGATGATCAAAGTGGCCGATGATATGATGCAAACGCTTCTCTCACTGGTCTGATACGCGATGCTCATTCTCGGACGTCGCGAAGGCGACTCGATTATCATTGACGGCGGCATTCGGATCGTCGTCGTATCCTGTGACCGCGGGGGCGTGCGCATCGGCATCGACGCGCCCAGCCACGTCAAGATTCTGCGCGGTGAGATCGCCGAGCAGGTTCAATCGGAAAACGAGCGCGCCGCGGCCCCGGTGGCTACCGAATGGCTGGCCGCCCTTGGCGTGCCCGCCGGCACGACGGCGCCGTCGCCCGCACCCGCACCGGACGCCTGATGTCAGCGTGTGCGACGCGAAGCCACCAGCGTGGGCAGTGCCATGCCGCAACCGTACGGCATCGGGTAGCCGTGTCCGTTGCTGCGCGCCAGCAGCCAGTCGAGCGCACCCACGTCAAGCGCCAGTGCGTCGGCATCAGCATCGGCGATTCCCTCACCAGCGCTGCCATCGCTGGAGACCTCGATCCGCACCACGTCCCCGTCGGTATACAGCGCCATGCGAACGGGAGCGAGGCCGGCACCCACTCGGCACGCCGCCGCCAGCGCCACGCACAGCGCATGCAGCAGCGCACCGGGATCAGCGCGAACCGGCTGCACGTCGTCACCGGCCACCACGGTGCACGACACATCCCGGTAGTCGGGATGATGCGCGAACAACGCCAGCGCGGCACGCACGCTGTCGCCGGGCATCATGGGTTCGGGAGCGGCATCACCGCGTCGCGGGAGCTGTCGCAACTGCTCCAGCAATCCGTCCAGACGGTCGGCATCGGTGCGTAATCCGGAGAGCACGCGTTCGTCGGGAAGACGCGACGCATCGAAGAGCGTGGCGATGGCCGAAACCGTCGCGACGCGATTGCTGAACGCATGTGCCAACCCACGCAGCAAATCGTCATGCACCGAGAGCCATCGCGCCGCGCCGGCGTCGCTGCTCACGTCTGATCTTTCCACTCGCACTCCAGGATCTGCCGCGTGTTTGTGATCATAGGCCTGGTCATCGTGATGGGCTCCGTCATCGGTGGCTATGTGATGCACCATGGCGAACTCGCCGTGCTCATCCAGCCCAACGAATTTCTCATTCTCGGCGGCGCCGGATTGGGCTCCATGATCGTGGCCAATCCACCGGCGGTGCTGAAGGGTGTGGTGTCGCAAGGGCTCGCGTTGCTCAAGCCGAATCCGTTCGGCGCCACGGCCTATGCCGAATTGCTGCAGGTACTCTACGAGATCTTCCAGAAGGCCCGCAAGGACGGACTGGTCGGCCTCGAGTCGCACATCGAAAATCCTGAGTCCAGCGACATCTTCCAGAAGTACCCGTCGTTCATGGGCAACCATCACGCGGTCTCGCTGCTCTGCGATACGCTCAAGGTACTGCTCACCGGTACCGTGGAAGATCATAATCTGGCCGAGATTCTCGATGTCGACCTCGAGAAGCATCATCACGAGGCCATGCTGGTCCCCAGCGCCGTCACCGCGGTCGGCGACGCCATGCCGGGCTTCGGCATCGTGGCCGCCGTACTCGGCGTCATCATCACGATGGGCTCGATCGGTGGCGCGGCCTCCGAAATCGGTGAAAAGGTCGCCGCTGCGCTCGTCGGTACGTTCCTCGGCATCTTGCTCGCCTACGGCGTGTTCGGTCCGATCGCGAAAGCGATGGAGAACCGTATTGCGGCCGAGCATGACTACATGCTGTGCGTGCGCACCGCGCTGCTGTCGTTTGCGCGTGGTGATGCGCCAATGACCGCCGTGGAGTTCGCCCGCCGCAACGTGGAACCGCATGAGCGCCCGAGCTTCACGGAGCTCGAAGAGATGACACGCAAGAAGGCCGCGTAACATCATGGCTCCGCGCGGTGGCAAGAAGATCATCATCGTCAAGAAGAAAGTCGCCGGACACGGCGGCCATCACGGCGGTTCATGGAAGGTGGCATACGCCGACTTCGTGACCGCCATGATGGCGTTCTTCATGGTGATGTGGATTCTTGGCATGGACGACAAGACGAAGCAGGCCATCGAGGGCTACTTCGCGAATCCGGTCGGCTACAAGAAGGGCTACGGCGCCGGATCGAGCCCCCTGTCCACGGGCACTGCGCCCACCAACGTGCAGAAGACGCCGCTCCGAATGATCGTGCGCAGCACGGAACAGCGCACGTTCGAGCAGCTCAAGGACGCGATTCTCCAGAAGGTCGCGAACAACGATTCGCTGAAATCACTCAAGGCTCTGGTCGATGTGCAGGTCACGAACGACGGTCTGCGCATCGAGCTCGTGGAAACCGGCGCCGGTGACGTGTACTTCCCGACCGGCTCGGCCAAAATGAAGTCCGCGACCATGCTCGCCCTGCAGCTCATCGGCACCGAGCTCACCACGTTGCAGCACCCAGTCATTCTCGAAGGGCACACCGATGCCGCGGCGTTCAGCGCCGCCGGCGGTAGCTACGGGAACTGGGAGCTCTCCGCCGATCGCGCCAACGCGGCCCGCCGCATTCTCGAAAGCGTCGGCCTCCGCGACGGACGCATCGTAGAAGTGCGCGGCTACGCCGCCACCAAGCCGCGCATCGTCAACGATCCACTCTCCGCCGCGAACCGCCGCATTTCGATTCTGCTGCCGTTCAGCGTGGTGCCCGATGGCGCCGCAGACGCATCAACGATGGCGCAGTTCAAGGCGGATTCGATGCGGGCGAACATCGCGAAGAGGGTTCGGGAGTAACTGCGAAGTAGGGGGTAGGGAGTAGGGGGTACGGAGTACTCCCTACCCCCTACTCCCTACCCCCTACTCCGCAGTTGTATCGAGCTTCTCCGTCGCCCACACCGTCGCGTCCGCATACAGCGCCGCAAGCTCGGCCCGCAGTGCGACCGCGACATGGTCGCCCGCCTCGACCTCGTCCCAGTCGCCGCGCTCGTACGCCGCGGCCAGGCGCAGCACCGGCGCATGGGGGCCGGTCCCCTGGAGCAGCGCATCCCGCACGTCGACACCGACCGGGAGCCGCGCCAGCACCGCCTCCATCGACAATCCGAGCAGGTCGTCCATGCGCGACAACAGCCCCACCAGGAAGCGCGCCGAGGGGTCGCCGGTGAGTCCGTGCACCGTAACGGTCTCGCAGAAGCGGCCGCGTACCAGCGCCTGCACCACGGCTTCGTGTGCCACCGGGCTCTGCGCACCGATCGTCGCGATCAACAGGAGCAGCATCCACCGCGAGAGCGCTTCCCGGCCGATCAAACGGATGGCGTAGGCAATCGAGTCCACCGAGCGGCCCCCGAAGGACGCCGAGTTCACGATGCGCAGCAAGGAGAGCGAAAGCGCCGGATGGCTGCGGAACGCATCCTCGAGCGCCGCATCCGTAACGTCGGGCTCGTTCAGCAGCGTCATGATGTTGAACACCGTCACGTGCTGCACGTTGACGGCGCGCCCATCGAGCGTTTCCGGGCGGCTGAACACATAGCCCTGAAACAGCTCGCACCCCATGGCTTCGCACACGTGCAGCATCTCGGCCGTTTCCACCCGTTCGGCGAGCACCGTGAGGCCAAGGGCCCTGAGCCGCGACACCACCGGCTCGAGCTCGGCCGCGGTTTTTCCGAGCACATCCAGCTTCACGATACTGGCAAACGGCAAGAGCCGATCGAGCGACGCGCGGCTGTCGTAGTCGTCGAGCGCCAGACGATACCCCTCGGCCACGGCCCGCGCACAGGCGTCGACCACCGCCGCATCGCCGTCCACCGTTTCCAGCAACTCGAGGACCACCGCCGTCGGGTCGAAAATCTTGTACAGTTCGCCCAGCAGGTGCTCACGGGTAATGTTCACAAAGGCGGTGGTACCCACCGTCAGTCGATCGAGGCCGATGGACAGGAGCGCGTGCAGCGCCGTGTCGCCGCACATCTGCGAAGCCGACACGCCGGCGGCCTGCGTGGCATCTTGGTGCGCACGGTACAGCAGTTCATACGCGACCCGCCGTCGATTGGTATCGAAGATCGCTTGGCGTGCAATGAACACGTGTTGCGCCGTTGGTGGCGGCGTCACGTCGACTTCGGGGTAACTCATGCAGATCCGGGCTTCGTCATCTTACCATCGACTATCGTCGTCACTATGCGCCAACTTGACTCCGAACGTCGGAGAGGGATGAACAGCGGGATGAAGCGATTTCCGCGTCGGCACTCAATCGCCCTGCGCCTGCCGGTCGTGATGCTCCTGATGGCCGGATGTCGCGATCGCCCGGCCGATTCCGCCAGCATCGACTCATTGCTGGCCAGAGATCTCACGCTCGCCGCCAGCGCCCCCGCTCGCCCCATGCCCGCCGAGATCGGCGACACGGCGATTTCCACGCCCAGCGCGCCACGCCCGTCCGCCGGCCCATCCGTTCCTCAATCCGTTCGCCCGTCTTCGCGCCCTTCGCGAACTTCGCGCCCTTCGCGTGAACCAGTCGTGCCCGCCCCAGCCACGGCCCCAGTCGCCGAGGCACCACCAGCCCCAGGTCCAGGTCCAGCACCCGCCCCCGCCCCAACCCCCGCCCCGTCCCGCGGTCTCGCCTCCGGAACCGCCCTGTCCGGCAAGACCAACGCCGCCATCTGTTCGCTTACGAACCGCCCGGGTGACCGCATCGTGGCCGAGCTCGAGGCGCCGGTGAATGGACCCGATGGCGTCACGCTGCCCGCCGGGACCCCCATCCTCGTGGAAATGACACCGCCCGACGCCGACGGCCGCTTCACCTTTCGCGTGCGCAGCGTGCAACTGAACGGCGAGCTCGTTCCCGTGCAGGGCACCGTGCGCGTCGGCGATGACGTCGCCGTGACCGAGCGTCAGGTCTCGAAGGGCGGCGACAAAGGCAAAGTGGTCACCGGCGCCCTCATCGGCGCCATCGCCGGACGCATACTGGGCGGCGGCACCCGCGGTGCGGTGATCGGAGCCGCCGGCGGCGCCGCCGCGGGAACCATTGCCGCCGCCCGCAATTCACAAACGGAGCGCTGTCTCCCCGCAGGCGCCACGCTGAGCATCACCCTCTCCGCACCACTCGTCTTCCCGTAGCACGCCCCCCGTACTCCGTACCCCGTACCCCGTACCCCGTACTCCTTACTCTGTTTTCATGATTGACGTGATCGAGTACACCAAGCTGTACGGTGACACCGTGGCCGTGCAGTCGCTGTCGTTTCGCGTGGCACCAGGAGACGTGCTCGGCCTGGTCGGGCCCAACGGGGCCGGCAAGACCACGACCCTGCGCGCCCTCGCCGGTATTCTGCAGCCCACGTCGGGGAGCATTCGCATCGCCGACATCGATCTGCACACCGATCCTGTGGCCGCCAAGTCGCGCCTCGCGTTCATCCCCGATGAACCGCAGCTGTTCGACTACCTCACCGTCACCGAACATCTCCAGTTCGTGGCGCGCCTGTACAGCGTACACGACGCGGCACCACGCATTCCCGCGTTGCTCGAAGAACTCGAGCTCACCGCCAAGAAGGACGCGCTGCCCACCGAACTCTCGCGCGGCATGAAGCAGAAGCTGGCCATCGCCTGCGGCCTGCTGCATCAGCCGTCGGCGTTGCTGCTCGACGAGCCGCTGACCGGACTCGATCCGGTCGGCATCCGTCGCATGAAAGAGACGATCGCGGCGCGCGCCCGCGAAGGCGCCGCGGTCATTCTCAGCTCGCACCTGCTGCATCTCGTGGAAGAGCTGTGCACGCGCCTGCTCGTGATTCGCAAAGGACAGCTGGTCGCGTTGGGCACCATCGCGGACATCGTGGAAGCGCGCCCCGAACTGGCCGGCCGCTCACTCGAAGAGATGTTCATCGCGCTCACCGGCGACGATACCGTCTCGTGAGCATGCCACATCCGCCGGCGCCCGTGCCGGCCATGCTCTTCCTGTATCGGCGCACCGTGGCGAATCGGCTGCGCCAGCAAATGGGGCGCGCCAAGAGCCCGCGCTATCTCGCCGCCGTCGTAATGGGCATGCTGTACATCTGGTGGGCGCTGTTCCGCAATGCGCAGCTCGGCGGCGGACCGCTGGCCAAGCTCGTGGAAACCGACATCGCCGTGCCGATCGCCAGCGCCTTCCTGCTGCTGTCCACGGCGCGATGGTGGGTGTTCGGCGGGGAGCGCAGCGCCCTCGCGTTCACGCCGGCTGAAGTGCAGTTCCTGTTTCCCGCGCCCGTGAGCCGACGACAGTTGGTGCACGCGAAGCTGGTGCGCATGCAGCTCGCGATTCTGCTCAACACGTTCATCTTCAGCGTGTTGTTGCGCGGCGGCGGCGGCAGCGTGGAAGGGTGGCAACGCGGACTGTCGCTCTGGATGCTTTTCTCCACGCTCGCCTTGCATCGACTGGGCGCCTCGATCGTGCATGCGAACGCCATGGAGCACGTGGGCACGGCGCGGCGTCGGCTCATTGTGCCGCTCATCGTGTTCGGCGCCGTGCTGGTGGCCGTGATCTACGGCGTGGTAACCGCCTGGCCGATGCTGCGTATCGCCAGCGTGTCGGGCATCAAAGCCGTGCTGCTCGCCGTCACCGACGCGCTCCGCGCCCCCGTGCCGGCCGCCGCCCTGTGGCCCGTGCGCGCCGTGCTCGAGCCGGTGTTCCTCGGCAGTGGGGCCACGTGGCTCGCCGCCATGCCATGGGCCGTGCTCATCCTCGCGCTGCACTATCTCTGGGTGGTGCGTCTCGACAAGGCATTCGAAGAAGCCGCCCTCGAAGCCACCCAGCATCGCGCCGAACGACAGCGTCGCTTCCGCTCGTCGCAGATGGGCAACTCGCGCTCGCGGAAGGGCAAGCTGGCCAAGGTGCCGTCGATGGCGCTCACCGGTCGTCCGGAAATGGCCATCGCCTGGAAGAACGTGGTGGCCGCGCTGCGGGGTGGCGCGTGGCGCACGCAGCTGCTCACCTTCACCATCGGGCTGGCCGTGATGGCCGTCGTCGCGCGCTCGGCCTCCGACCGTGCCGGCGACGTCTTCATGGGCGTCACCTTCGCGTGGGGCGCCATGCTGCTCTTTATTGGGCCGCTCTGGATGCGCTTCGACCTGCGGCTCGACTTACCGCGCTTGGCCATGCTGAAAACCATGCCGCTCCCCGGATGGCGCATCGTGGCCGCCGAGATTGCCGCCGTGACCGCGCTGCACTCGGTAACCGTGTGGTCGCTCATGGTCGTGCCGCTCGTGATGTTCCTGCAGGAACCGGCCCTGCTGGCCGAAAGCGGCGCCACCATCCCGATCATCGTGTCGGTGGCGGTGGGCGTGCCGGTCTTCAACGCGCTCATGTTCACGATCCAGAACGGCACCGCGCTGCTCTTTCCCGCGTGGGTACGTCTGGGCACCGAAGCGCGCGGCTTCGAAACCATGGGACAGAACCTGCTCACCACCGGCGCCACCACACTCGTGGCCGCCGTCGCCCTCGTGTTTCCCGTCGGCCTTGGTGCGCTCGTGTTGTGGATCACCAACGACTGGGGCGGCTGGTCGGTGCTCGTGGCCACGATCCTGGCCTCGGCAGTGGTCGTGGCCGAACTCTGGCCGCTCCTCCTCTGGCTTGGTGGCGTCTTCGAAAAGATCGATGTCAGCGAAGTCGCCGCCTCCACCTGACGACGGCGACCCCATCGCCCTTCCCGTGCGATGGTTTGGTGCCTAACCTGCGAGGCCGGGGGTATCTCCCCTATGCCCGCTTCACGAACCGTGTCCACAAGCCATGCCGGCTGACGAATTCAAAGCGCCCGACGACGAAACGCCCGACGAAACGCCGGACGACGTTACGCCCGATGCCCCCGGACACGACGGGGTCGAAGGTGATGACGACGAAGTCGGCGACGACGACGGCGACGACGAAGACGACGACGACGAGGACGACGACGGGGATGATGACGACTACGGCATCACCGACAGCATCGGCACCGGTGATGTCGATGGTCAGGAGAAGCCGGCCGTCTTCGTGACCACGCGCGAGCCCATCGCGCTGGTCGTGTCGCGTCTCGACGACCCGCGCGCGCCGGAATCGTCGGCGTTGGCCGCCTATATCGACGGCCGCATGGTCGCCCGCAGCGCCATGCCGCCGGAAGCCATCGAACGCCTCGTCGATCTGAAGCTCTTCGAAGAGCCGGTGGCCCTTGGCCTGTTCGCGTACGAAGAGGCGCCGGGGCTGCAGTGCCGCCTGTTCGCACTGGTCCCGCGCGCCTCGCTCGAGGCCGAGGCGCACGCCGCCGAGCCGTGGAAGGCGAGTGTGCCGAGCTACGAGGCCATGCACGACGCGGAAGACATGGACGACGAGATGGACGATGACGACGAGGACGATGACGACGAGTCACCGTTCGAGACGATCCTCCTCGGCCACATCGTGCGCTTCGCCAAGGATCGCAAGTATCCCGACAACCTGGCCGAGGAAGCGGTGGATATTCTCACGCGCATCATCCACGGCGCGGAGCCGCTGCAAGACGCGGATCGGAAAGCCATCGACGATTTGCTGGGATCGCTCTAAACAGACGTCAGCGCACGGTTGCTTCGCGTCTCACCACGCTCCCACCCACCAACCCCTTCGCGTATGCGCCCCACTCGCCTGTTCGCCGCCGTCGTCGCCATTGCCACGCTGGTCCTGACCACGCCCCGCGTGTCCGCGGCTCAGCTGGCCGACACCAAGATGCTCACCGCCGATGCGGTGAAGAGCCTGCTGGCCAGCGCGGAAGCCACCGCGAAGCAAAACAAGTGGACCGTATCCATCGCCGTCACCGACGCCGCCGGCGACCTCCTCGGCTTCCTCAAGCTCGACAACGCCAGCACCGGCTCCGTGCAGATCGCGCAGGGGAAGGCCCGCACCGCCGCCCGCTTCGGCCGGCCCACCAAAGTGTACGCCGACCGGATTCTCACCGACACGCTCACGTTCCTGTCGGTTGACGGACTCGTTGCCCTGCAGGGTGGCCTGCCCATCATCGTGGGCGGCAAGGTGATCGGCGCCGTCGGCGTGAGTGGCGCCACGAGCGCGCAGGACGAACAGGTGGCCGCCACCGCGATCGCCGCGGTCATCAAGCCGTAAGCGAAGCCGTCAGCGAAGCTGTCAGCGAAGCCCTCAGGCGCGACCTATCGCCGCTCGTCGTGTCCGCGAAAGCCGAGGCGCCGATTCACGGCGCGTCGTTCATCGAGCGTCATCCGCGACCAGCTGCCGATTTCGCTGAGCGTGCGGCGACAGCCCCGACATTCCTGGCCCACGTCGAGCAGACACACCTTGAGACAGGGCGACGTGGCCGGGAACGCGGACAACGG
Organism: Gemmatimonas sp.; assembly: GCA_040399825.1. Taxonomy (GTDB): domain Bacteria; phylum Gemmatimonadota; class Gemmatimonadetes; order Gemmatimonadales; family Gemmatimonadaceae; genus Gemmatimonas. Next base: position 17,106 of record JBBARJ010000003.1, read on the forward strand.
TAGCAGCGGATCGTTCACGGCGCGGCCTTGACCGCGTTCCACGACGGACACGACGGTGCCTGCCCAGCGGGCCGCGGCGGTCCATCAGGGCGCGGCAGCGTATCCGCCACCTGCATCAGCTCCACGTCGAAAATGAGCGTGGCCCGCGCCGGAATCACCGGCGGCCGCCCTTTCTCACCGTAGGCCAACTGCCACGGAATGATGAGCCGGCGCGACCCGCCCACGTTCATCCCCTGAAAGCCCAGATCCCACCCCGCAATCACGCGGCGGAATCCCTGCGGAAAGCTGATCGGATCCTTCACGCGACCCGCATTGGTGGTATCACGCGACGAGTCGAACTTCTTGCCGTCGGTGGTCCACCCCGTGTAGTGCGCGTACACACAGCGCCCCGCGGTGAGCGGTGTCCCCGTGCCGACCACCAGATCGATCCCATCCAGCGAAAAGAGCGGCAACGCCTTCCCCTCCACCGCCGGAATAGGCGGCGCAAAGCGAGGGGCCCGAGCACACCCCGCCAACATTGTCGCCACCGCGACCCCAATCAGTGTTCTCATAGTCTGAACACTAAGAACTGCGCACTGATTTGCGACCCACCACCCGAAACCCACTACCCAAAACCCACGCCCAAGAGCTCGCAGCCCTCACGAAATCCGTTCGATCCCCGCCACCCGATCAAACCCAGCATCCAAACTCATCAGCCTCCTTACTCCCCTCCGCCTCATGACCGCCGCATGCACCGCATCGCGTGCCGACAGCCCGGTTACCGTGAGCATCAGCCCTTTCGCCTGTTCGACATCTGCCAGCTCCACCGCGAACACCTCGTCGACCACGCCATGCAACGCGTCGAACGCCGCCTGAATCGCATCAGGATGTCGAATCGCGTAGTAGCGATGCAGGATCTCCTGAAACACCTCCGCATCGGTGACCAAACGATCACCACGGGCGATCGCCGACTCGAGCATTCGCCGCACCGTCTCCTTGTGCGGATGCGGCGCCCCGATGAGGTACATCGGCACATTCGAATCGATGAAGACCGTGTTCGCCGGTTCGAGCAGGTCGCGGCTGATCATGCGCCGGAGCCCGTCGCGTCATCCGGGTGTTCCACGTCGTCCAGCACATATCCCGACTCGATGTCCCTGAGCATGCTCGGCAGGTCGCCCACCGGATACGCCCCACGCGCCGCCTCGCGCACGACCGACAACTTCCGACCAGGTTCAGCCACCGGCGCATCCTGACGCGCCGCCCGCAGCGCCTGCCGGACCCATTCGGCCACCGTCATCCGCTGACGCTCGGCGACCCGGCGGATCTCCGCAAACTCCTCGTCATCGAGCAGGACCTGCAGTCGCTGAGTCATCGCATGAGTATATATGACTCATCGTGATGAGTCAAAAGGCATTGGCAGCATCGTCTGACCAGACCAGTCTACATACATGCCAGACAAGTACTCGCTCGACGAACGACTCGCCGAACTCACGGCCCGCGGCATCGTGCTCACGCCGAAGCGCTCCGAGAGCCGCAGCGATCCCATCGGAGCGCGAAAGGCCGGCGCGCTGCAGCGCGTTCTCAGCGAGCGCGACACCAATACAACCCACCATTCCGCGCGCGCGAATCACCGCCTACAATAGGGGGTTCCCTCCCCCTATCTGAGGACGGTATGACCCGTTTCGTCGTTCGACCGCTGCTCGTAGCGCTGTTCGTCGCGCTCGCCCCCGCGCCCGCTCACGCCCAGGACGCCCCGCCGGCTCGCCGCGGTGTCGTGATCACCGATACCGCCCGCGCCCGCGCGCTGTTCGTGAGCAAAGACCCCGCCGACCTCGCCGGCTGCGGCGCCAATTGTGATCGCGACATCAAGTCGCGCATGGCCACCGACAGCGCCTACGAAGCGCGCGCCAAGGGCGTGGTGGAGTTCAAGAAGGTGACGTACAAGAGCCGCGCCGATGGCCTCGAGATTCCGGCCTACGTCTTCGCGCCGCTGGTCAAGAATCCCGCCGGTCATGCCGCGCTGGTGTGGGTGCACGGCGGCGTGCACTCCAACTGGGGGCTCTCCATGTGGCCGTTCGTGCGCGAGGCCGTGCAGAAGGGCTACGTCGTGATCACGCCCAACTATCGCGGCAGCACCGGTTACGGCAATGACTTCCACCGCAAGATCGATTACGGCGGCATGGAAGTGGACGACGTGTACTCGTCCATCGACTATCTCAAGACGCAGTCGTACGTCGACATGGATCGCTTGGGCATGATGGGATGGAGCCACGGCGGCTTCATCACGTCGCTCAACCTCACGCGTGAGGGGCAGCCGTTCCGCGCCGGCGCGGCGATGGTGCCGGTCACCAATCTCATCTTCCGCTTGTCCGATCACGGCCCCGGCTACCAGCGCGATTACGCCGCCGAAGAAGGGATCAAGGGGCTGCCGTTCGAGAACGTGCCGGAATACATCCGCCGCTCGCCCACGTTTCACTTCGACAAGCTGAATGTGCCGCTGCTCGCGCATGTCGCCACCAACGACTGCGACGTGTACTTCCGCGAGAACCAGCAGTTCATCTACACGCTGCGCGCGCTCAAGCCCGACCTGTCCGAAACGAAGATCTACGTGAACCCGCCGCAGGGCGCGGGTGGTTGCGGCCACACCTTCAATCGCCGCGTGAACGCGTCGAGCACCATGCGCGACGACACGCCGGAGCAGATCGATTCGTGGAACCGCGTGTGGACCTTCTTCGAGTGGAACCTGCGCCCGAAGAGCGTGATGCGCGTGGACAATCAGGAGTGGATGCGCGATCCGCGCGTGGCGAGCCCGCGTGGACCGGTGCCGCCGCTGTAAGCAGAATGTGTGGTGCTGCCGTCGGAGCGATCCGGCGGCAGCGTGCGGCACTGTCCGCTTACGCCGCGCTCCCCGCCCACGGCTTGATCCGCTTGAGTTCCGCCGCGATCGCCTTGGCCGCGACCTCGGTGTCGTGTGCGGCCTGTGCCCGCAGCCAATAGCCGTTCGCGAGTCCAAAGAAGCGACAGAGACGCAGATCCGTATCGGCCGTAATGGCGCGCCGCCCGGCCACGATCTCGCCGATACGCTGCGCCGGCACGCCGATCTCCTTGGCGACACGATACTTCGTGATCCCGAGCGGGAGGAGGAACTCCTCCCACAAGAGCTCACCCGGCGTTACGGCTTTCAAGTTGCGCGGCATGGCGCGAGCCTCTCAGTGGTAGTCCACAATCTCAACATCCTCCGCCCCAGCTGGCGTCCATCTGAAGCAGAGGCGATACTGGTCGTTGACACGGATACTGTGTTGACCGACCCGATCCCCCTTCAGCGCCTCCAGCCGATTTCCCGGCGGGACACGCAGGTCCGCCAGACACGATGCGATCTGCAGTTGCCTGAGCTTTCGCAATGCAACGCGCTCGATGAACATCCACCGGAGAACCCGTTGGCCACTGGCCAATGCCGCGGTGTCAGCATTCCGGAACGACCGGATCACGAGACAGAATAGTAACGCATAGCGTTAATCACGCAAGCCGTTAATACGCAGAGAGGAAGGATCAGCATCCCCCATGTTACTGGGGCGGGCGGACTGCTCTCGCACCGAAGCGACGCAAGTGAGTTCCTGTCGACGCACAGTCGCGGAGCCACGCGAGCAGGACAGGCCTACGCGAATGACCCACGCGCCAGTGACCATGCCTCAAGCAGCGCACGGAGCTCGGTGAGCACACGCTGCACCTCGCCAAACCGCGACAGCCGATCGCCCGTGCGCTCATCCATGTACAGATCACGACGCACCTCGATCATCACCGACTGCACGCGTTGGTCTCGACCGTAGTACGCATTCGGCACCAACGCGCCGGCGAACGGGCGGTTCATGCCCACGCGGAAGCCGCGATCGGTGAAGAACGTGTGCACCACATCAGCGAGTGCGGCGCTCGTGTGCATCGCATCGGTGCCGATGCCGATCTCCGGCGGATCGCCGAAGTCCACCTGGGTGGGCACCGGCGCCACCGGAAACGAATGCGCGTCGATGATCACGCAACGGCCGAACTGCTCGAGGGCGCGCGCCGCCATCGCATCCAGGCGCTGATGATGCGGCCAGTAGTACTGGTCCATGAGCTGAGCGCGCCGAGTTGCTGATACCACGCGAAGCGGCGCCCCCGAACTCGTGCGCACGTATACCGCGCCCATGCCGTGGGCCGCACAGGGCTCGTGTGCATCGTCGGCAAAGCGCTCCACATCGACGACCAGCCGCGAGACGTCCGCCGCCACGATCTGCGCCGGCGGAAAGCCGTCACCGTACAACACATCGGTGTAGCGGTCGGTAAGCCGGAGCAGCTCCGCGTCGAGCGTGTCGCGATCCACCACGAAGTCACCGCGTGCGTCGTCGGGGATGCAGGTGGAGGCGTGCGGGATGTGCAGGAGGAGCGGGGAGCGGAGCATGGGGACCGTGAGAGGGGCGGTGAAGCGGAGGGCAGCCGGAGGTCGTAGAACTGCGCTCGCGCTATTCGGATGACATATGGCCGGCAGCACGGCCCGATCTTCGTCGCTCGCCGAAGAAGCGCCACCGGCACATTGGAGTTGCGGTCCACATAGCAAAACTGCTACACTGTGAGGCGTGTATGGGTGAAGAGCGCGCACGGTACCGGAGGCCGCTCAAGTTCTTCCCGGGTGTGGAGAAGGCCGTGCGGACGCTGCCGGCGGACGTTCAGGACATCTTCGGCAAAGCACTGATGGATGCGCAACACGGCGATCAGTCCAGGATTACGCAACGAACAAGGCCACGTATCTGGCGGCGACAGCGGCGGCGAAGGATGAAGCAACCGCGAAGGCGGCGGCTGCCACGCTGCGGAGCGCGCCGGTGCAGAAGCGCGGCAAGCAGAACTGAGTGACTATCCCAACGGAGCGATGACGATGCCGACGACACGCAAGGCGACGAATGGAGCAACGCGCGAGAAGAACAGTGCGGTGCCGGCAGCGCACGGCCGTGAGCCCGAGGCCATCACGTTCAGTCCGATGCACGACAATTTCTTCGAGGCCATGGGCCTCCCCGACGCCGCAGAGCGCCTCGCCAAAGCGGAGATGGCGTTGGCCATCGGTCGCGTCGTGAAGGCGAAGGAGTGGAACCAGAAACACACGGCGGAGGTGCTCGGCGTCGCCGCATCGGACGTCTCGGACTTGCTACGCGGGAAATTGGCACGCTTCAGTCAGGAGCGTCTCGGGCGGTTTCTCAACGCGCTCGACATGGATGTGGTCATCCAGATCGGGCCGCGGCCGGCATGGAAGTCACACGCGAGCATCACGGTTGAACACGTAGCGCAGTTCAGTCGCGCATCGTAGCGCCGGCCCAACGCGCTTTCACGGCGCGGGCTCGCTCCCGAGAGCTGAGCCCCGTCGACCTGCGTCAGACCGAGCAAGCGTCGGGCCATACCCACCGCATACAGAAAGAAACATGGCATTCTCTTTCCGTATCGACGTTACAACGCGTTGGTAAAGCGGTCGGTAAGCCGGAACAGCTCCGCGTGCCCGCATCCAGCAACTCGAGCGCTGCACGAATATCGAAATCGCCACCTTCGTGAGCCTCGCCCGGGCCATGTATAGTTTTTGACCGTTTTTATACACGTCGGCCTGACGTGCATACGAATTGGGCATGTTCTCGCTCGCCGATCTTCCGGCATGAACGACGACCATCCCAGCTGGTGTGGCAGCGGCCTGACGTTCAAGAAGTGTCCAGGCGGGCCCATCGCGTTCGCATGCGATCGGTCGCGCTATTCGGGTGACACTTAACTCGACACCAAGCGCCATGCTGTCGGCTCGCCGCTACCGTGCCGCTCGCGCCCGGGAGCACATTGACACTATCGCATATATGCGATATATAACAATAGCTTTCCGATGCTCCAGTGTGCCGTTCGGCTGTACCGGGAGCGGGACAGACGAGTCCCCTTCCACGACTGGCTCTTGTCGCTCACTCGGCCAAGCAAACGCCAGAATCTGTCAGCTGTCGCCAAGATCCGAACGGTCATTGCGGTGCTCGGCAGAGACGGACACACGCTTCGACGACCGATCTCCGCTCCACTGCGCGACGGCATTCACGAGCTGCGAGTCAGAGACAGGCGGGTGCACTACCGCGTCTTGTACTTTTTCGACGGTCCTGCAGTCGCCGTCATCGCACTCGGGTGCACGAAGGAAGACGAAGTCAGTGACGCCGAGATAGACCGTGCCGCCCAGTACCGAAACGCGTTCCTCAGCGACCGATCTGCGCATCTGGCCTAACGACGAAGGGCGTCCTCTCACCAACAGATCGCTTCCCGATATGCCTTTACGAAAGCAGCCACCACCGCGGAACGACGGCACGGCCGCGATCGATAAGCTTTTTGCCGAGACGCTAGGCTGGTCCGGCGCGATTGGCGCCGCACAGGTAGCCGTCGGCGTCGCACAGGCCATCTACGACCTTCGCGAGCGACACGGACTCACGCAAAAGGCCTTGGCCGCGCGCGTCGGCACGACCCAGTCCGTCATCGCCCGCCTCGAAGACGCCGACTACGAGGGCCACTCCCTACGTATGCTCGCGCGAATCGCTTCCGCCGTCGGCGAACGCGTCACGATCGCGTTCAGCGGCGAGACCGAGCGCACGGTCGCCTAGGCGGTATGAACCCGAACGGAGTTTGTCGATGACGTGGCAAGACTTCATCACGACCGACGCCAGCGTCCTGGCGGGCAAGCCGGTGGTTCGCGGAACGCGCCTCGCGGCTGATTTCCTGCTTGGTCTTTTCGCCGCCGGCTGGACTCAGGAGCAGGTACTAGCGAGCTACCCGCAGATTACACCTGAGGCGCTCCGAGCAGTATTCGCCTCCGCGGCGGAAGTCACGCGCAACGAGGCATCCCCTCTGTCCTCCGCTGAACTCATCCAACGCATCACTATCCGTCCCGAACAGTGTGGCGGCCGCCCCTGCATTCGTGGGATGCGCTTTCGCGTGATCGACGTCCTGGAACTGCTGGCCGCGGGCGAGTCGAAGGAGCAGATCCTCGAAGACTTTCCCGACCTGGAAGCCGACGACGTCGCGGCCTGTCTGCTGTACGCCGCGCGGCGCCTCGACCATCCCAACGTCGCGGCATAAGCCTTGACACGGGTCCGCGCGTAGAGCCCCTCAATGGCCTGCGTATGACGCAAGAATCGGCAGAGTCGAGGTGGAGCGGCAGCCGTTTCGCACCGGTCGAAGACAATTGATGACGCACGTCTTCACGAAGGCGTGCACTGTGTGCAATGCCAGACGCCCTTCTTTACTCCATATATTTCGAGGAGCAGGTTCTGCGAAAGCGGCCCTACCTACGGAAGTCGTGGTGCGAAGCCATCGTCCGTTCGCCAACGCGTTCCCCGATCGCGGATTCGTACCATGAAGCTCAACTACTACCCCGAAACCGACTCGCTCTACATCGACCTGATTGATCGGACGAGCGTGGAAAGCCGAGAGGTATCCGCCGGGGTCGTGCTCGACTACGACGCAGAAGGGCGTGTTGTCGGCATCGATATCGATCACGCGAGTCAGACGGTTGATCTGCTCCGGCTCGAGCTGCAGGCCCCGCACATGGCGGTCGAACGCACGGTCGCGTAACGGCGCGCAGCAAGGCGTGCACAACGAACCCGGCCCGCCAGATCAACTCGATCTCGCGGGCCGTTCCCCTTACTCCGTACTCCCTACCCCTTACTCAGCCGTTATCCCTTTAGTAGCGCGGCCGCGTTTTCCGCGGCACCTTCCCACAATTCGCCGGCCAATTCGCCGGCCACGTGCCCGGTGACCGATCGCGCTTGATGAACTCCGGGTCTTCACTCGCCAGGTACACCATCAACGCGGCCAAGGTCGCGTTGTGCTTCACATCGTCGAACACGATTTTGTCGTACGTGTCGCGGTTCGTGTGCCACGTGTACGTGCCGTAGTTCCAGCCTACCGCACCCATACCGAAGCTCGGGGTGCCGAAGCAGGCGAACACGGCGCCGTCAGTGCCGCCGGGGTTGCCCGTGGGGACGTCGTTGAAGCTCCACGACACCACGTTCGCGCTCAGGCTGTCGGTGAAGAAGCCCGGCAGCTGCGTGTACCACTGCTTCAGGTGACGGCCGATGTCGGTGAGCCCCGAGCTCGACAGCGACTGCACGCGGCCCGTGCCGTTGTCCTGATTGAAGAGCCCCTGCAGCCCCTTCATCACTTCCGGATGATCTTCCGTGAACGCGGTGGAGCCGTTGAGTCCCTGCTCTTCGCTGGCCCAGTGACCCACCATGATCGTGCGCTTCGGATTCGGATACGCCTTCTTCAAAATGCGCATCGCTTCCATCGCCATCAGCGTGCCCGTGCCGTTGTCGGTGGCACCGCTGGAGCCGTCCCACGAATCGAAGTGCGCCGACAGCATCACGTATTCATCGGGCTTCTCGCTGCCCTTGATCATCGCGATCGTGTTGAACGCCGGCTGCTCGCCGAGCAGTGCCGCGTCGAGATCGAGCGTCACCATCGGCTTCTGCTTGTTCTCGGCCAGGCGATACACCAACGAATAATCCTCGCAGGTGAGCCCCACCGCCGGCGCCGTCGTGTTGTACGTCTCGAACACCTCGATCACGCCCCAACCACCGGCGCCGCCTGCACCACCGCCGCCGAAACCACCGCGTCCTGCTGCGGCCGCGGCGAGGCTTTGCGCCGGTCCACCACCACGATCACTCGCGCCCGCCGGACGCTGACCGCCGCCGGGGCCACCCGCACCACCACGACCACCACCGCCGCCCGCGTTCGGCGCGGCGAACGGATTCGCGAAGCCCGAGAGCTTGTTGCGTGACGTGATCATGCCCACCACGCCCGCCTTCTCGAGGCGCATGCCGAGGGTGCCCGTGCCGAGCCCCATGCCATAGCCCGTGCCGCGATAGAGCTTCGTGCTGTCGGGGCGGCCATTGGCGCCCGTCATCACGGCCCAATCCTGCTGCGTCTGCGCGACCAGCGTGTCCATGCGCGCCTTTGATTCCGGCGTCGCGAAGCGCACCCAATCTTCACTGGGGCGGCAGGTCGGATACGCCGGCGACAGCAGCACGATCTTGCCACGCGCCTTCGGCAGCCACGCCACGAACTCCGTGCTGTCCTTGAACTTGGGGAGGACGATCGCCTCGGCCTTCACCGGCTTGCCCTTCGTGCCCGGGCTCCAGGCCAACATCGTGCCTTCCAGCGAGCGCGTGCGCGGTGCCACGAGATCGATGTGCGACACGCCGCGCCGCCATCCACGCCAGGTGCCGTAGTTCTCACGCTTGGCGTCGATGCCCCACGACTTGTACTGGGCGATGGCCCAGTCGCTGGCTGACGTCATCCCGGGGCTACCCGTAAGGCGCGGACCGATGGAGTCGAGGAGCGCCTGGCCGAGTGACTCGACGCGGGACGAGTCCATACCGATCTGCCAGATGCGCTTGATGGCAGGGTTGTCGGTGGGGAAGGTCGTTGGGCGCTGGGCCTGCGCAGGTGTGCTTGCGGCGAGGCCGAGGGCGGTGGCGACGGCGGCGAGGGCCGCTGTGCGCCGGATGGTGGAGGACATGGGTGGGGACGGGTGGGTCGTGGTGGGAGCGGGGATGGAGGATAGTGCGCGACGGCGCGGGGGATTGCGAGCGGCGGGGATTGCCACAGTACGAATCAGACTCCTCCCTCTTCTCCCTTTCCTGCGGTCGATGGCGGGAGCAAGAGGTGCCGCGCGCTGGATCCTTGCCGTCGTAAGGAGCTATTCCAGTCCGACAAGTCGGTTGACCATGGACGGAAGGCGCGCGTAGCGGCAAATGCACCTCGAAGCGAATCCGAGGAAGTGGTAATTCGGGTTGACGGTTGCCGGGCGGCGCGGAGCGATGCTTTGAGAGGCACTCGCGAGAGCCCCGTCGCCATTCTTTCGGCTGATATCCTGGGCGACGGAGCGCTAATTGAAAGTCAGTGTCAACGTGCATTCGGGGATCCGCGAGAACGTCAGAAGACCGTCGCGCGTAGTCGTCAAACGGATCCTCTTCTCTGTTGACTGCCTTTTCTAACTTGGGTTGAACTGGCACACTAGATCACACGGACGTCTTGAGGCCGACGAGGAGCAGACCAACCGACCGCTCGGCATGACGCCGCATAACACGCCGCGTTTGCTGACGCTCGTTCACGCGCTGCCACGCCAGTCCATCGGCCATGGCGACCATAGCGTTCATCAGATCGGCGCTGCTGGCGTCCCTGCGCAGCGCACCCGTCGCTCGCGCACGTTCGATCGCAGCGTAGAAGATCAGCGCCGTCGCCGCCTTTGCGTCGTGCAATTCCTGAAACGCCAGTCGACGACGGCCTTCCGGGGCCCGCCGTGACATCGCCTCGTCCGAGCCTACGGGCGCCGCGCGCTTGGGTTCTTGCCAGTACTCACGATCGCCTGACTGAATAGCGTCGACGCCGGCGGCGAGTGCCGGTGTGTACATCGTGGCGAAGAGTGCCGCGTGGTCACCAGCCCAGTCCACGTAGTCGAGCGCGATCGCCGTGGCGATCGCCAACGGGTCGCTATCACTCGCCGTGAGGGAGCCAGCAGTCTGCTGCAGGTGCAGGCTCATTCGGCGAAACCCTTCCGCCGCCACTGCGGCAACGAGGGTGAGCCGGTCGGGAAAATGGAAGAGCGGCGCGGACGGGCTCTTCCCCACGAGCGTCGCCACCAAGCGGATGCCCAGCTCCGGAACCCGTTCAGCCGCCGTTCGCACCGTCGGGATCTCTCCGGGCGCGCCATCGGGCGCGTCCCCGCCAAAGCCGTCGAGGTACGCGATCGCCGCGTCCACGAACTCCTCTCGGCCGGATCGCGTCCACGAGCGTCGAGCCCCGGGGTCGGGTTGCTCGTCGGATGGGGGCGTTGGGTCGGACAGCTGGCGGGTCATCCTGAAGTTTACACGCCCACCTTGACAACGTCTAGTTACGACATCTACTTGAACGTCGTCCAACTATTGCATCTTCACATTCCTGGAGGATTTATGACTGAACGCACCGTTGAACGATTTGAGGACGTCAAGGGACACATCATCCTGCGGCGCGAGGCGGGACTCGCCGTGCTGGATACGGGCACGCCGTTCTCGCTGGACGCACCGGAGATCGTGAGCGAGCAGCTCGGCATGGACATCGCTTCGCTGATCGGATGCGACCAGCTGAGCGGGGTGGCGGTTGAGATTGACTGGAAGGGAAAGCAGGTCACCTGGTCGCCGAGTACGGCGGCGCCCAAGGGTGCCATGACGCTGGTGAAGTCGGGGTTCGGGGTTCCGCTGCTCGACCTGAAGGGGCCGGCCGGAACGGCACAGGCGGTGTTCGACACCGGTGCCCCGCTGACCTACGTGCCCGCCGATCTCGTGGCACGATCGCGGTCGCACGGCACTCGCGAAGATTTCTTCCCCGGGCTCGGCGAATTCGAGACGAAGCTGTATCGGGTACCCATCACCGTCGGCGCGCACGAGTTCACCGTCGACTGCGGCGTACTCCCGCCCCTGCTGGCCATGGCGCTCGGCCTGCTCTGCCCCAGCGGTTACATCGTGGGCACGCAGCTGATGAGCGATCGCGTCACGCGCTTCGACCTGGATGGCGGATGGATCCACTTTGCAGCGACGGGTGCATGATGCGCCGATCACGACACTCCACACGCGTCGACATTGACGTGCTGACCGGCTGCGACAAGCGCTTCGGATGCACAACGTGCGGCGGCCTGTGGCGGTTTGAAAGTGAACTGGGACGGCTAGAGAGCGACGATCCTGGGTATACGCAGAAACTTCTGATCGAAGCGGGTCGCGGTGCAGAGCACATGAACTTTTCCGTCGGCCGTATTGAAGTCGCGTTTCGTCGCGTGAGCGAAGAGGAACGCACGTCTGTACTCGCGTCGTGGAAGGCACGAGCGTGCGCAACGCCCCGAAGTCACACGACGCTACTCGGCTGGCTGATTCGACTTGCTCCATCGTCGGCGCACGACCTTCGGCATGCGATCCTATCGGCGTTACCTGACTTCCTCACCGATCCGAGCCATCGAGCACTCTGGCGTTCGATCGAGTGTGAGATGGTCGAGTGTGAACCACTGCAAGCGGCCGCTTACGCAGAGCGCCTTCTGACTGACGTCGTTCGCCGCAACTATCATGCGCCGAACACCGGACTCGAACGGATCATCGCCGCCCTGAAAACCGTTCCGATGTTGGCAAGAATTCACATGATCCGCGCCATGCGCGAGGACGCACGAGGCCTGCTGAACGAGGCAATCGACGACAGCGACATTGTCCAAATGCCGCTGACAGAGATCCAGGAAGCCATCGACTTCTTGCAAGGACGTCGCCACGTGGATGAGGTGAGCCTACCGCTGGAGCAGCTCATTGCACGGAGAGAGTTGCTGCAGCGTGAGGTACGCGACCAGGTGAACTCCGCCCTGCAGGAATTCGATGAGGTATCGAAGCTCACGCTGATCCTGCGCTCGAAGGTGCTGCCACTCGCTGTCGCACCGCCATCCTTGTCGGTACGCGCGGTGGTCGACGCGTTGCCGGCGAGCCTGCGGCCGGAGCTCAGGACACGTGCGAGCAGAAGTACGATGCGATACTGGCGACGATACGCGCGGGGGTGATACGCAAATGGATGTTGGCTCAGCGAACGTTGAGCGGCGTACGCATCCCGCTGCATTCGGCCCCCTCACCATCTGTCTGCTGATTGATTATGCGCGCTATAACTGCTTGCAATTCGTCACGAATCAGCGTATGTTCTTACTGTATCACCGCGGCGCTTTCTGGCGATTGCTGGCCGCGTTACAAATTCAGCTAAACCGCTCCCCGTCCAGCACACCGGCCCGGCAGCGATTTCGCTTGCCGGGCTTTTTCGTTTTTACACCACCGTACCACGTCGCGATTTGAATCGGCCAGCTTGTGGCGCGACGCTAAAGAAGTCCACTAAAGCGGACCACTGACATCACGCCGGCCGGCGTGGTGTCGCGCTCTGCGCAGCTCCTGCGCGGAGGTATCTCCATGGCAGTCGTTGTTCCGCGAATGCGACGCAAGCGTGACGTCGCTCCTGTCACCGCCGACACCCCGGCGCCCGAGCCTTCCCCCGCGCCCCGCTCCCTCCTCCGCCCGCTCGGCATCGTCGGCTACGACGCCCTCGAGCCCGCGCTCCTCGCCGCCCTCGCCACCGAAGAACCGCTGCTGCTCGTCAGCGATCACGGCGCCGCGAAAACACTGCTGCTGGTGCGACTCGCCGACGCACTCGGCCTCGCGCTCCGGCACTACAACGCCAGCATCCTGCAGTTCGACGATCTCATCGGATTCCCCATCCCCGACAGCGCTGGCGCCATTCGCTATGCCGCGCCCCCCGGCGCGATCTGGGACGCCGAGGTGGCGTTCTTCGACGAGATCGGCCGCTGTCGCCCGGATGTCGCCAACAAGCTGTTCCCCCTCATTCACGAGAAGCGCATCCAGGGCGTCGCCATCGAACGCCTGCGCTATCGCTGGGCCGCCACCAATCCGCCGCCCGACGCGCAGGAGAACGACGACGACGGTCGCTATGACGGCGTGGAAGCACTCGACCCTGCCCTGGCCGATCGCTTCGCGTTCATCGTGTCGCTGCCGCGCTTTGCGGACCTGAGCGACGCCGACCGCCGCCTCATCATCAGTGGCGTCGGTGACGCGCCAACGCCGAGTGCCGCCAACACGGTGCGCGAACTGGTGCACGCCACCAAGGCGCTCATCCCCACGGTACGCGCCACCTCGGGCGACGCGCTCGCCACCTACGTCGATGTGCTCATCGCCAAACTCGGCGCTGCCCGCATCACCATCGGTGGACGCCGCGCCGCCATGCTGCTGCGCAACGTCGTCGCCGTGCGAGCCGCACACCTCGCGCTCGGCCACGCCAGCGACGAACGCGCCTGCCGAGCCGCGGTGCTGTCGTCTATCCCTGACGTGGTGCGTACCAGAGTGTCGCGCGCCACACTGCTGGCTGCGCACGAAGCGGCCTGGCGTGAGACGCGTATGAGCGACGACGATCCGCGCCGCACGCTGCTGTCGGTGCGCGATCCGCTGCGTCGCGCCCTGCTGGCCATCTCGCTGCCGGGCGTGGCGTCGGTGATTCGCGGCGAGGCGCTGTGCACGGCGCTCGCCGATATGCCCACCGCGGATGCCACCATGTTCGCGTGGACGGTGTTGCCCGCGCTGCTGAGCGGGGATCTCGTGCCCGCCACCGCCGTGGAGACCGTGGCGTCGTTGGTGTCGAGCATCGCGTATGGCGGTGCCCAGGTATACGGTTTCGGTCCGCATCGTGATTGGGCCATCGACGTTCGGCGACGCTTGTCACTCACCGCGCTGCCGGCCAACGACCTCGAGTTCGTGCACGGCGTGATCGCCAAGTTCTGCACCCCGGCACAACAGCTCACCGGCGTTGCCATGCCCAATGCGGACCACGTCATCGTTCGCCTGTTGGAGGTGCGCGATGCCTGCCTGGCGTCGCTGGCCACGCAGCTGAGGGTGGCATGACCACGCGCCCACATCCACGGTCGCTGGCCGCCGGCACGCGTCTCGCCGACTCCGTGCCGGTGTACCACAACTCCGGACCGGTGCCCAACAACGCCTACCGCACCGGTGCGGTGGGCGTGCAGGTGGATATCTCGGGCGTGTTCGTTGTCAGCAGTCTGCTCGAGGCGGCGAAGCGGAGGCGTTTGGTTGCCGCATGCACCACGGGCGGCTTCGGCGCACGCCTGCACCCGGTGCTCATCCACGCCGCCGCCTGCTCGGCCCTGGTACAGCTCAACGCATCGGCGGCCCTCACGCGCTCGTGCAACGCGGTCATCAAGACACTCGCGCGCAACGGCCCGCCGCAGGGGGAACCTGCCACGCGGGGAATGGCAGACAGCGCGATGGCGTCGATCGTATTGCTGCGCGACGTGCTCCGTGACAGACAGCTGCTGCCGCCGTTCCACGGCCTCGTGAGCTGCGCGTCGTACGACTACGTGAAGCAACTCAAGCCGCTGCCGTGGCTGTCGTGCAGCGCCGACGATCGCATCGCCCCGCTGGCGTGGGGACTCGTCGCGATCGCCTGCGCCTCGCCGCCGATTCTGCTGTTCAACCGGCAGCCGTCGCTCATGTGGTTTCGGCAAAGCCACTCACTGATGGTGCGGTGGTTCGGCGCCACGGCGCCCGCTGTATCGGCAACGACCGCCGCCGCGGGAGCGTCACGATGACTACGACGCTCACCCCAGCTTTCGCCCGCGCGTCACTTGGCACCGCCGACGCGCAGGTGGCGCGTGTACTGGAACTCGTGGGTGCGCACGCGCACGCCCTCAATGCGCTGCTCACGGTGTCCACCGTGGAATGGAGCGACGCCATCGCCACCGCCTGCGTGGAGTGCGTCGACCGTCCACGCCTGCTGCTCAACCCCGCCTTCGTGGCGCAGTGGTGCCACACCCCCGAGCGACTGGCCACACTCGTACTGCACGAGCTGCTGCACATCGCCCTCGGCCACACACGCCTGTTTCCGCGCCCGACACTGGCCCACAACGTGGCCTTCGACGCCATCATCAATCGCACACTACTGGCGGCGATTCAGGGCACGCAGGTGCGTCACAGCGCCGTGCGATTCGGTTACGATGTCGAGCGCTACACCGACTTTTTCACCGACTTCTACTCGGCCAGCAAAGCGCCCGAGTTCATTCTGCGTCCACCGCCTGGGTGGCCGTTGGCGCCCGACTGGGATGCGTCGCACGAAATGCCACCGGCGCTCCGTGCCATTCATCGCGATCTGTACGACCAGTCGCTCGATGAACCGGACAATCTCGACCCGTGGGACGAGCCCACCCATCGCTACACGCAGGTCACCTACGCCGACATCATCGCGGCGCTGCATGACGTGGACGGATTCGACGCCGAGGATGTGTCGCTGCTCGGTGCGCATGGCGACACGCCGGCCGAACGCGACGCCCTCAGGGGCTCGCGAGACCGCGACGCGGCGGAGCTGCTGGCGTCGGCACTCGAGCCATTGTGCGGACAGCTTCCCGGCCGAGGCGAACATCTGGGGATCACTCAGGTGGCTGATACCGCGCGGACACCGGCGCTGGAGCATGCGCTGCACGCACTGCTGCGGCGTGCGATCACGCCGAACGGTGCCGGCGCGTCACGCACCTCGTGGCGCCAGCGCGATGTGCGGGTGGTGCACCGGATGCACGACCGGCGCGCGGCATGTCGCGTACGTGCGGCGGCGCTGTTGGGCGCACCGATGCCCTTGCTGTTCGACGGTCACATTGAGGAGCGACTGCGAGAGCCACAGCGCGTGGCCATCTACGTCGATGTGAGCGGCAGCATGAACCGGGTGCTCCCGCACCTACGTCGTGCCCTGCTCACGTTGCGGCGCGAGATCGAGCCCACGCTGTACTGGTTCTCCGATGACGTGGTGGCCGCATCGGGGAACCAGCTGGAGACCGGCAAGGTGCCGTCTACCGGCGGCACCGCGATCTGCGCCGTGATCACTCACGCCACGCAGCAGCTCCCCGTCGGCAGCGCCGCCATCGTGCTCACCGACGGTCATCTCGAACCCGTGCCGGTCGCCACTTCGGCTGCGCTTCGCCGCGCGCAGGTGGCGTTGCACGTGGGTGTGGTGGGTGGCGGCCCACTGCACACCGGCGCGCCGTGGCTTGCCAGCAGCACTCCACTTCCTTCACCGGGTTTCTGACCATGAGCAATCATCACGACATCACCGCATCGGGGCTGCGCGTGGCCGAAGCCGTGTTGCCCGGCCACCCCGACAAGCTGGCCGACCAGATCGCCGACGCCATCGTCGACATCGCGTTGGCGAAAGACGACCGCGCCATCGTGCAGGTGGAGGTGGCCGTGCACCACAACATCTGTCATGTGAACGGACGGGTGTCCACGGCTGGCGGCGCGTTGGACCGCGCGTATGTCGAGGCCACCGTGCGCGGCGTGTACGAGCGCGCCGGCTTCGGCGTGCCGTTCGAGGGTGTGGGCGACGGCACCGACTACCAGTGCCCGCGTCCTGCCGAGGTGGACGTGCAACTCGCCTGTACCATCGACGAGTCCGACCCCGACGAGCGCGCGATGCGCGAGTACACCGACGACCAGGCCATCCACATCGGCTACGCGATCGGTACGCCGGAGACGCGGTGGCTACCCATGGAGCAGCATCTCGCGTGGCTGCTGCGCGACGCGTTGCTGAAGCTCACTGTGGAGGATCGCACACTGGGTGCCGGGCCCGATGGCAAGCTGCTGATCGCGCTGCGCCCTGCGGGAGTGGGTGCCGGCGGCTTTATGCGCTACACCCCGGCGTGGGTGGTGAGCAGCGTGCAGCATATCGAAGCCGCGCCCACCGTAGTGCTGGAGCGCGCCGTGCGCGAGCTGTTCACGCGCGTGCTGCGCGAGGAGGCGGCTCGGATGCCCGATCTACTCGTTGCGCCCGGCGCCGACTTCGTGGTGCGCGTGAACGAGGCGGGTCCGTTCACCGACGGTGGCCCGATGAACGACAACGGGCAGACCGGCCGCAAGCTGGTGATGGACTTCTACGGCCCCCACGTCGCCATCGGCGGCGGTGCGCTGTCGGGCAAGGACCCGTGGCGCCTCGACCGTGTAGGGGCGCTCCGTACGCGACAGATCGCCGTGGCGATGGTGCAGACCGGGTTCGTGCGCGAGGCCCGCGTGACGTTCGTGTGGGGCCCGCGCGATCAGCGGCCGAGTGGCGTGGTGCTGGAGGCGGATGGCGTGCCGCTCGATGCGGCGGTAACCGCGCGGTGGTTGGCGCGGTTCGATCCGAGTTTAGCCGCCACGCATGCGGAGCTGGGGCTGGCGCGGGTGAACTGGGAGAACTGTGCGCGGGCGGGACACTGGGGGCGGGGGTACGGAGGGGGCGAGGGCGGGCCGGTTGGATTTTCGGAGTTGTGAGGTGACGTGACGGACCGATGACGCGGTCGACATATGATGTTTGCCATAATGCGGAGCGTCTGGCGCGACCGTGTCAACGACCGCGCTTGGCGAGTGTCGAGCGCGGCGCAAGCCGCCCTACGCGAAGTACCGGCGCATCCCCCCCAACGTCAACATCCGCTCCACGTGAACCGTGAAGAGTCGAAACGTGGCCCGCAACTGTGCCGGTGCCAAACCCGTCGCGCAGATGACGTCGCACTCCGACGCACGAGACGTACTTCCGCCGCAACTTCAATGGCTCCGCGGCGCTGGTGACGGCGCTCCAGCCGATCCAGCGGCTGACGGCTGCCAAGGCCCCCTCACTATCCGTCGAGAGCGCTCATGGCGGAGCCGAGCGTCAAGGCGACAAGCGCCGCCGAATGCCCGTTTCGCTTGACAAGCGACACGTGTCACTTTACAGTCTAGGGGAGTCGCAACGATTCAAACCTTCCGGCACAAAGGGCTCAAGCTGTTGTACGAGAAGGACAGTGCCCGAAAGGTTCCTGCGGCGTATGCGGATAAGCTACGTGACGTACTGTCGGTGCTGGATGTTGCGACGTCGAAGGCCTCCCTTCGGTTCCCCAGCTTGCATGACTTACATGGCGACCTGGAAGGCCACTGTGCCATCGTCATTACGCCGAACTGGCGCGTGACTTTTCGGCTCGAGGGCGGGCACGTGTACGACGTCGATTACCAGGATTACCACTAACCGGAGCCCACCTATGGCGATGAGAAACCCGACGCACCCTGGCCGCGTGGTACGCACGATGTGCCTCGAGCCGAACGGACTCAGTGTCACGGAAGCGGCGCCTGGCCTCGGCGTGTCGCGTCAAGCCCTGAACAACTTGGTGAACGGGAAGGCAGCGATGAGCCCGGAGATGGCGGTGCGCCTCGGGAAGCGATTCGGCGGTAGCGCTGAGATGTGGCTGTCGCTCCAACTTGCTTTTGATTTGGCTGCTGCGTATCAGCGCGCCGGCACGATTCGGGTGAAGCGGTTCAAGGCTGCTGCCGCTGTCTCAGCGGCGGCCTAGCAGCGCGTGATGGCAGGCGTGTGCATAAGGGGCTCGCAACGCGAGCCCCTTGCGGTGTCACGCGCTTCGCGCGCGAGTTGGGCTACGTGAAGAACCCGGTGAAAAAGAGTGTGGCGCAAGGGGATTAGCGAACGCCGAACGATCGGGCGATCGGGCGCACGGCGGCCATCATGCTCCGCCGACGCGCGCCCACTGCGTGCGCCTACCGCAGGCGCTTCGCTTGCTGCGTCTCAATGCGCGCGCCCGTCCACACGGGCCACTTACGCAGCAGCTCCGAGCGATCACCGACGCCCGGTCCTGATACGGCCCGTGCGGCCGCGTCAGGCGACACGGTACGCACTGTCGGCAGGCCACGCGCCGCCTCGTATTCGGCCATCACGCGCGCCGCGCCGCTCTCGAGTGGTCCGGCATCACCCCCGACGCTTGGCGCACCTGCCACGATCGCATTGCTCGGGCACTGCGTGAGAAGCGGTGAGAGCAAGGGCGTCAGGCCGGTGACACGGAAGATCGTCGCCTTCGCCGTGCCCAAAAACTCAGTGAAGGCGAAGCCAAACTGCCGCGATACCGCAATCTGCGAGGCAAAGGCTTTTGTACTCCCATTCGGACCGGGATGATAGAGCGTTTTGTATTCTGGCGGGAGTTCTCGCCAGGCCGCAGCGACAGGGGCCGCCCCATCAAACGAGTACGCAATCGTTCCGTTCTCGGTGATGAACTCTCGGGTATCTACCTGCATTAAAAAGAGGCCGCTCGTGTTAGAACAGGCGATAACGAGATCCGGACGGGTGCTGATGCCGCGGCGGCCGATCACACTGACATCTGCCTCAAGGACCGCGAACGAGAAGCCGCCCGACGTGAACGTCGTCCAATCGTAGGCCGTATAGCTTGCAGTCCACGCCTCCCCATCAATCACCACCCGAATGGTGAAGCTCCCCGACTGCAGTGGCGTCACGAGGCCCGTCGCGGTCACCACGGCGCGCCCTGTTTCCACGATGCCCCACGCCAGCGGGCGGCTTACGATCGTGCCGTCAGTTAGTCGCGCCGTGATGGTGTACGGGTAGCTGTCGCCCACCTTCACCCGCGTGGCACCGGTGAACACGACCGTCGCGATATTGTAGCGCACGGTCAGAGTCGCACTCCCGCTCTTGCCTTCGCTGCTTGCCGTGATCGTGGCGGTGCCTGGCGTGATCGCCGTCACGCTACCGGACGCCGACACCGTGGCCACGTTGGCATCGCTGCTGGTCCAAGTGATCGCGCGATTCGACAGCGCTGCCCCCGATGCGTCACGCAGCGTCGCGGTGAAACCGTTCACCGCCCCCGGCGCCATCGTGGCCGCACCCGTCACCGTCACGATCGCCACCGGCACCGGCAGCACCGTGAGCGTGGCCGAGGCACTCTTGCCTTCACTCGACGCCGTGATCGTGGTGCTCCCCACCGCCAACGTCGTGATCGCACCGTCGACGCTCACCGCCGCCACGCTCGGCGACGTGGACGACCAAGTGATCGCGCGCCCGGTGAGCGCCGCGCCGCGCTCGTCGCGGAGCACCGCGCTGGCCGTGGTCGTGGCGCCAAGCGTGAGCGACGGCAGCGCGAGCGTGAGCGACACCGTGGCCACCGGGGCCGGGGCTACCGAGATCGGCGCGCTACCGCTCTTCCCCTCGCTCGTGCCCGTGATCGTGGCCGATCCCGCGGCAATGGCCGATACCACACCGGCGCTGCTCACCGAGGCGATCGCGGGGGCCGATGACGACCAGTCCACCGACCGTCCCGTGAGCACCGCGCCCGCGCCCGAACGCAGCTCGGCCGTGGCCGTCGCCGTCGCGCCCACCGTGATCTGCGACGGCGACACGGTCACCGTCACCGTGGACACACCGGCATTCGCGGGCGGTGGCGTGGGAGCCGTGGCGCTGTCTCCCCCGCCGCCGCACGCGGTCATCACTGCCATCATGAGCACTGCACACGCAACACGTTTCATCAGACCCTCCGTTGATTGTCATCACGGCGCCGTCATTCGGCCGTGGAGACAAGGTCGGAGTGGGGTCTGACAGCAACGCGATCGCGGCGGCTTTCCGCGTGGCGAGTTGGCGCGTATCGTCATGACGGTGCAGGAACACGCGATCGACTTGCAGAGGAGCTGGGATGACTACTTCGCCGATTAACCACTGGCCCGCTTATGCCGTAGCGGTACAGGTCACGGTCGATACGTTGACCGTGGATCTGGCGGATGGTCGCAGCATATCGGCGCCCCTCGCGTGGTACCCGCGGCTTGGCCACGGCACGGCGGCCGAGCGCGCAATTGGCGTCTCATCGGTCGTGGCGAAGGGGTGCACTGGCCCGACCTGGACGAGGACATCAGCGTCGATAATCTGTTGAGTGGAGCGCGCTCCGGAGAAAGCCCCAAGTCATTCGAACGGTGGCTCGAAGCGCGAGGAACGTAGCGTGCACGCGCCGTCTGGTGCTCGACCCTTCGGCCTGCAAACAGCCTGCAAACGGCATCCACGAGGCATCGAAGCCGTTTATGAACCCGCGTGCATGACGGCGATTTGGCCCACGTAGCGAGACACGTACTCGACGATAGCACCAGCCGTCATAACAGGGAGCCCCATCTCGGCGGCACGCTGCTCGAGTGGCGCAACCCATGTGTCATGCGCCAAGATGGCCGGCGGCCACGTGTGCTTGCCGCGAATACGGAAAGTCTCTTCGCAGATGGTGCGCAGTTCTCCCGAGGGGGGCTCGAGTGCACTGAGCATCACGAGGTCTACGAGGTCGCGGAAGCGGTCGTTTCTTCCGCTGTCGACATCGTCGGTGACCGCGTGGAGCTTCTGGGCGATTTGCTTCTTCAACGGCAAGCATGGAAGGTGGCTCGGCCCGGCAATACCGAACGGCTTGAGCGAGAACGCGTGCACCCACTCTGCCGGATAGCGCGTACCCTCATACGCAGAGATCTC
The DNA here is from genome assembly GCA_040399825.1 of Gemmatimonas sp. GTDB lineage: Bacteria > Gemmatimonadota > Gemmatimonadetes > Gemmatimonadales > Gemmatimonadaceae > Gemmatimonas. Next base: position 38,982 of record JBBARJ010000003.1, read on the forward strand.
GAGCTGAACGTTGCTCAGATCACGCGCGACCGTACCGGCGATGCCTTGCTCAAGGTAGGCCACGCGAATCCGGAAGCGGCGCATGTGTGGCGCGTCCGGGGTCTCGAGGATGGTGCGGAAGGCGAAGCCGTGCTTTGGCGCGGCAAGGGCGCGCTCCACGGCGAGCTGCAGGTCGTCCATCACACCGTGAAACGCAGCATCCAGGTCCTTGGTCGCTCGAGGGTGAAACGACGTGGCTTCGCCGACCGTCGGTTGGTGAAGTCGATGCAAGCGCAGTTCGATGGCGGCGCCGCCCTTGAACTCGAACATCGGCGTGCCGTCAGGTGCGTAGCTCGCCAACGCATCGGCAACCACCGTGAAGCTGAGCCATCGCTGGACCCAATCGGGCGCGAGCGTGAGTTGCTTTGCGCACGCGTTGATGGCCGTGACCAGCGCGGCTTTGGTCTTCGGTGGAAGATGTTTCAGGAGCGGATCGAGATGATCGAGCATCTTCCCGGGGAGTTAGAGGCTTCGCGCGTCGAGCAGATCGCCGAGCAGGTCGCGCTGCTCGCTATCCGTAATCCATCCACCCGTTCTGGCGTCCTCGATAGCCTGGCGAACCAGAGCGGGGCCCAGATGCCATTGGGCACAATCGCGGATTGCCCGGGCCACCGTCGTGGCCGGGATGCCCTCGATCGCCATGCGCTCCTCCGGCGGCACATCGGCGTGATGAACAACGACCCCCGGCGGTGGCAACCGGCGGCGAGCGCGGAAATCGGTCGGCACGGCGATATGGATCGCCGCCGGGTTCACGTCGGAGAGGTCGAGCAGTCCCAGCACCGATTCGCCGCACAGGAAGCCCACCGTTCCAAACGGCCACAGGGCGGCATGCATGTACGGCGTCCATCGGCTTTCCGGGATCCGCAGGTCGCGATAGAGCCCATGGCCGATGCGTTCGAGTCGCCCCCGAGCGGCCATCGCCACCAGGCTCTTCGGCGCAACGCCGGCGGCGGTCGCCTGCGTTGCCTTCAGGAGGCCATGCTGCTCAGTCGCGATCGCGTGAACCGTGTCGTACGCGACGTATCGCGCCATGGCAAACCTCCGTCGCAGGCCGAAATACTACAAAATGGCGTAGCTTGTCCAGTATACTTGACTAAACCCATTATATCAAGGACGAAATACTACTATTTATAGTATGCTGTCCTTGCATTGAGCGTCTTATCACCGAGCGAACCGGCGTCACCCGTCAGACCTACGGACGGGTTGAGAAGGGTGACCCCACCGTCGCCAGTGCGCTCGAGAAAGCGGTCGATCCCAAAGCTCGACCGCGGAACGTCACACGGCGGTATGCAGCAGTAGCTGTTCTTCGCGAACCTTCGCGGCCCTTCGCGCCCTTCGCGTGAACCATTGACGTTGTTGTTCGCCCAAGCCCACCTACGGATGCGCCGCACTCACCCCATACACGGCGTGCAGATACGCCGTGATCTCATCGGCGCCCGTGCAATACCGCTGGCCTGTGTCGGGACTCTCACGTAACAGCGCCACGTACTCCGGGCGCGCGTTCAGTACCACCAGCACCGGGCAGTTCTGATACGGCTCTCCCAACAGCGCCACAATCGGCGCGCGCGGCCGCGGGAGGTCGACATAGGTCACGTCGAGTTGCGTGCGGAGCCGCGGGAAGTAGCTCAGCAATCCTTCAATGCGAGCGCAGTCGGTGCAGTGGTACGCGCCGGGGCCGAGTGCGGGGTCGGCGAAGTCGGCGCGCAGGAGGAACAGCTGGTCGTGTGGCATGCGATGAAACCTAGCCGCGGCGGCGGTTCGCCGAGGCGCCGTAGGTTCACGCGAAGTTCGCGTGAACGAGCTGTTGCTGGTGCTTTTCCAGTGCCAGCGCAGAGCAGAGACTGTCAGACCCCACCCGTATCCTTCCTATTCACCCCGGAGGGATATGACCAGAAAGATCAACCCGAAGCAGATCCAGAAGGCACTCCAAACGTGCCGATTCCCCGAGCAAAGCGGCCGGACCATCAATGCACCAACCACGACCTCACTCGTGGTCACCAATGCCAATGAATCCGAAGGACCCGTCGTCATTGAATTGCTCCACGACGCGAACCCCGCGAGCCGCGACGACCAGCTATCCACCGCGCTCGGCCGCCTGCTGCTCACCATGGGCGACCACTCGCCCACCATGAGCTGGGCCATCGCCGCACCACACACCGACGCGTGGCTCGAAACCCTCGAGCGCGTCCCGTTGCGGGTGCTGGCGACGTTTCGCCTCACGCTGATGCTCGTCGGCGAGGACAGCGTAACCGACTATCCCAATGCGTACGAGTACGACGAGCGGGCGCTGCTCGACGACGAAGACCTGTCGGATATGGTGCTGGGCGAGGATGCGGAACGTGAGATCGACGACATGCTGCGTGGGCTCTAGCTCACCCGCCCACCCGCTTCCCGCCGATCCACACCGAATGCTGCTGCCGCACGTTTGAGATATTCTCGAGCGGATTGGCGTTGAGCACCACGAAGTCCGCCCACTTGCCCGGCTCGAGGGTGCCGAGCTCCGCATCGATGCGCATGCAGCGCGCCGCATCGCGGGTGGCGGCGGCGAGCACCGCGCGCGGCGTCATGCCTGCCTCGACCATCATCTCGAGCTCCATCAGTTCGAAGTAGCCCTGAAAGCGTCCCATCGGGCCCGTGTCGGTGCCCATGGCAATGCGCACCCCGGCGTCGGACAACGCTTTGAGATTCCGCATGGCCACCGGCAACTGCTTCTTGTACTGCTGCGCGGCCGCATTCGTGCGCATGGCCGCCATGCGTGCCGGCTGCTGTAGCGTGGCCATCCACGCCGTGTTGGCGTGCGCGAGAAAGAGTGAATCCGAAAAGAACGACGGCGTGCTTTCATACACGAACGTGCTGACTTCGCGCATCAGCGTGGGCGAGTAGCATACGTTCTTCTCGCGCAAGGATGTCGCGAAGGCATCGGTAACCGCGACGTCACGCACACTATGCGCGATGAAGTCGGCGCCGCTGTTCAACAGATCCACCGCGTCGGCGAAGTAGTACATGTGTACCGCCAGGCGCAGTCCGCGGGCATGCGCCTCGGTGATCACCGCGCGATACACGTCGGGTGTCATCTTGGAGCCGAGTCCGAGGTTGTCGTCCACGCGGATCTTGGCGATGTCCACCTGCTGCGCGGCCACGCCGGCGACCTGCGTGCGCGCGTCGTCGGGCGTGGTGGGCGTGAGCACGGGGCCGGCCACGAATACGCGGGCACCGAGCGGCGAGAGCGGCGTGCCAGCGCGTTGTGCGTTGCGTTGCGCCTCACGCGCGGCGAACACGTCGGCCGGCTCACCACCGAGTGAGTACAACGTGGTCACGCCGTATGCCGCGTAGGTGGCGAGATCGCCAGCGCTGCTGGCGTGGCCGTGACTGTTGATGAGCCCCGGCATGATCACTTTGCCAGTGAGCACCACGCGCTGGGCCCCATTCGGAATCGCGATCCGCGCCGATGGACCCGCCGCGACCACGCGGCCATCGCGCACCACCAACGTGGCGTTGGTAATCGGGGCGCGGTCGGTGCCGTCGATGAGCGTGACGCCCGTAAATGCGGTCACGGACTGCGCGTGCAGCGCGTGGGCAGGAGCCAGCGCCGACAGCACGGCGAACGCAGCAAATTGAGCGAGACGGCGGGTCATGGGGCACCGTGTGCGGGATGTGATCGGCCAAACGGCCAGCGCGCATCCGCGATCGTCAGCAGATTGACACCGACGCACGTTACTACACGAAACGCCTGTTCGCCCTTCCGCCCCCACACTCGGAACGATCATGGTCAATCGCCGCGATTTCCTTGGCCTCTCCGCGGGCCTCGGTGCCACCCTCGGCCTCTCGCCCCGACTGCTGGCCGCCCTTAGCCGCCTCCCCCAAGGGAAGCTGCTGCAGCGCGCCATCCCCAGCACCGGCGAGATGATCCCCGTGATCGGACTGGGCAGCTCGGCCACCTTCGCTACCGTAGCGCGGGCGGAA
>JBBARJ010000004.1:0-4531 GCA_040399825.1 Gemmatimonas sp.
TCTGCCAGAACGCCGTGAAGTTCACCGAGGAGGGCGCCGTGGGGGTGCGGGTCACTCGCGGCTCGCCGCTGGCCGACGGCATCGCCACGATCCGGTTTGCCGTGCGCGACTCGGGTATCGGCATCGAGCCCACCGACATGCAACGGCTTTTTCGCCCCTTCTCCCAGATCGAGAACGTGCCGGCCGGTCGGCACCGGGGCACCGGACTGGGGCTCTACATCGCGCGCCGACTCGCCACCATGCTGGGCGGGCGTATCGAGGTGGTGTCGCGCCCCGGCGAAGGGTCGGTCTTCACCCTCGTCGTGCCCGCGACGCACTGAGCGCACGCGAGGGGCCGCGGAGTGCGCGGCTCACCTGTGTCTTCGTGACCCCACCATTACATTCGAACGTTATGACCGCTGCCATCACGAGCGTTTTCAACGACGGCATTTTTGCCGAACAATTCGAGCGTTATCGTCACGACCCCGCCAGTGTGGACGAGACATGGCGCCAGTACTTCCGCATCGCCGAGTCGCTGTTCGGACCGGGCGCGGCGACGCCTTCGTCTGCCCCGGCCGGTGGTGCGACCTACGATGTCGCCTTCCTCCGGAAAGTGGCCGCCGCTGCCTCGCTGCAGCAGGCCATCCGCAGCTACGGGCACTACGCGGTGCAGCTCGATCCGCTCGGCACGCCGCCTCCCGGCGCCGAGGATCTGAGCCCCGAGTACTGGGGACTGACCGACGCCGATCTGCAGACGATTCCCGGTGAGGCGCTTGGCGACGCGCGCTTTGCCACCGCCGCCGACGCCATCGCGCGGAAGCGGCAGGTGTACTCGGGGCGCATCGGCTGCGAAGTGTGGCATCTCGAAGTCGACGAAGAGCGCAACTGGTTTCAGCGCGCCTTCCGCGATGGTGTGCTCACACGCGATCTCACGCCCGACGAGAAGAAGCACACGCTGCGCCGCCTGAACCAGGTCGATGGGCTCGAACGGTTCATCGGACGCGTCTATCAAGGGTATAAGCGATTCTCGGTCGAGGGCACAGATACCCTCATCCCAATGCTCGACGAGGTGATCCGGGAGTCGGGGCGCTCCGGTGCTCGCGAGATCGTCATCGGCATGGCGCATCGTGGCCGTCTGAACGTGCTGACGAACGTGATGGGCAAGCCGTTCGAGAGCCTCTTCGCCGAGTTCGAGGGCCGGCACGATCACGCCGACAGCAACGCGACGGGCGACGTGAAGTACCATATGGGTTTTGTCGGCACCTGCGATGTGGACGGCACGGCCGTGTCCCTGCGCCTCGCGCCGAATCCGTCGCACCTCGAAGTGGTGAACCCCGTCATCGAAGGGATGGTGCGTGCGTTGCAGCGCGTGCCGGGTACATCCGCCGAGCGCAACGAACTCGGCGTGGTGCCCGTGGCGATTCATGGTGACGCGGCGTTTCCGGGTGAGGGCATCGTCGCGGAAACGCTCAACATCGCGAACCTGAACGCGTACCGCACGGGCGGCACGATCCACATCATCGTGAACAATCAGGTCGGCTTCACCACCGACCCGACCGATGCCCGCTCCACGCACTATGCCTCGGATCTCGCGAAGGGTTTCGAGATGCCGATTTTCCATGTCAACGCCGACGATGCGCAGGCCTGCATCACGGCGGTGCGTCTGGCGTGCGCGTATCGGGCCACGTTCCGGAAGGACGTGCTGATCGACCTCGTGGGATATCGTCGTCACGGACACAACGAAGGCGACGAGCCGATGTACACGCAGCCCACACGGTACGCGCAGATCCGCAAACACCCCACGGTGCCGCAGGTGTGGGCCAGCCGTCTGGTGGCCGAGGGTGTCGTCACCGAGGCGGAAGCGGCCGAGGTCGAGCAGGCAGTCTCGGCGAACTATGCTGAGATTCACGCGCGCTTCAAGCAGTCGCTGCTGGGCAGCGAAAAGCATGCGCCGTGGCCTGCCGAGCCGGCGTCGGCGCCGAAGGCCGTGGTCACCAGCGTGGCGGTCGAACGGTTGCAGGATGTGAACGAAGCGCTGCTCACCTGGCCGTCCGAGCACAAGCCGAATCCGCGCTTGGCCAAGCAGCTCGAACGTCGTCGCGAGACGATGGGCGAACAGGGTGGTATCGAGTGGGGACACGCCGAAGCGCTGGCGTTCGGTACGCTGCTCCTCGACGGCATGTCGGTGCGCATCACGGGTCAGGACGCCGAGCGCGGCACCTTCTCGCATCGTCACGCGGTGCTCAGCGACAGCGAGAACGGCCGCAAGTACGCACCGCTTGCCCATCTGCCCGGCGCGAAGGGTGCATTCGAGATCTTCAACTCGGCGCTCTCCGAGACCGCCGTGCTGGCGTTCGAGTATGGATTCAGTACGGTCGCCACCGACACCCTCACGGTGTGGGAAGCGCAGTTCGGTGACTTCGTGAACGTGGCGCAGCCGATCATCGACCAGTTTATCGTGGCGGACCGCGCCAAGTGGGGACAGGACAGCGGTGTCGTGATGCTGCTGCCGCACGGCTATGAGGGCCAAGGCCCGGAGCATTCGAGCGCGCGTCTCGAGCGGTTCCTGCAGATGTGTGCCGAAGGCAACATGACCGTCGCCTACTGCAGTACGCCCGCGCAGTACTTCCACCTGCTGCGTCGGCAGGCACTGCGGACATCGCGTCGTCCGCTCATTTGCATGCAGCCGAAATCGTTGCTGCGTTTGCCGCAGGCGGCGTCGAAGCTCGACGACTTGTCGCAGGGTGGATTCCAGTCGGTGATCGACGATCCCATCGCGTCGCAGCATCGCGACGATGTGCGTCGCATCGTGTTCTGCACGGGTAAGCTGTATTACGACATGTCGCTGGCGGCGACGCGCAATCCGCACGTCGCCCTGGTGCGCGTCGAAGAGCTGTATCCGTGGCCGCACGAGGAAATCGTACGCATCATGGATCTGTATCCCTCGATCGAGCAGGTCGTGTGGGCGCAGGAAGAGCCGAAGAATCAGGGCGCGTGGACGTACGTGCAGCCGCGTCTGCGGGCGTCGGCCGGTGCGTCGGTGGGTGTGCGCTATGTGGGCCGTCCGGAGCGCGCGAGTCCGGCGGAAGGCTACATGGATGCGCATCAGGCCGAGCAGGCCCGCATCATCGCGATGGTCATGGATACCGGCGAAGGGGCCTCGGAGCGTTCGACGATGACGGTGGGGCAGTGAAGGCGCTTCGGCGCACCCGAATTCACCAGCTGATGATGAGCGCCGCGGCTATTGCCGCGGCGCTTGTCGCTGGTGGCCGTAGTCTGTCCGCGCAGAACGTGACGCTCGACCGCGGCGCCGCCGCGCTCGGCTCCACCCTCGCCGGCGTCGGCACCACGGGCCGCGTGCTCACGGTAGCCGCACACCCCGACGACGAAGACACGCCGGTGATCGCGTGGCTGGCCAAGGGCCGCCACGTGGAGACGGCGTATCTGTCGCTCACGCGCGGCGACGGCGGACAGAATCTGATCGGCAACGAACTGGGCGAAGCGCTCGGCGCGATTCGCACTCAGGAACTGTTGTCGGCGCGTCGCATCGATGGCGGTCGCCAGTACTTCACGCGCGCGTATGACTTCGGCTTCAGCAAGAACGCCGAAGAGACGTATCTGCATTGGCCGAAGGACTCGATCCTCGGTGATGTGGTGCGGGTGGTGCGCGCATTCCGTCCGCATGTGATGGTCGCGTTCTTCAGCGGCACGCCGCGCGACGGACATGGGCATCATCAGGTGTCGGGGTTGTTGGCGCGCGAAGCGTACGATCTCGCCGCCGACACCGTGCGCTTTCCGGTGAAGGGGTTCGGCTTGCCGTGGACGCCGCAGAAGTTCTATCGTAGCGCGCGACAGGCCCCCGATTCCGCCACGTTGCGCGTGAACGTGGGGGAGTATGATGCGCTGTTGGGACGCAGCTACTATGAGATCGCCGCCGAGAGCCGTTCGCAGCACAAGAGCCAAGGCTTCGGCGTGCTGCAGAAGAAGGGCACGATTCTGGGATATCTCTCGCGTGAAGCCTCGCGCGTGGGGCCAGAGAACGCGCGCAACGAGCAGTCGTTGTTCGATGGTGTCGATACCACGTGGACAGCGTTGCGCACCACGCTTCCGGCCACGGCGCAGCCCGTGCTCGACTCGGCGTTGCGTACCATCGCCTCCGCGCGCATGGCGTATCGCGCGGATGATCCGTCGCCGATCGTTGTGCCGCTCGCCCAAGCGCTGCGGCAGCTACGCGATGTGCGCAACGCGAGCGGCAGTGGCCCCGGCATTCTGATATCGGGTCGTCCCGGTGCGCCATCGAGCTTGTCGCGCCGCGCCCCCGGCGAAGCGCCACCGGCGTTGTGGGACGCGCTGGTGACGACGATCGATCGCGCTGAACGCGCGCTGGTGCTGGCGGCGGGTGTGGCGGTGGAAGCCACGGCCCCGCGTGCCACGTTCCCGGTGCGCGAGGCGGTGAAGATTGCGGTGAACGATTCGTTGCCGGTCACGATCACCGTGTTCAATCGCGGACGCGCGGCGGTGCAGTTACTGAACGCGTCGGTGGCGGGCTTGG
>JBBARJ010000004.1:4631-11031 GCA_040399825.1 Gemmatimonas sp.
TTCAATCGCGGACGCGCGGCGGTGCAGTTACTGAACGCGTCGGTGGCGGGCTTGGGCTTGCGTCCTGGTGAAGCCGGCGACGTCGCGATCAGCCCCGACAGCGCCGCCGTGCTGAATCGCTGGGCCGTGGCGTTTCAGGCGAACTCCCCGTGGTGGCGCGCCTACGGTCGCAAGCAGCAGGACTGGTTTCAAGCGCCGATCGACGCCCGCACCGAAGCGCAGCAGCAGGAACAACGCGCGACGATGGTGCAGGCGCGACTCACGATCGCCGGTGAAAGCGTCACGGTGAATGAGCCGGTGGTGTATCGCTTCGCCGATCCGATCAAGGGCGATCAGCAGGTGCCGGTGTCGGCGGTGCCCGGCATCACGGTGAATCTCGGCAGTACGATGGAGTACATGCGCGCCGGCGTGCCGGTCGAACGGCTCGTACCGGTGCGGATCCAGTCGTCGTATCCGCACGACGCCGAGGTCACGGTGAAGCTCGAACTCCCCGAGGGGCTCAAGGCCGACTCGGTGGAACGCGAACGCGTGTTGGGTCCCGATGGCGCCACCATCCTCACCTTCCGCGTGCGTGGCATGGTGAAGGAAGGACGTCTCGAACTCGTCGCGCTGGCGCTGCACGAAGGCGCCCTGAGCACCAGCAGCGTGTTCGACATTCGCTACGACCACATCACGCCGATGCGCTTGTACGGCGCGAGCGGGATGTACCTCTCGGCGGTGAATGTGAAGCTTCCACCGCGAGCCCGCGTGGGCTACGTGAAGGGCGTCGGGGACACCGGGCTCGAGGCGCTCGAGCAACTCGACATCGCGGTCGAGAAGATCGAACCGTCGATGCTCAACAGCACCGACCTGTCGCGCTTCACGAGCATCGTGGTCGGACCGCGCGCGTATGAAGCGAGTGAGGTGTTGGTGCGCAACAACGCGCGGCTGCTCGACTACGCGAACAAGGGCGGCACGCTGGTGGTGCAGTACGGGGCGCAGGACATGAATCGCTTCCCAAGTGTGTTGCCGTACCCGATGCAGTGGACTCGCCCGGCGGCACGTGTCACGATGGAGCAGGCGCCGGTCACGGTGTTACAGCCCACGAATCCGTTACTTGTGGGTCCCAATCGCATCGGTGCCGCCGACTGGGCCGACTGGGCGCAGGAGCGCGCCACGTACATGCCGAGCACGTTCGACAAGCGCTACACACCGCTGCTGGCGATGAACGATCCGAATGAACCGGTGCAACAGGGGGGATTGCTCGTGGCTCCGCTGGGCAAGGGGCGCTACGTGTACGTCACGCTGGCGCTGTTCCGGCAGTTGCCGAACGGGGTGCCGGGGGCGGCCAGGATACTGGCGAATCTCATTAATGGACAGCCAACGGTTCAGCCGCCGAAAATGTAGCGACACGGGCATTCGCGACACTGAACGTTTTACTCCCTACTCCGAACTTCTTACTCCCTAGTGAGCAGGGGGGAGGGTATCAGGGGGCAGGAAGCAGGTGAACGGCGCGCAGGTCATCCTGCTCCCTGCCCCCTGTTACCTAGGGAGTTTGCAGTTTCCGATCCCCGAGGCTCAACACGGAGCCCACCACCACCACCACCACCGCCCCAATCACGTTGTGCCACAGGAAGCTCACGGTGGGCACCCCGAACGACACCGCCGCGACCGCGCCCATGCCACTCAGTAGGCCCACGAAGGCGCCGAAGGCGCGGGTGCGTGGAATCATGGCCAGTAGGAACACGCCGAGGATCGAGCCGTAGAAGAACGAGCCGAAGCGGTTCACGACTTCGATCAGTGAGCCGAGGTTGGCCGCATACACGGCCACCACGCAGGCAAAGGCGCCCCACACCGCCGTGGAGGCCTTCGACACGAACAGGTAGTGCGCATCGGTGCCTTCGCGCTTGAACCAGCGCTGGTAAAAGTCCACGACCGTCGCGGTGGAGAGCGAGTTCAGTTCGGCGGCGATGCTCGACATGGCGGCAGCGAGCACGGCGGCCAGAAAAATGCCGGCGAAGCCGAGCGGCAGGTGGTCGAGCACGAACCGCGGAATGATGTAGTTCACGTCGCGCGAGGCTTCACCGGTCACGCGGCCGGCGGCGGCCAGCGCGTCCTTGCGCACCACGTTCACCGACGAGTCGGCGCTGCGGAAGGCGAGCAGCGCGCTGGTGGTGGCCACGTCGGCGCCGTCGTCGATCTCAGCCGACGCAGTGCGCGCGGCGGCCGCGCGCTGCGTGATGGCGGTGGAGTAACGCGCCTCGAGCGCGGCGAAGGTGGCCGGCTCTTTTTGCTGCACCTGCGCACTGTGCTGCGGATTGAACAGCATCGGCGCCGGTGTGAACGTGTAGAACAGGAACACGAGCACGCCGATCAGCAGGATGAGCGCCTGCAGCGGGATCTTCCAGTACGCGCTCATGAGCAGTGAGCTGCGCGCTTCGTCGACCGACTTGGCGGCGAGATAGCGCTGCACTTGGCTCTGGTCGGTGCCGAAGTACGACAGCATGAGGAACGTGCCGCCCAAAATACCCGACCAGAACGTGTACGTCTCCGACAGGTTGAACGAGAAATCGAACACGCGCAGCCGGCCCGTGGCGCCCGCGATTTCCAGGGCGTTGTCGAGCGGAACGGGCATGCGCATGATCAGCACGACCACGATCGCGAGCAGGGCGCCGACGATCACGACCATCTGCTTCACGTCGGCCCAGGTGACCGCCTGCACACCGCCCAACACGGTGTAGATGACCGTCGGAATGCCGATCAGCGCCACGCACCAGGTGATATCCCAGCCAAAGATCGCCGAGAGGACGACGCTGGGGGCCGCGATGATGGTCCCGCACGACATGCCGCGCGACAGCAGAAACAGGAAGCTCGTCAGTGAGCGCGTCTTGGCGTCGAAGCGTTTCTCGAGGAACTCGTATGCCGTGTAGACCTTGGCCCCGTGCAGGAACGGCACGATGGTGACACCGAGAATCACCATCGCGATCGGCAGTCCGAAGTAGAACTGCACGAAGCGCAGGCCGTCGGTCGCGCCCTGGCCGGTGGTCCCGATGAGCGTGACGGCCGACAGCTGCGTGGCCATGACCGACAACCCGACCGCCCACCAGGGGAGGCTGCGGTTGGCCAGGAAGTACCCTTCAATGTTGGTGGTGCCACGCGTCCGGCGGAGCCCGTCGAACACGACGACCACGAGGTACACCGCCACGATGGCCCAATTGATCCAGTGCATGAGGGCCTAGAGGGGCAGCATGGTATAACGCGACTGCAGCATCCACAGCAGCGCCAAGGTGACGGCCTGAATCAGCAGGACCCGCCAGAGTGTGGTGCGAAACGGGGTAGACATAAACCCCAAGCTACTGGGCGAACGGAGATCACGCTGCCCGGCCGGTGAGCGAATACCACCGGTCGGTTTGACCGCTGGGACCGACCGTCGCTAGTGTTGTCGTAGCACGACGTCCTGACTTCCAGAGTGTTGGCGTGGCCCGGTCCGCGACAATGCCGTCGCACGGGGGTCGCGCCAGCATGCGAGCGGCGAGAGCATGGCTGACCCGAGTTCAATTGACCAGGCGAGCCCCCACGTGCCCGCCGCGCCCGATCCGGCGCGGGCGGCGGCCCTGCTCGCGGCACTGCCGATGGCGGCCGCGCTCTTTCTGCGCTCCGGGATGCTCTACGCTGTCAATACGCTCGGTCGCGAATCGTTCGTGGTCGATGCCCGCGCGCCGCTGACGTCGCAATCGTGGAGCGTCGTGCTGCTGCCGCTGGGGGCTGCCGGCTCCTCACTGCTCGCGGCCGTCGCGGCGGGCGACGCGCCCGTGTGGCCGCGTGTGCCGCTCGGTCGCACGGGGCGTTTCGTCGAGGTGCGGGCCGTGCCGTTCGACCGCGAGTTACTGCTGCTCACGGCGACCGATGTGACGGGTCACGACGAACAGCACACCGTGTCGGCGCGTGTCGATCGCGAACTGTCGACGTTGCTCTCCCTCTCCCCGTTCACGGTCCGGATCACCGACGTGGCAGGGCGTATTCTGCAGGCGAACGCGATCGCTGAGCTCGAGCATCCGTTGCGGTCGCCGACCACGGTGCGCGAGTTATGGGAGCTCGATGCGCCGCACGATATCGCCAATAATCGGCCGCTGTCGTTCCTGGACGCACCGGCCATGCGCGCGCTCGCGGGCCATGTCGTGCTGCGGCAGCGCCTCGAAGTCCGTCGGCTCGGTGCACCGCGGGTGATCGAGGCGTTTGCCGCGCCGATCCGCAACGAACAGCACGACGTGACGGGGGTGGTGCTGATCGATTGTGACGTGACGGATCGCGAGCGGCTCGAGCGCCAGGTGGACGAGCGGGACGGACGCGAGGCCGAGTTGCAGACCCAAGTCACGCACGAGCGCGAGCAGCTCGACCGCTTGGTCGAGGAACGGTCGCGGGCGCTCATCGCCTCGCAGGAGGACGGTCTGCGTGAGCGTCGGCTGACGGCGATGGGGCAACTGGCCGCTGGCGTGATGCACGATGTGAATAACGCGCTCAACCCGATCATGGCCGCGGCGTATTTGCTGCAGCATCACGCCGAGTCGCCCGACGCGGTGCGCGATTATGCCGATCGCATTCAGCAGGCGGCCGAGAGCGCCGCCGCGACGGCGTCACGGGTAGGTCGCTTCATCCGGCAGGAACCGGTGCACGCCGGCGGCGATGAAGCGCTCGACCTGTCGGCCCTCGCGGACGAGGTGCTCGCCCTGACCGAGCCGATGCGCTTGCGCCGGTCGAGTGAGCGTGGCGAGATCCAGATCGTCCGGCAGTTCGCGTCGCGGGGCAGCACCCGAGGGCTTCCCGGCGAGATCCGCGAAGCGCTCCTGAATCTGGTGCACAACGCCGTGGACGCGATGCCGGATGGCGGGACGCTCACGGTACGCACGTTCGACGAGGGGGGCGACGCCTGCCTCGCGGTGTGCGATACCGGTGTGGGGATGAGCGCCGACGTGCGGGAGCGGGCGTTCGATCCGTTCTTTACGACGAAGGGCGCCCGAGGATCAGGGCTGGGGTTGGCGGAGGTGTACGGCATCGCCCGTCGGCATCGGGGGACGGCGACCATTTCGTCGGTGCCGGGACGTGGCACCGAAGTCACTCTCCGGCTGCCGCGCGCGGTTGGATCGGAGCCGGACGTCGCGGCCCCGCCCGCCGCGCGTGAGGCTATGCTCCCGAAGTACATCCTTGTCGTCGAGGATCATGATGACGGCCGCGAGTTCTTACGGCGTATCCTGCAGGCCGACGGCCATCGGGTCGACGCGGTGGGCACGTGTGCTGACGCGCGAGAAAAGCTCGCATCCAGTGCGGCCACCCCATACGATCTCATGCTGACCGATGTCGGACTGCCCGACGGGAGCGGCTGGGACCTCGTGCAGCATGCCCGTCGGACGTGGCCAGCCGTGCGCGTCGGCGTGCTGACCGGCTGGGAACCTACGACTGACACCGGCGAGTCGCGCGGCGCGGAATTTGTCCTCCGGAAGCCGTTGCGCGCCGCCGAATTGCAAGCTCACATTGCGGGAGTCGCTGCGCCCGCTTCTACAACCGAGTAATACTATGTCGGATCTCCCCTCGACCATTCGCGTGCTGGTGGCCGAAGACAACGCCCTCGAGCGGTCTACTCTCGTCGACCTGCTCAGTGCGCTCGGCCATATGGTGGTCGCCGAAGTCGAGAGCGGCACGGAGGCCATCGAGAAGGCGCAGCAGTTCACCCCCGATGCGGTGCTCCTCGACATGCACATGCCGGGCGCCAGTGGCGTGCAGGCGGCGGAGGAGATCGCCGCGGCCCTGCCCGGTACCGCCGTCGTGCTGATCACCGGCGATCTGTCCCTCACGCTGAGCACGGCCGACGTGTTGCGCAGTACGGCCGTGGCGCTCCTGCCCAAGCCGACGCCGCCGACGACGCTCGATGCGACGTTGCGCATGGCCGTCACGCGGGCGCGCGAACTGCTGTCGGCCCGTCGTGAAGCCGCGGAAGCGAAGGCGCAGCTCGAAGCGCGCAAGCTGATCGAACGGGCCAAGGGCATTCTCATGCGTCGCACGGGCAGCAGCGAGCAGGAAGCCTATCGCATCATGCAGCGCAGCAGTCAGGATCGCTCGGTACGCATGGTCGATATCGCGCGCGCGGTCATCGACAGCGAACCCGGCATGAAGGCGTAAGCACAGGCTTCATGCCGGTGGTGCCGCGGGTGATTCAGGAAATCGGCTTGCCCGCGTTGGGGCCGGCAACCTGCTTCACCAGTTCGTACAGAAAGTCGAGCCCGTCGTAGAAGCTCTTGACGCGCAACTTCTCGTCGCGCCCATGCGCGTTGGTTTCGCCGGGCGACGAGAAGATGCCGCTGACGCCATAGGTGGGGATGCCCACGGCGCGCAGCCGATAGCCATCGGTGGCGCCGGTGCTCATCGT
>JBBARJ010000004.1:11131-35156 GCA_040399825.1 Gemmatimonas sp.
TCGATGCGGGCCAACGCGTTCGCCAGCGAGTAGATCGCGTTGTCCTTGCGCGGCACGCTCGAATGGCCGCCGGTGTTGAGCACGGTCAGCGTGTAGTCGTTGTACACCTTCTCCGCGGCCTGAATCGAGTGGAACAGCGGCTTGTCGTCCTGCAGCGTGCCGCCGCCCCCTTCGTTGATCGCATACTCGGCATCGATCAGGTCGCGATGGTTGGCGATCAGCCAGCTCACGCCGTTCTCGCCGCCGCCCTCTTCGTCGGCGGTGAGCGCCAGAATGAGATCGCGCTCGGGGACCCACCCCTCTTTCTTGTACCGCAGGACGTTGGCGGTGAGAATGGCCGCCATCGACTTGTCGTCGGCCACGCCGCGTCCCAGGAAGTAGCCGTCCTGTTCGGTCATGGTGAACGGGTCGCGCGGCCAGTCGCTGCGGAGTGCCGCCACCACATCCAGATGGGCCAGCAGCAGGATGGGCTTGCCGCGGCCTTTGCCGCGGTAGCGCACAACCAGATTCTGCTTGGCTGGGGCGCTGGCCGGGCCTACCACGTGAATATCCCCAGCCGGGAAGCCCGCGGCCTTGAAGCGGGCCGCGACGGCCTGTGCGGCCTTGGTCACCGATCCCACGGAGTCGACCGTGTTGATCTCGACCATCTCCTTGTAGATCGCGCGGGCGTCCTGCTGCGCGGGCGTGAGCGTGGTCGGGGCGCCGGGCGCCTTCTGGAGGATCTGCGCCGACAGCGCGAGCGGGACGGCGAGTGGCAGGACCGCAGCGAGCGTGCGGGCCACGGCGGGACGACGGAGCAGGGACATGGTCGGAAAGGCTCCAGCGGCGAAAACGTGAGGGACGGAACGCGCCGCTGTGGCACGCCCCGGCTTCTGGAAAGCTACCGCGAAATTGCGACGGCGGCCTTTGGCGCGCGGCGCTCAACAGGACCGCGGTCGGTCGCGTAAGTTGCAACGATCGTTGGTCCCTCCGGAGACGCCCATCGCACGCCCGTGGGCGGGTCCGCGTCCCCTCCCGCCCCGCTCATGATCTGCTCATGACACGCTCCCGCCGCGATTTCCTCAAGGCAAGCGCCGCTGTGGCCGCCGGTGGTCTGGTCGCTACGCGATCGGCCTCTGCGCTGTCCCCCTCCGGCTCGCTGATCGCCGCCCCCGGCCTCATGTCGTCCGACTTGCCGTCGGCCGACGATCCGGCCATCAAGGCCCTCATGCAGGCGGCGCTCGATGTCGCCAAGTCGGGCGGTGCCTCGTACGCCGACGTCCGCGTGGCGGCCCGCCGGCAACAGAATGTGAACACGCGCGATCGCATCGTGCAGGGCGTCAGCGACACCGACACCTTCGGACTCGGCGTGCGCACGCTGGTCGACGGCGCGTGGGGCTTCGCCGCCACCAGCCGCCTCGACACGGACTCGGTGGCCACCGCCACCCGCGCCGCGCTCGAGCAGGCCCGCGCCAATCGCGCCAGTCAGCTGCGCCCGGTGCAGCTCGCGCCCACGCCCGGCAATCAGGTGGGCGAGTGGAAGAGCCCCATCGAAACCGATCCGTTCACCGTGGCGATCACCGACAAGGTTGCGCTGCTGTTGGCCGCGAACGAATCGGCGCTCGCGGTGAAGGGTATCCGCAACGTCACGTCGAGCATGTTCTTCCTGCGCGAAGAGAAGTCGCTCATGACGAGCGACGGGTCCTTCCTGGTGCAGACGATCTATCGCACGTCGCCCAGCATGTCGGTCACGGCGGTCTCGGCCGACTTCTCCGACTTCCAGACGGTGCAGAGCAGTGAGATTGCGCCGATGGGCTTGGGCTATGAGTGGGTGATCAACTCGAAGATGGCCGAACGCGCGCCCAAGTGGGCGGAGTTGGCCGTGCAGAAGTTGAGTGCCAAGCCGGTGGAGCCGGGTCGCTACGACCTGCTGCTGCATCCGTCGAACCTGTGGCTGACGGTGCACGAAGTGATCGCGCACCCCACCGAACTCGATCGCGCGCTCGGCTTTGAAGCCAACTATGCGGGTACCAGCTTCATCGCGCCGCCGGCGCAGGTGCTGGGCAAGCTGCGCATCGGATCGGAGCTGCTGAACGTGGTCGGCGATCGCGAGCAGAAGGGATCGCTCGGTGCTATCGGGTGGGATGACGAAGCGGTGAAGCCGGTGAAGTTCGACATCATCAAGAACGGCGTGTTCGTGGACTATCAGACCACACGCGAACAGGCCACGATGATGACCGATTACTACACGAGCGTCGGCAAGCCGGTGCGCTCGTACGGCTGCTCGTACGCGCAGAGCTGGGCCGACGTGCAGTTCCAGCGCATGCCGAACGTGAGCATGGTGCCGGGCAACAACGACGACACGTTCGACAGCATGATCGGTAAGATGGACAAGGGCATCGCGATCGTAGGCGACGGCTCGTTCTCGATCGATCAGCAGCGCTACAACGGACAGTTTGCCGGCCAGATCTTCTACGAGGTGAAGGGTGGCAAGATCGTGGGGCAGCTCAAAGACGTGGCGTATCAGTTCCGCACGCCCGATTTCTGGAAGTCGCTCAAGGCGATCGGCGGCCAGAAGAGCTACGAACTGGGCGGCGCGTTCGGCGATGCCAAGGGACAGCCGGGCCAGTCGAACTCCGTGAGCCACGGCTGCGTGCCGTCGCTCTTCCAGCAGACCAACATCATCAACACCGGGAGGAGGGCGTGAGCGAATTCGGCCCCCGTTCTCTGTACGCGCCGGCAGGGATTCTCACGCGTGCCGAGGCGCAGGAAATCGCCCAGCGTGCGCTGCGGAACTCGCCGGCGGAAGAGACACGCGTTTCGATCAACAGTGCGGCGCGTGCGGACACGCGCTTCGCGTTGAATCAGGTCACCACGTCGGGTGAGAATCAGGATACGCAGGTGACGATCACGGCGTATTCGGGCAATCGCGCGGCGAGCGTGAACACCAACCGTCTCGACGAAGCGTCGCTCGCGGCGGCGGCAAAGCAGGCGTACGAGATCGCGAAGCTGGTGCCGCCCAATCCGGAGCGCATGCCGGAGCTTGGTGCGCAAACGTATCCGGCGGCGCGCGAGCGCAGCATTACGTTGCCCTCTCCAACCGAGCGGGCGGCAGCGTCGAAGATCGTGACCGAACTGGCACGTGCCAACGAACTGATCGCGACCGGCTTCATCGAGTGCCGCGCCGGGGCGACGGCGCTCGCCAACTCGAAGGGATTATTCGCGTACGACTCGAGTTCGTCGGTGACGATGACGACGACCGTGCGCTCGCCCGATGGCACCGGGTCCGGCTGGGCGTGCACCGATGGCAACACCTTCTCCGATCTCGATCCGGCGCGCGTGGCGGCTACGGCCGTGCAGAAGGCCAAGGACTCGCGGAATCCGGTGGCGATCGAGCCGGGCCGCTACACCACGATCCTCGAGCCCACGGCCGTTGGTAATCTGGTGCAGCTGATCGCCGGTGCGATGCAGGCGCGCTCCGCCGATGAAGGCCGCTCATTCTTCTCGAAGCAGGGCGGTGGCAACAAGATCGGGCTCAAGGTCGTCGACGAGCGCGTCACGCTGCTGACCGACCCGGCCGATTCGCCAAGCACGAGCGGCGGCTACGACGGCGACGGCATGGCGCTCGAGAAGATCACGTGGATCGAGAACGGCGTGGTGAAGAACCTGAATTACGACCGGTTCTGGGCGCAGAAGCAGGGCGTTCAGCCCACGCGTGCCGGCGGTGGTGGTGGCGGTGGAGGCGGCGGCGGAGCGCGTTCGCTGCGCATGCTTGGCGGCACGACGAGTGTGGCCAACATGATCAAGAGCACGGAGCGCGGGATTTTGGTGACCCGCTTCTGGTACATCCGTGGCGTCGACCCGCGCACGATTCTCTACACGGGACTCACGCGTGACGGCACGTTCCTGATCGAGAACGGCAAGGTCACGCGCCCGATCAAGAATTTCCGCTTCAACGAGTCGCCGATCTTCTTCCTGAACAATCTGGAAGCGATGGGCCCGACGATTCGCATCAACGCGTCGGAAAACCTTGGCGCCGGTGGTGCGGTGTATATGCCGCCGATCAAAGTGCGGGACTTTACGTTTTCGTCGTTGTCGGATGCGGTGTAGGGCGGGGGGTCGGAACTGAAAACTCGGAACTGAAAACTCCCTAGGAAGCAGGAGGGAGGGTATCAGGGAAGAGGAGGCAGGAACCACGCGCGGTTCACCTGCTTCCTGCCTCCTGATACCCTCCCTCCTGCTTCCTAGGGAGTTTTCAGTTTCAAGTTTTCAGTTTCAGCCCGTCATGTACGCGCCGAGAGTCACACCGCGTTCACAAACACGCACCCCGCTTCTTCCGCCATCACGTTTGCAAATATCCCCGACGGCTGCATAATCAGGCCGGGCACCAGGAACGTCTTGGCCTTTTCGCGGGCAGCGGCTGGCGACAGCTTGTCCTGCTTTGCCACGATCGACACCATCTGGCGAAAGGCGAGATTGCAGCCGAGGGCGATCGCTCCCTTGGCGATCTGCTTGTCGAGCAGGTAGTTGGACGATGCCACCTTCGGGTCGGTGGCGGGCGTGGACAGCATGGGATTCACCGTCGTCCACTTCTTGCCCTTGTCGTCCTTGATCTTGAGTGACTTGCCGAGCCCGTACGTGGCCCAGAATTCGGAGGTCATCGCGAGTGGGATCGCGGCATGCCGGATCACGATAACGGTGCTCAGATCGCCCGGTGCGAGTTTCAGGACCTCGGTGTATTGCTGACCCCAGATCCCCGCGCGGAAAATGCCCACGCCGCCTTCGATCTCCGGCACGTCAAACATGGCTTTGTGTTTGCCGGTCACCCGCTTCGCCCAGGAAATATCCCACGTCTCTTGCTGCGCCTGCTCCCAGGCCTGCAGCTCCTCCGCCGCGGTACCGGGCGGCAGGGCGGTCGGTTCCGCGGCGTGCAGCACGGAGGACGCCGACGCCAGCGCTGCTGCACTGAGTCCGGCCGATTTCAGGAACGTGCGACGGTTGCTGCTCATGGGGAGTTCGTCAGGAAAAGAGGGTGGCGGAACACGGCCTCCCTGATGATGGCGTCGGGACTGGCGAAAGTCACGACACAGGCGGGCGCGTGCATCGGCCTATATTTCGGCCATGGTGCCCGCCCTGCTGCCCGCCCTGTTGCTCCAATCGCTCGAGCCCCCCGCCGACTTCACCGGTGCCTACACCGGTGGTGGTATCCCAAAGGGGTTCGTGATGGTCATCGCCTGCTTCGGCGTGTATATCCTGCCGTCGATGCTGGCGTGGAAGCGGGGCAGTTCGCGGCGCTGGAAGATTACCGCCATCAACGTGCTGCTGGGGTGGACGGTGATCGGGTGGATCGTGTCGATGGTGCTGACCTACGCCTACGAGCCGCCACCGGCCGGCGAAGTGGACGAAGCGCACGTGCCCGGCGGCGAACGTCCGCGCTAGCGGCCGTAGGTTCGCGCGAGATCGTGTACGCGGGCCGTGAGCGCCACGGGCAGCTGGTCCCATGTAAACCGGAAGCTCCAGTTGCCTGCCTGACGGCCAGGGAGGTTCATCCGCGCGTCGCTGCCCAGCCCAAGTACATCCTGCAGCGGCACGAGCGCGGTGTTCGCCACCGATGCGAAGGCGGCGCGCATCATGGCCCAGTGGATCTCATGGCCATCGGTATTGAGATACGCTCGCGCGAAGGCCTTTTCCCGCTCGACGTCCTCGGCCGCGCGCGTGGACTCGCCGGCGCCTGAAGAATGCCACCAGCCCACCGTGGTGTCGTTGTCGTGCGTGCCCGTGTACACCACCAGTTCGCGGTCATGGCGATGCGGAATGAACGACGAGGCCGGGTCGTTGAACGCAAACTGGAGAATCGCCATGCCGGGATATCCGAACTGCGCACGAAGTGCTTCCACCTCAGGCGTAATGAGTCCGAGATTCTCGGCCACGATCGGCATCGGCCCCAACGCTGACGTGAGCGCCGTGAAGAGGGCCGCGCCCGGCCCCGGTACCCACCGACCATGCACGGCGGTGATGTCAGCGGCGGGGACCTCCCAGAAGGCCTCGAATCCGCGAAAGTGGTCGAGGCGCACGATATCGAACATGGCCAGCGATGCGCGCATGCGGTCGATCCACCAGCGATAGCCGTCGTGGGCCATGGTGTCCCAGTGATACAGCGGATTGCCCCAGAGCTGCCCCGTCTCGCTGAAATAATCGGGCGGCACGCCGGCCTGTACGATGAGGCTTCCGTCGTCGTTCAACTTGAATAGCGAACGATTGGCCCACACATCGGCGGAATCGTGCGCGACGAAAATCGGTACGTCGCCCATGAGCTGGACAGCGTGTGCCGCACACGCTGTGCGTAGCGCACGCAACTGTCCGGCGAATACGTACTGCTCCTTGTAGCAACGCTCGATCGCGGGACGCAGCGTCTCGCGCCATCTGCGCAGCGCTTCGGGCTCGCGGTGTGCGGCGCCGGGTTCCCATGAGGTCCACGCGGCGCCCCCGTGCGCTTCCTTGAGCGCCATGAACAGCGCGTAGTCGGGCAGCCAGGACTCCTGTTCGCGCACGAAGCGGCGCGTGGCGTCGTCGTACGCGATCGTCTCGAGCCACGCATCGAGGAGCGTGCGTTTGGCGGGGATCACGGTGCCGAAGTCGCATGCATGCGCCGACTCGGGCGCCACGTCATGACCGAAGTGCGCACGTGCCTGCTCGGGCACGTGAATCAGCAGCGGATTGCCGGCGAAGGCCGAGAAACACTGATACGGGCTGTCGCCGTAGCCGGTGGGGCCGAGCGGGAGCACCTGCCAGATTTTCATGCCGGCGTCGGCCAGCCAGCGCACGAAGCGAAACGCGTCGGGGCCCATATCCCCGATGCCACCGGGAGACGGGAGAGACGTGGGATGCAGCAGAATGCCGGCGGCGCGGGGGAACAGCATGGGTGGAAAATACTCTTGACACGACGCACGATGATATTGCGCAACGTATTGTTCTTTTCAGTGCTTTCGCTTTTTCCGACACCGGACGCCGACCCATGAGTGAATCCACCGCAATGGACCTCCGCCTGCCGATCGGCCTCGTGTTTCTGGTGCTCGGCGTCATCCTTGCCGCGTTCGGTGTGTTGATGACCGGCTTGGCCTTGCGTGCCTCGTCGCGGCGGCCGCCGCGGGGCGCACAATGCGTCGCCATCTGCTGGGGAAACAGCTGCGCGAGTACTCGATCATCACATGGTTTTTCGAGCGCGTGTTCTGGCTGTTGCACCAGCTCTCGCCCAGCCGCATCGCGGGGGGCAGCCGCGTGGCGCACGTGAACTCCGAGGCGTTCCGGCAGAATCCGCAGGCGGCCACGGCGATCCGGTCGCGCCGCAAGGAGCTGTACATCCTCACGTGGTTCGCGATCGAGCTCGCGCTCCTCCTGTTTTCCGAACTCGACGCCGGGTGGCCGCTCTGGATTCCACGGGTGCTGGCCACGATCCGCATTCTCGACATTTTTCAGTCGTCGGTGAATCTGAGCGTGTTCGACCAGCTGCGCACCGATGAGCGCGTCGTGATCTCGTCAGCCGTGCGCACGCTGGTACTCAGCTTTCTGAACTATCTCGAGCTGCTCATCTGCTTCGGCATCGTGTATGTCACCATGCTCGAGCAGCTCGCCGGTGCCGACACGTGGCTCGATGCGATCTACTTCAGCGTGGTCACGCAGCTCACAATCGGCTACGGCGACATCCGGCCCATGGGCACGGCCCGCTTCGTGAGCGCGATGCAGGGCTTGGTGGCGGTGGCGTTCACCATCCTGATTCTCGGGCGCATCGTGTCGGTGCTGCCCAAAATTGAAAGCGTGATGAAGCACTCGCCGGACGACTGACGCCGCTTAGCGCACGATCACTTCGATCGCGGTCATGGCCAGCTGGCCGTCGCAGTACTTGAGCGTCGGTCGCCCGCCACCTCGTCCGCCGCCGAGTCGACACGCGCTCTCGTTCTTCTCCACTGCATAGGCCCTCGACGTGCGAATCAAGCCGCGCTGCTGCGCCTCCAGCAGCACGCTGTCTGGCAGCGACACCAAGTCGTTCCCGTCACCCCATACGGGTGTCCCCACCGTCCAGTTCGTGCCGGACGCAATGAAGCCGCCCGCTGGTTCCGCCGAAATGGCCATGAGGATCCAGTAGCGCCCCGGCGTGGGCGGCGCCTGCTGTGCGATCGGCACATCGATGACCTCGCGGCGCACCGGGGTGGCCACCGGATACAGGTCCTGCGCCACGCGCGCCGCGTCGCCCCACGTGGGGCTCACCGCCAGCCACACCGAGGCCGCACTCCACTGGGCGTTGTACTCGATCTGCACGAGCCCATCGATCGCGGCGCCGGGGGCGACCTCGATGCGGGCTCGCGCGATCGTGAGCGGCTGACCGGCCACCCGTCCGTCGATGATGCGCATCGAGCCGGCCCTGGGGCCGCCGGCGATGCCAATGGCATTGCGCGGTACGACGAAGTCCACCGGGCGATAGCCATCGGCCTCAAAACGCAACGCAACGGCATCGGCGCGCACGCGCAGTCGCAGCGCACCGAACGACGCCATGCCGCTGTCCGACAGCACGGAATCGCCCGCCAGGATGTCAGCCCCCTCGGTTAACGCGCGTACGCGCACCATGGTGGGCGGGTCGTCGGGGCGCGCGTCGCCGAGTTGCACGATCAATGCGGGCGTGGGACGGATCGCGCCTTCGGCAAACTGCTGGGCGCTGTAGTACGTGGCGGCCGTCTGCGCCAGCGACAGCGACGGAACGCGCGCCGCCGACCAGGCGATGCCCACGGCGATCATGGCGACGAGCGAGGCGGCGATCGCTACCACCCGCGCGCGCACCGACGGCACGCGCTGCCACAGGGACACGCGCGACAGCAGCGTGCGGATACGCTCCGCCGGCAGCACCTCGGCGATGACGTCGCCGAGCAGATCATGGGCATGACGGGGATCACCGCTGCGGCGCGCCCGCGCAACGATGCGCTCGAACACGACCGCCGCCTGCGCATCGTCGTGGGCGCGCACGAACAGTCGGACAGCGGTGGCGTATCCGTCGGGTTGCGCCGAGTCGGCCAGTGCCGACGCCAGCGTGCGGCGCGCGGTGCGCAGCGCCTCGGTGGTGGCGAGCGCGAGCTTCCGTTCCATCACCACATCGTGCGTCGGCTGCCACATCCCTTGGTTGTGGGTGACGAGCCCTTTGGCTTCGAGATCGCGGAGCGCGTGGGGGGTCTCGGGCGCGCACACCGCCAGGATATCGGACGCGAGCGGGGTGCCGGCCACGGCGAAGAGCGCGAGGGTGGCGCGTTCGCTGTCGGTACAGGCGCGCAAACGGTGGTCGAGCGGCGACGCGATGGCCGCGTCGCTGGCCGCCCGTGCCCAGTCGGGCGACGTCCAGCGTCCCTCGCGCAGCGCGAGGTCGCCGCGCTCCTGCGCCAGCGAGAGTCGTTCCACGACGCCCAGTGGAATGCCCTGACAAGCGTCGGCCATGGCGGCGATGAAGCGATGCGCCCCTTCCTGCTCGGGCCACTCGCCGCTGCTGCGGACCGCGTCGATAACTGCATCGTTCGCCAGCGGAAGCAGCGGGAGGGCGACGAGCGCCCGGTGCTCGACCAGCGCACTGATACTGCCGCGTGAGGTGGTGACGACCATCAGGGCGAGCTCGGTGCAGCGCCCGATTACGATGGCCATCAGTTGCCGGGACGCGGTATCGGCCCAGTGCAGGTCGTCGAGCAGCAGCGCGAGCGGCTCCTGCTCGACGATCGCGGTGACGAGGTCGAAGAGGGCGAGCGCGCGTCGCCGCACCGCTTCGCCCCCCTCGATCGGCGACGGCGTGACGGCGAACACACTGGCCAGCCCCGGATCGAGGGCGACGAGTTCTCGCGCGCTGTCGGGGTTGATGCCGGCCGCGCCGGGCTGCGAGGCGAGCGTGCGCGCGATGGCGGCGGCGAACCCGAACGGCACTTCCCGCTCGCCGGGATTGGCCCGCACGGACACGGCCCGTCCCTGGCGCCCATGACAGCGGGCGGCGATCGCTGACAGCAGGCGGCTCTTGCCGATGCCTGCCCCGCCGGTAATCGAGACGAGCTGAGTGTCACCCGCCTTGGCGCGGCGCCAGGCCCGGAGTACGACCGCAAAACTCTCCTCGCGGCCCACCAGATCGAGGGTGAACGGGGTGACGCCGTCGCCACCGAGTTCGCCACCAAGCTCGCCAGCGCCAGCGGCGTCCGAGGCGTCGCTCGCGCGCGCCGCTGCCACCGCGGCGGCGGCACCCGCGGACAACGGCGCGTCCTCGGTGCGCGCCAGTTGCTCGAGGACGTCGGCCTCGTGCCGCGCGGCGGCCCGGTCGCCGAGGCGCAGGAGCTGCTCGATCGCGATGCGGCGCGCCTCGGGATGAGCCGGCGCCACCTCCAGGAGTCGCTCCAGCGTCTCGCGCCCTTGGGCCGGTTGGCCGCGACTGATGAGGTCATGCAGATACGGCTCGACCACGCGCAGCAGCGACTCCTCGAGGTGCCGTCGTTCCAAGGCGGCCCAGTCGTCGAAGGCATCGGCATCGGGAAGCGACAGCCCGGCGAGAAACGGCCCCGCATACACCCGCAGCGCCCCCTCGCCATCGTCGCGGTGGACGGCCTCGAGGAACTGCTCCCGGTCGGTGACGACCGACGGGTCCAGCCGGACCACGACGTCGTCGCGGGTTTCGAGCGCGTCGCCGATGGCGCGTCGTAGCCGCCAGAGCGCCTGGCGGAGATTATGACGACCGCGATCGCTGCCGAGCTGCGACCAGAGCAGTGACGCCAGCAGGTCGCGGGAGTGGTCGCGATTCCGCGCGCTGGCGCAGTACGCCAGCAGGGCGAGCGGTTTCCCCGCCCCGAGCAGTCGCTCGCCACGTGGCCCGGCCGGTCCCGAA
Source organism: Gemmatimonas sp. (assembly GCA_040399825.1). Classification (GTDB taxonomy): domain Bacteria; phylum Gemmatimonadota; class Gemmatimonadetes; order Gemmatimonadales; family Gemmatimonadaceae; genus Gemmatimonas. Next base: position 22,005 of record JBBARJ010000004.1, read on the forward strand.
CCGACCAACTCCGTCGCGCCAAGCGTTCGGAGCACGAACGGCGCTGGTCGGTCGGGATCCTGCCCATCCAAGACCATCGGCAAGGCATTCATTGTATCTGATAATGCAGCGGGGGCGTCAATTCAGCGTCATTCGGGCATCGATACGGTGAGACGGGCGGCTGCCCTCCTACTGAGACGTGACTGTCACACCCCTCCAATACCCTACAGACATCCTCCAACGCGGAGTTTGACTGATGGATGCCGTTCTTCTCGTCGATCACCAGCCGATCGCCCCGCCTGCCGGTCCCGCCGCCGTCGTGGTGCGGGCCCTCCTCACCATCGCCGGCCAAGTGCCGGCGCACCGCCAGCGCACCCCGCTGGCTATCTCCCTCGTGCTCGACCGCAGCGCGTCGATGGGCGGCGATCGCCTCGAGGCCGCCAAGGCCGCTTCGATCAGCGCCGTCGAGCGCCTGCACCCCGACGACGTGGTCTCCGTGATTGCCTTCGACGATCAGGTAGAGGTCGTGGCGCCGCCCGCCGCGCGGGCGCGGCAGTTTCAGCTGGTGCAGCAGGTGAGCGACATCTACACCGGTGGGAGCACGAATCTCAGCGGTGGGTGGCTGCGCGGTCGTCAGCACATGGAGCAGGCTCTTGGCATGCTCGGCTCCCTCGAGGGGTCGTCGCGCCGCATCGTGTTGCTCACCGATGGACATGCCAACGCCGGCATCATCGAACCCGCCACGCTGGTGGAGCTGGCCCGGACCGCCCGCGCGATGGGGATCACCACCACCACGATCGGCGTCGGCGAGGGCTACGACGACGACCTCCTGCGCGCCATGGCGGACGCCGGCGGCGGCAACAGCTGGTACGTGGAGCGCCCCGATCAGGCGCAGGACGTCCTCGCCGAGGAGATGGGGAACCTGCTGTCGGTGTCGGCGCAGGGGCTGTCGGTCACGCTCACGCTGGAGGACTCGGTGGCGATGTTTGCCACGCATTCCAGCTGGCCTGCGACGTCGGTGGCCAACACGTTCACCTTCGACCTCGGCGATCTGTACGCCAGCGAGCCGAAGCCGGTGCTGGTCGAGCTGTTCGTGCCGGCCGATCGGCTTGACGCGTTGGCCGCCAGCGGGGCGCCGATTGCCACGTTGGTCGTGGCGGCGGATGTGCTGCTCGATGGCGGCGGGGTGGAGCACCGTTCGATGACCCTCGGTGTGGCGGCATCGCTGGAGACGCAGTCCACGCTGGTGCCGGCAGTGGAGCACGCCGTGCTGCTCGCCCGCGCCGCCAAGGCTCGGGAAGACGCTGCGAGCCGTCAGCGGGAAGGGGACGCCGAGGGGGCGCGGGAGTTCATGCTGCGGGCGTCGTTGGATCTGTCGAGCAGCGCGCTCATGGAGGACCCTGACATGGCTGCGGAACTCCAGTTGCAGGTGCGTGACCTCAATGCGCTGGCCGAACGGTACGAGCAACGCGAGTTCAGCGAGATCGAGGCCAAGTACCAGATGCAGCGCAGCTACAATGCCCGTCGCGGCAAGAAGCGAAATGACGGCACGCTGAGACGCGAGCCGTAACCGATCTGGTGTCACCATGGGGAGTGTCGGGCCATAGATTGCTCGTGTCCGCCCGACACTCCTCACACCTCGGGACTTTCGTATGCCGTTTTCGGTCAGGCGCGCCGCGCTGCCGCTCATTGCTTTCCTGATCGCCGCGCCCGTCGTGCGTGGGCAGTCGCTCTCGCCATCCACGTTGGGCTTCAGTGCCCAAGTGCATGGTGTCGCCGGCACGATGAACACGGCCATCTATCCCGGCGCCGGCGGGAGCACCGCCTTGGGCTTCGGCGGCGAGATCGCGTACGGCACCTCGCCGCGCCTGTCGCTCGTCGGCCGGCTGGCGCGCATCGCATCCACGTCGGAGATCACCACCGAGTCCACTGACTACGCGATGCTGCAGGGTGACCTTGGCCTGCGCTGGATGTCATCGGCGGGTGCGCGCGTGCGTCCCTTCGCCGAGGCGGGTCTCGCGATCCGACGGCTGGCGTTCGCGTATGCGGACGTCGCCGGCGCGGTGAGTGACTTCAGCGCCTTCAATGGCGGCGCGACGGTCAGTGTCGGCGTGATGGTGTTCCAGACCGAGACGATGTCGGTGGAAGGAGCCGGTACGTACACCAGCGGCAACTTCAGCACGTGGAAGGTGAACGGAGACCCCGAACCGTTGGCGCAGATTGCGTCCGAGATGCTCGGCGTGCGTCTCGGTGTACGCTACTGGTTCAAGAAGTAGCGCCCTCGGGGCGCAGCGGTTACGGCACGATCACCTCGATTCCGAACAGCGTCAGCCAATCGGGGCAGTAGATGATGTCCGGCACCTCGCGGCCCTGTGGAAGTATCGTGCACTTCGCTGCGTCGTCGAGCCATTTCTTGCCGAAGGTTCTGGTCTGCCAGCTGCGGGAGCGTGCGATCGGTGCCATGGTCCTGCCGGTCCGGTTTGCCTCGAGAATTGCGCTGTCGGGAAGTGACGCCACGTCGTTGCCGTCTCCCCATAGCGGCGTCCCCATCGTCCAGTTCGACCGCGACAGAATGAATCCGCCCGAGTCTTCCGCGGCGAGCGCGAGGAGAATCCAGTATCGCCCCGGCCGGTCCGGGGCCACGTAGTCGATCGACACGTCAATGACGTTCTCCCGCATCGGGGTCGTCACCGGGGTAACGTCTCGACCCACGATTCGGGGATCACCCCACGATGGCGTCATGGCGAGCCACACCGAAGCCGACCGAAAATCCGACGAGTATTGCACCTGAATGACGCCGCTGATCGGCGCACCCCGCGCCACCGTGATGCGCGCATCGCGCCCTCGTACCACCTGCGACGCAAGTTTCCCCTCGAGGAGGCGTACGCTGATATCTCGATCGCTGGTCTGTTCGGAGATCGGGAGATCGGTGGTCACCGACGCGTGCCCCGGCGCCTCGAAGCGGAGGGGCACGATGCTGTCGGTGGCGCGAATCCGCAGCGCCCCGAAGATCGCCACCCCCGAGGAGTCCATGCGCGCTTCGCCCCCCGACAGCACGCGCGCCGTACCGGTGGGGATGCGCAGTCGCACCACGCGCGTACTGTCGGTGTCGCCGGCGCGCGCTGGGCGCCCCCGTACGAGCAATGGCGGCGTGAATCGGTAGCTGTTGGGGCCGTACACGGGTGTAGCATCGGCCAGCACCACGCTCTGACTCACTAACAGCGGCGGCAAACGCGTGGCCCACCACGCGCCGCCGGCGGCGAGCAGCAGGAACAGCGTGGCCGCCCCAAAACCCAGATGGCGCACGGTGCGCGCCGAGCGCCGCCACCACGGCACCGCGCGCACGAGCACGTCGATGTCACGGGAGCCGAGCCGTGCGCCGACGATATCAGCGGCCAGGTCTTGTACATGGCGCGGGTCGCCAGAGCGGCGACAGCGGGCCACGATCTGGGTAAACACGAGCGCGGCTCGCGTCTCGAGGCGTGCGCTGAGGAAATGTCTCGTGGCGGCGATCGCACTCGTGCTCTGCCCCGTGGCCAACATCGCTTCGGCGAGCCCGGCGTGCGTGGCCTCCTGTTCCGCGGCGGTGCTCAGCGCGATCATGCGCTCGAGAATGAGATCGTGCGACGGCTGCCAGCTGTCGCCATCCGACATCACCAACCCCTTCGTCTCCATCACCGAAAGCGCACGGACGACCTGCGCGATACTGGCCGGTGCGACGGCGCTGTGTACCACGCGCAGCGGTAACGACGTACCCGCCAGCGAGAGCGCGAGTAACACTTCGCGTTCCTGCATCGCGCACCCCTGCAGGCGGTGATCCAGCGGCGACGTGACCATCACATCGCTGGAGGCCTGCAGCCAGTCGGGCGAGGTCCACGTACCATCGTGCCCGGACAGCCAGCCCTTCTCGACGGCCAGCGACAAGCGCTCGATGACATGCTGCGGAATGCCGCCCGCGCTCTCGGCCAGTCGCTGCACGAATCGCGCGGCCCCTGGATCGTCGGGCCACGTCCCGCAGCTTCGGATGGCGTCGACCGTTGTCGCGAGGTCGAGCGGCAGCAGTGGGATGCGCAGCTCGCGGGGGTGCGACAGGAAATCCGTCGCAATGCCACGGGCCGCCGCCACCACGAGGAGCGGGAGGTCGAGCGCGCGGGCGACCACGGACGAGAGCACCTGACGAGACGCTGGATCGCACCAGTGCAAGTCGTCGAAGAGCAGGGCCATCGGCTGCTGCTCGCTGACGGCCGCGAGCAGATCGTACAGGGCCGCCGCGCGTCGACGCGTGGCCTCGCCGTCTTCGTTAGGAGAGGCGCCCACGCGGAAGGTGGTGGCGAGTCCGGGATCGAGTGCCACTAATTCCCGCGCACTGGCGGGATCGATCCCCATCGCCCCCGGCTGCGCCACAAGCGTTCGCGCCAGCTGTGCCGCGAGGCTGTAGGGAATGTCGCGCTCGCCGGGGTTGGCGCGGATCAGCAGGGCGCTGCTGTTGGCGGTGCTGCATCGTGCGGCCACGGCGGAGAGCAAGCGACTCTTCCCCACGCCGGCGATGCCGGTGATCATGATCGCGTGCGTCTCCCCCTGCTTGGCGCGTTTCCAGGCGCGGATGATGTCGGCGAACGACTCTTCGCGCCCGGTGAGATTCATCACCAGCGCGGCGCCGTGGTCGGTCGTGCCGGCGTTGGGGGCATCACGACGGGCGCGAGCGATCAAGGCGGTCGCGGTGGCGGCCTCTCCCTCTTCGAGATCCGTGAGGAGCACCTCGAGCTTCTCCACCGCCCGTCGTGCGGCCACCCGGTCGCCCAGCGTCAGATAGGTCGCGGCCGCGATCTGCTGGATGCCGGCCACGTCGCCCGCGACGAGGTCGAGACGCTCCAGAAGCGCGCGCGCGGCGGCATGGCGCCCGATTTTGGTGAGTTCGGTCAATGCCGGCACCACCTGTTGCAGCAGCATCTGCGTCAGGCGCTGGCCTTCGCCCGCGACCCAGTCCTCGAATTCGTCGCCGCCGGACATGCTGATGTCGGCGAGAAACGCGCCGCTGTACGCCGCCAGCGCCGCCGGCACGTCGCCACGTTGCACCGCGTGGGTGAAGAGCTGGTGGTCGCAGGCAACGTTGGCCGACAGCGCCACGATCGCGTCATCCCCCGTGGTGATCGCATCGCCCAGTGTGCGCCGAAGCCGCCAGAGGGCCTGTCGCACGTTCTGTCGCAAGCGATCCGCCGGTGCGTCACCCCAGAGCAGCTGCGCGATTCTGTCTCGTGAGTGGCGCTGATGTCTCGTGCACGCGCAGTAGGCGAGAAGCGCCAGCGGCTTTCCCGGGCCGAGCACGCGCACCCCTGGCGTCCCGTCCGCGTTGACGGCGCACAGTTCGAAGCCGCCGAGCGTCCGGAGGAAGAATCGCTGGCCCGCTGGATTGACGGGCTTTGACGGCAGAAATTCTGGTGATTCCATTGCCACCCACGGTACAAACCAACCGTCTCACCATCGTCTCACCGAGGCATTTACCCGGGTCAGGCCCCGCTACACCAGTTCGACGACGAACCGCGTCGACATCCCTTCGTCAACGTCGAGCGTTTCGAGAGCCACCCGCACCTCCACGTTGAACTGTCGGGCCGAGCCGAGGATCAGCCCCTCGGAGAGGTGCCCCATTTTGCGTGGGCTCGTGTACAGCAGCACCATCCGGGCGGCCGACCGTTCCTCGACGACGAAGCGGGGAAGCTCGGCGTCGGGGTACAGCTTGAGCACCTCGATGTGAATGTGCGCCTCGATGCTCTCGAGGAAATCGAACAGATTGCCCGCCCGGCGGAAAAAGTCGGGGAAGTCGCGCGCGAACGTGTCGCTGAGTCGAACGCCAAAATCGCGTACCAACTCGCCGACTGGCTGCTGCGTGCGTTCGGCCAGCGCCCCGCACAGGGACACCATCTCACCATGGCTGTAGATCCCCACCGACGTGTAGGCGCCGCCGCTCGGCAGCGCACTGACCTCGATGATGTCGTCGACCATGTCCTCGCCGAATCGCTCGCCCACGAACTCGAGGAATTCGGTGAATACCATGCCTTTCATGTCAGGCTTCGCGGAGAAGGGTGGGTACGCGGGCAGGGCCGGCCCGTCGTGCCTCAAACAGTTTGGTCACCTGCTGGCCGAGTGAGGCGGCCCGGTACGGCTTTTCGATCAGGGGGATCCCCGAACTCGCAATACCATCCCGCAGGGCGGCATCGTCCACGTAGCCGCTCATCAGGAGCACATCGAGCGACGGGTCGGCCGCCATCAGGGCGGTCGCCAGCTCGAAGCCGTTGATCCCCGGCATGCGCACGTCCGAAATGAGCAGGTCGATCGTGCCGCGTCTGGCCTCGGCCACGGACAGCGCTTCCAAGCCGCCGCTGGCTTCGACCACGTCGTAGCCAAGACGGCGCAACAAGTTCGTGGTCACCATGCGAACGCCACTCTCGTCGTCCACGACCAGCACGCACCCACGTCCGCGAGGTGCCACGTCGGCCGGCGTATCGGAGGCGGCGGGCAGCGCGATTGACTCCTCGAGCGGCAGGAGAATGCGAACGGTGGTGCCCTCACCCTCCACGCTGGCGATTTCCGCATGGCCGCGTGACTGGATCACGATCCCGTACACACTGGCGAGCCCGAGCCCGCTCCCCTGACCGACGGGCTTGGTCGTGAAGAACGGTTCGAACGCGCGCTGCAGGACATCGGGCGGCATGCCGACCCCCGAGTCCTGCACTTCGATGAGCAGATGACGCGCAGCGGTGAGCCCCTTCGCCTCCGCCGCCTCCGGGGTCAGGGTTGCCTCGCATGTGAGGACCGTGAACTGTCCGCCCGTGGGCATCGCATCGCGGGCGTTGGCCGCGAGGTTGAGCAGCAGCTGATCGAGGCCGCCACGGTCCATGCGAACGGGCAGGCGCTCGCCAAGCATCAGCACACACTGAATCCGCTCTGTCAGGAGGCGTCGGATTAAGTTCTCCGTGCTTCGAATCGCCTCGCTGACATCGAACACCTGAGTTTCGATGCTCGCCCGACGACTGAACGCGAGCAGCTGTCTGGTCAGCGCGGCGCCCCGCCCGGTGGCATCGAGGAGTTCGTCGAAGAGCGCCGAATGGCTGCTCGATGGCGGGGTCGCGTCACGCAGCGCTTCGGTGACGCCGATGACGATCGTCAGCAAATTGTTGAAATCGTGCGCGATGCCGCCGGCCAGCAGGCCGATCGCCTCCATTTTCTGCGAGCGCCGGAGCCGCTCCTCTGCGAGGCGTTCGCCGGTCACCTCGATGCCGGCGTTGACCAGATATTTTACCCCGCCGTCGTCCCCAGACACGGGGGCCAGCACCCGCCGGAAGTAGCGGGTGTGCTCCGGCCCGGCTTCGATGGTTTCCTCGTACGAAACGCTGCGTCCATCGCGGGTCACCGCGGCAATGCGGGCGGCGCGTGCCGCCACCCCCTCAACAGGAATCCCCGTGCGCGCGCCGTACTCCGCATCGGTGCGCCCGATGAGCCATGCGCGAAGCGCGTCGTCGCTCACTTCGGCCGGATTGGTGTACAGGTACACGCCCGACGGGGAGAGCACCGAGAGTTGCGCGGGCAGCCGGTCGAGCACCCGCTCGTAGAACTCTTTCAGGCCAGCCAGTTCGGCGGTACGCTCCAGTACGCGCTCCTCGAGTGCGAGCGTTAGCCCTCGCAGCTCAGTGTTGAGCTCGAAGAGCTCGCGCGACCGGGTTTCGAGAAACTTCTCCGCTTCCAGTCGCGCCCGCTTCTCCCGCACGAGCCGACGCTCGAGCCGCGCGATGCGGCCCGCGGCGGCGTCGCCGGTGAGCGCGGGTTCGTCCGCAGCGTCATCAGTGAAGGAATGATCATGGGACACGCACAAGTATCAACATGAACGCGTGCTTTCGGAAGGCTGGCCGCTCGGTGGCGGGGCCGATCGCTGCAAAAAGGCGCGCATCCGCGCATTCCGCTCGTCACTCGATGCCAACGCCCGGAACGCGGCCTGTTCGGCCCGCACCCCGTCACTGAGCGGGGTTTCGAAGGCATTCAGAACGGCCTGCCGCGCCAGTCGCGTCGCCGCCCGCGGATGTCGTGCGATCCGCTGTGCGATCGCGGTCGCGCGTTCCAAGGCACCGCCGGCGGACACGACCTCCGACACGATGCCCACGCGCAGGGCCGTCGGGGCGTCGATCGGGTCGCCGGTCAGCACCATCTGCATCGTCATCGACTTGCCGGCGCTGCGGGCCAGTCGCTGTGTCCCGCCGGCGCCCGGCATCCAGCCCAGTGTGATCTCCGGCTGGCCAAAGCGCGCCGACTCGCCGGCGATGACGACGTCGCAGCTCAACACGAGTTCGTGGCCGCCGCCGAACGCCACCCCTTCCACCGCGGCGATCAGCGGACATCCGGTCGACCAAATGCGCTGCCAGGCGATCGTGCGCGGATGACTCACCAGCGCCGGTCCATCGAGCTCCAGCATTTCGGCAATGTCGGCGCCGGCGGCGAAGGCCGTCGCGTTGCCGGCCAGCACCACGCACCGCACGGACGCATCGGCATCGGCGGCCTCGATGGCATCGGCCAGCTCACCCATAGTCTGATGCCGCAGCGCATTGCGCGCCGCTGGGCGGTTGATCGTGAGGGTCACGACACCGTCTGTACATGCGCTCACCACTACGTCGCGCGTGCCGGTCATGAGGGCTCGTCCGGCACGATCGCCGTGGCCTCGATTTCCACCAGCGCGTCGGCTTCCATTAGCGCGCACACCTGCACCGCCGACATCGCCGGATACACGCGGCCAAGCACCGCGCGATACGCCACGCCCAGCGCGGCGCCGCTGGCGATGTACTGCTCGCGATCGGTGACGTACCACGTGAGGCGCACGAGATGGTCCGGCGTGGCGCCATCGCAGGCCAACACCTCGACGATATTGCGCATCGCTTGCGTCGCCTGCTCCACGAAGTCGGCGCTCACCATCTGCTGCTGCGCATTCCACCCGATCTGCCCGGCCACATGAATCTGGCGGCCGCGCGCCGACATGCCGTTGGCGTATCCGCGTGGCCGTGGCCATCCGTTGGGTTGCAACGTGCGATGCATCAGCTGTTCTCCTTGAGACGGAATCGCTGGAGCTTTCCGGTGTCGGTCTTGGGTAGCGCCGCCACGAACTGCACCTGACGCGGATACTTATACGGTGCGATCGTGGCCTTCACGTGATCCTGCAAGACGCGCACGAGCACATGGTCGCCGTCGATGCCCGCCCGGAGCACGACGAACGCGGCGACCACGTGTCCCCGCTCGTCGTCAGGGAGTCCCACCACCGCGCACTCGGCGACCGCAGCATGTTCCAGCAGCGCACCCTCGACCTCCGGCGCGCCGATGTTGTAGCCGGCCGAGATGATCATGTCGTCGGTGCGCGCCTTGAAGTACACGTAGCCGTCGTCGTCCATCGTGCAGGCATCGCCGGTGAGATTCCAGCCGCCCTGCACATAGGTGCGCTGTCGCGCGTCGGCGAGATAGCGGCAGCCGGTGGGACCACGCACCGCCAGTCGGCCCACCTCACCGGCCGGCACCTCACGGAGTTCGTCGTCGAGCACCGCCACGGTGTAGCCGGGCACGGCGCGACCGATCGCGCCACGTCGCCAATCCTTCCCTGCCGCTCCGATGAACACGTGGATCAATTCGGTGGCGCCGATGCCGTCGAGCATTTCGACGCCGGTCGCGTCGCGCCACAGCGTACGGGTGGCGTCGGGAAGCGCTTCGCCGGCCGAGACGCACACGCGGAGCGATGCGGTCGCGAATCGACCGGGGTGTTCCCGGATCGCGATGGCCATGTGCCGATAGAACGTGGGCGCCGTGAAGCTGATGGTGGCGCCGGTGGCCGCGATGGCGTCGAGCAGACTCTCGGGAGACGCGCGTTCGAGCAGCACGACACTGGCGCGCGCCGCCATCGGAAAGCACACCAGTCCACCGAGTCCGAACGTGAACGCGATCGGTGGTGTGCCGATGCAGCGGTCATCGGCTGTGATCCCCAGCACCTGTTCGGCGAAGCCACGGCACATCGCCATGACGTCGCGATGGAAGTGCATGCACCCTTTGGGAATGCCCGTGGTGCCCGACGTGAACGCGATGAGGGCGACGTCGTCGCTGGCCGTAGCCGCCGCACTGAACGGGGGGGTATGTCGCGCCATGGCGCGCTCGAGGCCATCGGCTCCGTCACCGCCCCAGCAGCGCACGGCGCGAATGGACGGCGTGCCCGCTGCCGCGCTGGCCAGCTCTTCGAGCAGTCGTGCATCGCACAGCGCCGCGTTGCACTGCGCGCGCTCGATCACCATGCGCAACTCGCCGGCGCGCAGCATCGGCATCGTGGTCACCGCCACCATGCCGGCCTTGAGCGTGGCCAGCCATGCCACCGTCATGAAGCGGCCGTTGAAGCCGCGGCACAGCACCCGATTGCCCGACACGAGGCCGAGGTCGTGTACCAAAACGTGCGCCAGCGCGTCGACCTGTGCCGACAGCTGCGCATACGTGGTCTCCTCCCATCCGCCGATGCCATCCGGCACCACGATCGCAACCCGATCACCGTGCCCCTCACGGATCGCATTATCGAGCAGTTCCACCGCCGCGTTCAGTCTCGGCGGCACCGCATACACCCCCTCGAGTGCGATCACCGGCCACTGCTCGGCGGGAGGCAGCTGCGCCCGCGAAAAGCCGTCCACGTGACCGCTCGGGTGCAACTGCACGGTCGTGTGTTCAGATGATGTCGACATGGCGTGGTCTCAGCGCTGACGGTGAGCCTTCAACGTTTCACGACCGACGAGGAGACGCTGCACTTCGGTCGCTCCTTCGTAGATGCGCAACGCGCGCACGTCGCGATACAGCCGCTCCACCACTTCGCCCACGCGCACTCCACGACCACCATGAAGCTGCAGCGCGCGATCGATCACCTGCTGCGCGAGCTCGGTGCCGGCCAGCTTCGCCATCGCGGCTACGCCAGTGCTGCGCGTGATCTGCGTGTCGCGATGCCACGCGGCCCGATAGGTCATCAGCGCCGCGGCATCGAGATCGGTGGCCATGTCGCCCAGAATGGCCTGCGCCAGCGGCTGCGCGCCGAGCGTGGCGCCGAACATCGCGCGCGACTCGGCTTGGGAAAGCGCCTCGTGCATGGCGCGGCGCGCGAATCCGGTGGCCGCCGCCGCGACCGAGACGCGGAAGATGTCGAGCGTGCGCATGGCGAGCGAGAAGCCTTCGCCCTCAGCGCCCAACAGCGCGCTGTGCGGCACGACGCAGGCGTCGAACGACAGCAGCGCCAGCGGATGCGGCGACATCACCGTGATGCGCTCGGCGACGCGTAACCCCGGTGTATCGGCCCGCACGAAGAAGGCACTGATACCCTTGGAGCCGCTCGCCTCGACGCCCGTGCGCGCGAACACGCAGTAGAAGTCGGCGATACCGCCGTTGGAGATCCATGTTTTCGCGCCGTCGAGCTGCCAGCCGGCCTCGGTGCGCGTGGCCCGCATGCTCATCGCCGCCACATCGGAGCCGGCATCGGGCTCGGACAGGGCAAACGCGGCGATGGCCGTGCCCGAGGCCACGCGCGGCAACCATTCGGTGCGGAGTGCGTCGCTGCCGCCGAGTGTGATCGCGCCCGAGCCCAGCCCCTGCATGGCGAACGCGAAGTCGGCGAGCCCATCGTGCGCCGCCAGCGCTTCACGCAACACGCACAAGGCGCGCGAATCGAGCGTGGGGAGCGCACCACCCCACGGTGCCGGCACGCAATAGCGCAGGAAGCCGGCCTCGCCCAAGCGGCGCACCCACACGCGGCAGGCATCGTCGACCTCGGCCTCACTGCTGGCCAAGGGTTCGGTGCCCTGTGCTGCGGTCCACTCGGTCACCGAGGTCGCGAGCGCGCGATGCGTATCGTCGAAGAACGGCCAGGCCAGATGATCGATGGCGGCGTGCATGCTCAGTTCCCCTCGAACACAGGGGACTGCTTGACGGCGAAGGCTTCGAAGGCCCGGCGGAAATCCTGCGTGCCCATGCACAACGCCTGTGCCTGCGCCTCCATCTCGATGGCCTGATCGACCGACACGTTCCACTCCTGCTGCAGCATCGTTTTCGTCATGCTGTGCGCGAAGGCCGGACCGTTGGCGAGATCGCCGGCGCGCTTGATCGCCTCGGCGAGCAGTGCGTCGCGCTCGATCAGCGCGTTGTAGAAGCCCCAGCGCTCACCCTCGGCGGCGTCCATCGCGCGTCCGGTATACAGCAGCTCCGACGCGCGCCCTTGGCCGATGATCCGCGGCAGCAGCGCACAGGCGCCCATGTCGCAGCCGGCCAGCCCCACGCGCGAGAAGAGAAAGGCAGTGCGCGCCTGCGGGGTGGCCAGGCGCATGTCCGACGCCATGGCGAGAATCGCGCCGGCGCCCGCACAGACGCCATCGACGGCGGCGATGATCGGCTGCGGACAGGCGCGCATCGCTTTCACGAGATCGCCGGTCATGCGCGTGAACGCCAGCAGCTCGGGGACGGCCATGCGCGTGAGCGGCTCGATGATCTCGAACACGTCGCCGCCCGAACAGAAATTGTGCTCGGCGCCCGTGAGCACGATGGCGCGAATGTCCGACGCGTAGCAGAGATCGCGAAAGAGATCGCGCAGCTCGGCGTACGATTCGAAGGTGAGCGGATTCTTGCGCGACGGACGATTCAACGTGATCACGCCCACGCGACCGTCGTGCGCGGTGGACCACGCGAAGTGCTTCGGCTCGAGCGCGGCGAGCGGGTGCCGCATTGCCGACATCGGATTGGTCATGAGCTGCTCCTGGGGGGACGAACACGATCCTTCACGACGCCAAGCCGTGTGTGCAGCGCGCGTCGGTCATCGGGCGAGAGGTCGGCGAAGATGTCGGCGATCCAGCGTTCATGCGCTTGGGCCATGGCTGCGAACTGCCGCTTGCCGGCCGCGGTGAGTTTTACGATGGCGGCGCGCTTGTCGGTGGGTGAGACGCGTCGCGTGACGAGCTTCTCGGCCTCGAGTGCGCGCACCAGCCAGGTCACGTTACCGCCGGTGGTCAGAATGCGCTCGGAGAGTTCACCCATCCGCAGGCCATCTGGTGCACGCTCAAGCTGCGCCAGCAAGTCGAAGCGCGGCAGCGTGGAGCTGAACTCGCGCTTGAGCGCGCTGTCGAGCTGCCGTTCCAC
>JBBARJ010000005.1:0-33478 GCA_040399825.1 Gemmatimonas sp.
CGAGCGCACCACGGAAATGGAGCTCGGCTTCGACCAGACGCTGTTTAGTGGCCGGACGTCGGTCGACTTCACGTATTTCAACGCGACCACCACGGACGCGCTGTTCAGCGTGCGGTCCGTGCCCAGCGAGGGGTTTCTCGCCAACACGCTGCGGAACGTCGGTGAGATGCAGAAGTCGGGTATCGAGCTGGCGATCAATCACGACATCATCGAGCGCGAATCGTGGGGGCTGAAGGCGGGCATCAACCTCGCCACGAATGACAGCAAGGTGGTCAGCCTCGGCGGCGCACCGGCCTTCACCGTCGGCAACTCCGGCTGGGTTGTGGAAGGCAAGCAGGCACCGGTCGTGCGCGGCAAGCTCATTCGCAACGCCGACGCGCGCGGCGTCGCACCGGATACCGTGTCGAACTACGACTTCGGCCCGAGCCAGCCCACCAAGATCATCGGTGGCAACATCAGCATCCGCGGCTGGAAGAACGTCAGCTTGTCGGTGCGCGGCGAGTATCAGGGTGGAGCCTTCATCGAAGAGGGGGCGTCGTTCAACGCGCTGTCCCGCTCGGTGCTCTGGCCCACCTGCTTCGATGCCTACGCCAACATTGAAGCGGGCAAGCCGATCACGGCACGCGAAACGCTCACCTGCATTCCGGCCAACGTCCGGACGGACATGTTCATCTTCCCGGCGGATTTCTTCCGCATTCGGGACATCTCCCTCACCGTACCGCTCGGCAAGCTGATTCCGCGCTCCTCGAACAGCACCTTCGTGTTCTCGGCACAGAACCTGTTCCGCCGGAACTTCGGCATGCCGCTGTTCGACCCCGAGATGACGAACAACGATTCGTTCAACGCGACTGTGCGTGGCATCAACGAGCAGATCCCGGCGCCCGCGATCTTCCAGATGTCACTCCGCATCTCTTACTGAGGAACTGCTGATGCTTACTTCGATTTCCTCAGGACGCACGACGATGCCGCGACGCGTGCTGCGCGTGGCCGCACCGCTCGGTGTGCTCTTGGCTCTCTCGGGCTGCGCGCTCGACGCCGTCAATCCCGGCCCCATCCGCGCCGAAGCGCTGAATACGCCGTCCGCGCTGTCGTCGCTGGTGAACGGCTCCGGTCGCGATCTGGCCGAAGCCCTCAACTGGACGTCGTACACCGGTGCTGCCGCCGCCCGTGAGATTTTTCCTGCCGGTTCCACGGCGGCATTCGGCATCTCCGTACTCCAGCAGAACGGCAAACTGGTCGACAATGACGGGGACACGTACTGGAATTTTGCCCAGCGCGCCCGTTGGACCTCCGAAGACGCCGTGACACGTATCAAGTCGGTGCTCGGAACGGCGTCTGCCAACAGCACCACGCTGGCGCAGGCGCTCGTCTGGGCTGGATTCTCCAATCGTCACCTCGGCGAGAACTTCTGTGAGGGGGTCATCAACGGTGGCGCTCCCGGCCCGTACACGGTGTATCTCGAGCGTGCCGAGGCGAACTTCACCGAAGCGATCACCGTGGCCACCGCGGCGAACAACACCGCGCTCGCGCAGGCGGCCACGGCGGGACGGGCCTCGGTGCGCCTGCTGCGGAACAACCCCACGGGGGCGGCCACGGATGCCGCGGCGGTCCCCAACGCGTTCGTGTATCGCATGCCGTACTACCAGAACGAACTCGATCAGTACAACCGCATCTTCTGGGCGAGTGCTAACCAGCCGTATCGTGGCCATACCGTGTGGAACACGTACATCGAGACGTATCGGCGGGCCACGCGTGATCCGCGCGTGCCCTACGACAGCAGCCTCACCATCCTGGTCGGCGATGCGGCTGTCGGCGCACTGGGTCGCGTCCGCTGGTACTTCCAGACCAAGTACCCCACGCTCACGTCGCCGATCAATCTGGCGTCCGGCTGGGAAATGCGGCTCATCGAGGCGGAGACCAAGCTGATCGCTGGTGATGTGGCGGGAGCGCTTACGTCGATCAACGGCCGTCGCACGGCGTTGGCGCTGGCGCCGGTCACGGCGGCGAATGCCACGGAAGCGTGGGCGGCCCTCAAGCGGGAACGCGGCATCGAACTGTGGCTCGAAGGACGTCGTCTCGGCGACCTGCGTCGTTGGGCGGCACTCACCCGTCCGGGTGCCCTCGATCCCAAGGAAGAAATCCCGGGTCGCGACCTGTGCTTCGCCACGCCGCTGTCCGAAAAGCAGACGAATATCAATTTCCCGCGCTAAGCGTACGGTGCCGCGTCACGGCACCATCGCGTGGTGTATTGCTGACGTGGCGCCCGGTGTTCCGGGCGCCACGTTTGGCTTCCCCCCAGACCAACACAGGAGATGCAGTCGATGCGATTGCCAGTACTCACGTTGACGGCGCTACTGCTCGCGGGAACCCGCGCCGGTGCGCAACCCAACGCCGCCAACACCGCGCCGCCGGTATTCATCGACGAGCTCACATGGATGGAAATCCGTGACCGCATGCTCGCCGGAACCAAGACGGTCATTATCGGCACCGCCGGCCAGGAGCAGAAAGGCCCGCACATGGTCACCGGTGAGCACAAGTACGTGCTGCAGCACACCACCGAGCGCATTGCCCGCACCCTCGGCGATGCGCTCGTCGCCCCGATCATCACCTATGTGCCCGAGGGAAGCTGGGAATTACCGCTTCGGGGGCACATGGCGAAGGCGGGCTCGATTACGCTGCCTGAAGATCGGTTTATCGAACTGCTCGTGCATGCGGCCAAGAGCCTACGGGCTGGTGGCTTCACGACGGTCATCCTGATCGGCGATTCCGGCGGCAATCAAAATGGCATGAAGGCTGCCGCCGATCAGCTCAACGCCGCGTGGAAGGATGCGGGTGGTCGCGCGATGTTCATTGGCGACTATTACACGAAATCCGCGGCGGACATTCGCACCTATCTCGGCGGACTTGGTTTTTCGCTGGACGCCATCGGTAGCCATGCCGGGATGGTCGATACGTCGGAACTGCTGTTCGTGAATCCGACGCTCGTGCGTCGCGACCGGCTGGCGCCGAGCGGTGGTTCTCCCGATAGCGGCGTGAACGGCGATCCCACGAAAGCCACCGCCGCGCTCGGGAAATCGCTGGTGCAGATCAAGATCGATAACGCGTTGGCGCAGATTCGTGCGTCCCGCGCCACGTCCGGAGGATTCTGATGCACAAGCTGCTATTCAGTGCGATCGCGACGCTGGGCATCACGACTACGCTGCACGCACAAGAGCGCCCCAACTTGCTGGCGGCGCCCTATCTCGAGGCCATGACGTGGACCGAGATTCGCGATGCCATTCAAGGTGGCAAGCGGGTGGCGATTGTCCCCACCGGTGGCACCGAACAGAACGGTCCCCACATGGTGATGGGCAAGCACAACTACATCGTCACCTTCGCCGCCGGGCAGATTGCGCAGCAACTCGGCAATGCGCTGGTGGCGCCCACCGTGCAATACGTGCCCGAGGGCGACTACACCCGTCCGAACTTCGGCGACAAGCCCGGAGTGATTTCGCATCCGTCGCCCAGCTACGATCGGTTGCTCGACGCGGCGGTACGATCACTGCGCGTGTCGGGATTCACCGACATTCTGCTGATCGGCGACAGTGGTGGTAATCAGGCCGGCCTCACGGCCGTGGCGAATGCACTCAACGCCGAATGGGCGGGCACGGGCGTCCGGGTGTACGCGCTGGTGGATTACTACCAGAAGGGACGCATTCAGATTCGCGACTACCTGAAGGCTACGTACGGTTGGGATGAGCAGATGGTTGGATCGCACGCCGGCACCAGCGACACTTCGCAGCTGCTGTACGTGTTCGCCGAAGGCATTCGGCTTGATAAGCGCATGCCGAACGGCGGTAGTCCGGATGCCGGTGTGACGGGTGATCCGACCAAGGCATCGGCCGCTATCGGGAAGATCGCCATCGATCAGAAAGTGAACGCCGCGCTCGCGCAGTATCGCACGTTGAAGGGTGGCACACCGTAGCGACGGCCCGTCGTCAGTGCCACAACGACAAAACGCCCCGCCGCAACGATGGTTGCGGCGGGGCGTTTGTCGTGCATCGATCAACTACCAGGTTCCAGAGAACCCGGCATGCGATCAGAGGCCGAAGCTCACGCGAGCGTACATGTACCGTCCGTTGAAGCCGAACGGCGAGAGGCCCGAGTAGCGGTACACGCCGAACGTGCCCTGGCCGCTGTAGCCCGCCGCCACGTCGCCAAGATCCTTGATCGCGTCCGGGTAAACGTCGAACACGTTGTCCGAGCCGACCGTGAGCGTGGCGCGCTTGAGCACCTTGTACGACGCGCTGATGTCGGTGATGAACTTCGGGCTGAGCACCAAGTCCGGCACTTGACGCGCCGTACCGGTGGCCAGCGCCTGCACGCCGGTCACCTGCCCGAAACGCTGGCCACGCAGCGAAAGCGACAGATCGCCCTTCTCGTACGTGCCGTTCAGCACCAGGTTGTTGCGCGGCTGGCCCCGCTCGATGCGGCCACGTTCGGCACGGCCGAACAGCGTTTCGTTCAGGTTGCCCAACTGCGCCGGCGTGTTCACCACGACCTTCGTGACCTTGGTCCGGTTCTGGTTGTAGCCGGCCGTGAGGCGCACGATGCCATTGGCCTTGAGGTCGAGGCCATAGTTCACGACCACGTCGAGACCCTTGGTCTTGGTGTTGATCGCGTTGGTGAAGTAGCGTCCGCCGCCCACGCCGGTGAGGCCGTTCTGGGCGAAGAAGTTGACGACGCCCGTACCGATGAAATTCTCGGAGAGCACAACGCGGTCGCTGATGGCGATGTCGTAGTAGTCCGCCGTGACGGTGAGGTTCTTGGTGGGCTGCATCGTGACGCCGCCGCTCAGGTTGACCGAGCTTTCCGGCTTGAGCTCACGGGCGCCGAGCAGTTGCGCTTCCTTGCTGGCCACCGGGAGCGTCTTGATGTCCACCGGGAGACCATTCACGAAGGTCGTGGCTGTCGACGTGAAGTAGCTCTGCTGCAGCGACGGAGCGCGAAAGCCGGTCGACGCGGCGCCACGAATGGCGAACTTGTCGGTGGCCGCAAAGCGGGAGGTGAGCTTGCCCGTGGCTTTCGATCCGAAATCACTGAAGTTCTCGAAGCGAGCCGCGGCGCCGACCAGCCACTTGGAGGTCAGATCACTTTCCACGTCGAGATACGCCGCTCCGGCCGTGCGCGAGCGGTCCAGTGCATCCTTCGGCGAGAAACCGGGAAACACCTGAGAGCCGACCAGCGCGATCGTGGTGTTACCGGCGCTGTTGCGCACCGGGTTGCCGGCCGCGTCGAGCACGGGCACGCCACCATTCACGTACGAGGCCACTTCGCCCGCTTCGATGGAATAATTCTCCCAGCGGAACTCCGCACCGGTCGAGACGCGCAGCGGACGCCCATTCACGTCGAACTTGCGCGTGAGGTCAAGGTTCGTGAGCGCCTGGCCGAAGCCGAGGGTGCCGGCGTCGAACGTGGTCGGGCTGGAGAGCCCCATGGAGGCGTTGTTCGAGTTCGAAATGATGAACTGGAAAGAGTTCCCGCCGTACACCTGGCTCAGTTCCCAGTCCCATCCCTTCGCCGTGCCCTTCGCACCGCCGCCGATCGAGATGTCATCGATGTTCGATTCGATGTTCGGCAGGAAGCCGTTCGGGTACAGCTTGGAAATCACCTGTGTGGTCTGAATCGGACGGCGGAAGAAGCCAGTGGACCGGCCATCACGCTTGCCTAAGGAGCCGAACGCGTAGAGCTGCACGTTGTCGTTCACGTTCTGGGCGGCATTGAACATGCCCACCAGATCCGCCGTTGCGGCGTCACCCGACCAGTGCGTGAACCGCTGCGCGGTGGCCTCACGGGGGTCACCCGTGGGATACTGCTGGCGCGGATCGGCGAAGGTGCGGTTGGTCATGGCACGGTTGCGCCACTCCACGCCGGCATGGAAGTAGCCGCCGTTGCCCCACGAAATACCCTGGTCGGCGCTGACCACCGTGTTGGTGCCGTCGTTGCGCTTGCCGAGCCCCGGGACATCGGTGTTGAACTGGCCGGTCTGGCTGAACACGTCGCCCGTGCCGGCGCCCTTCAGGATGATGTTGATGACACCCGCGATGGCGTCGGAGCCGTACTGCGCGGCTGCGCCGTCACGCAGGATCTCGATGCGGTCGATCATAGACGCCGGGATGGCGTTGAGGTCCACCGCCGAGGTGCCACGACCGACCGTGCCGTTGTTGTTGATCAGCGCACTGGTGTACCGGCGCTTGCCGTTCACCAGCACCAGCGTCTGGTCGGGTGCGAGGCCGCGCAGCGTGGCCGGACGCACGTGGTCCGTGCCGTCGGCCACGGCGGGACGCGGGAAGTTCAACGACGGCGCTGCCGCCTGCAGCATCTGCGCCGTCTCAACACGGCCCGTCGACTTGAGCGCCGCCGTGTTGATCACGTCCACCGGCACGGGGCTCTTTACCAGCGTCCGCTCGCCACCACGCGAGCCGGTCACGGCTACGGCTTCGAGCTGCGTGGTGGACTTCTCCAGCACGAAATTCTGCGTGACGCGCCCGCCCGCGGCCACCGTGATGCTGGCGGTCTTGCCGGCGTATCCCAGCATGCGCACACGCAGTTCGTACGTGCCCGGGCGCATCGTGAAGCGATAGCTACCGTCGGCGCGTGTGATGGCGCCCACCTGCGTCCCCGCCACGCCGATCGAGGCGCCCTGCAGTACCTCACCGGACACACTCAGGGTCACTTTGCCTTCCACGGTGCCCGTGGCTTGACGTGCCTGAAGGGGAGGGGCGACGCCCAGCGCAGTGAGGCTGCCGGCGACGGCAAGGGCAACGAGACGACATCTGCGAATCATGAGTGGCGCTCCGGGAAGGGGGAGGTGACCCGACGGGTCGGTAACTGGCATAACATTCGATGGATTGGGATAAACCGCAAATACTTTTACATGAAAGGATGGTTATGAGCGTTCAAACCTCACAACGGGATGGTTAAACGCAACGCCCCCGCCGCGACCGGAGTCGCGGCGGGGGCGTGAAACGACCTGCAGTCAGAATGTCAGCTCTTGAAGTTCACATTGTTGCGCGTTTCCACGTCAGGCAGTGGAATGCACGTCATATTGCTGTAGGCCTGTCCCTTCCGGTTCACGCCCGACGACGGGAACGCGATCTTCTTGCGCAGCATGTCGCCGAAACGCTGACCTTCGCTGAAGAGTTGCCGGCGGCGCTCTTCGATCACCAGCGCGTTGATGTCGGTGCCCGCTGCCGGCATCGCCATCGGGGCGATGCTCGAGAGCGCACGCACGCGGTTGATGGCATCGATCGCCGCCTGTCCCGTGGACGCTTCCGCCAGAATCAGCTGCGCCTCGGCGTACGACGCAATCGTCAGCGGTGCCGCCCCGCTGCCGGTGAACTTCTGCTGCTGCCACATCGGGGTCACGTTGTCGAGACCGACGCGGTTCAGGTTGGTCACGCGCACGCGCGGATCGGCCACCCCGTTCACCGTCAGGCCACGGTAGTCCGGGCCGACGGAGAGGTAGTTGGCCCGCACCGTGAGATTGAAGAAACGGTTCTCACGGCGAACATCCACCTCCGAGAACTCGGCGATGCGTGTGTAGCCGCTCGGTACGAGTGCGGCATCGGCCGCCGCCCCTGCCAGATTCCCAAGGTTCAATCGCGTCCGCGCCCGCCCGACGCGCGCCATGTTTAGCAGGCTCTCGTCATTGATCGCGGTCGCCGTGACAATCGCGTCGGAGAAGCGCTTCTCGGCGATCGCGAACGCCGCGGCCGACGTGACACTCGGCCCACCGTTGAAGGCCAGTTCGCACATCGATTCGGCGAGCAGCACGTACATGTACCCCGAATAGGCATCCATTTCGGCCAGCATCCGCTGGCGGTTGGGGACCTGCGCATCGGTGAACGTCTTCAGGCGGGTGCCCAGATCTTCCAGCTGAAAGCGTGCCTGTTGTGCCGGCGTGTAGAAACCCATGGACGTGGTCGTGCGGCTGCCCGGGCAGCCGCCCGGTGCCTGCTTGATTTCCGTGATGCCGCGCCACTCCCAAATGTGATTATCGACGAAGCCGTTCGACGACAGGTACTCACCGGAGAGCATGCCGGTCGTGGAAGCGAACTGCACGAAGGCGCACTGCGCCGACTGGAGTGCCGCCGCTGCAAGAATCGGGGCGAGGCCGGGATCGCTGAGCGCGTCGGCGGTGACGCGTCCAGGGTTATCGACGGCGAGGAGGCTGTTGCACGACGCGGTGGCCGCGAGCGAAAGCACCAGCGTCGCACGCCGGAACGTGATCTTCATCATGATCGTCTCGGTGGGTCAGAAGGTGAGTCGCACGGTGGTCACGAAACTGGCCGTCGGCGGCAGGATCGTCTGGAATCCGTTGGACAACTGCCCCACGGCACGAACCTCCGGATCCCACGCATGGCGGCCGGCGATATCGACGTCGATACGACCGTCGCGTGAGGTGTTCCATCCGTGCTGCTCGGTCCAGAGCATCGACAGATTACGACCGGCGACGCTGACCGAACCGCCCTGCGCGCCGATGAACCGCACGAACTTCGGTGCGATCGTGTACGTCGCCGACACTTCACGGAGGCGGAGGAAGCCGGCCTTGTAGGTACCAGGGACGTCCGCCTCGATCGCGCGGTACACTTGCAGCAAGGGATCGTTGCGGAGCAGGACTGCTTCGGTCGACCCCTGATTGTGCAGCGCGCGGATTTCGGTGTTCGACTGGATGTGCCCGCCGTTACCGTCAACGCGGGCGTACAGGCGCAGGTTCTTGAACAGCGTCACCGTGGAATTCACACCGAACTGCCACGTGGGCTGCGAGTGCCCCCAGTATACGCGCGGTGCCGCCGAGCAGGCCACGTCGGCTCCACCCTGCTCGAGCCCCGCCTTGCCAGTGCCACCGTCGCAGATCGACGTCAGCACCGTGCCGTTGGCATCAATCGTGGCGGACTTCACCTTGTACATGAAGAAGTCGGCGATGCCGAAGCCCACGCGGTTCTGCGCCTGTCCACCGCCGCCGACGGTGAGGAATTGCGTGCCACCCATGTCGACGATCTGGTTGCCGTTGTTCGAGATCTGCGTGCCGACTTCCCACGACAGCTTCTCGCCGCGCAACACGTTCAGGTTCAGGCCGACTTCATTGCCCCAGCCCTTCACCTTACCGATGTTGACGACCTGTGAGCCGGGGAAACCGACCGAGGGCGGAATCGGCGAGTTCACGATCGCGTCGGTCACGTTGCGCTGGTAGTACGTATACTCGAGCTCCACGCGCCCATCGAGCATCGTCGCTTCGAAGCCCGCTTCCGACTCGGTGCTGCGTTCCGGCTTGAGCGCGGGATTGCCGAACGACGCAGGCACCAGACCCGATGCGTTCTGGTAGCCGACGCTCGGGTCGTACAACCGCGAGGCATCAAAGGTGCCCGGCTGCGTGCCCGCGGCGCCGATCGCACCGCGCAGCCGCAGCGACTGCGTAAAGGGCATCTTGAACCACGACTCTTCGCTGATCACCCACGATCCGCTCAGCTTCGGATAGTAGATCGCCGAGAAGTCTTCGCCGAACGTGCTGTTGTCGTCGCCACGCACGGCGGCGGTGAGGAAGACGCGGTTGTTCCACGCCAGCTCCTGCTGCACGAACATGCCGACCGTGGCGTTGGCGAGGTAGTCCTCGGTGCCGGCGCGCGTCGCACCGCCGGAAATCGTGGTGATCGGACCAGCGGGGAAGGTGAGGGCCGAAGCGCCCACCGAGCTCAGTTCATTCCGGAACGCCTGAAGGCCCATGGAACTCGTCATGCTGAACGGGCCAACATTGTACTTGAGCGATCCGGCGTAGTCGAGCGTGAACACCGTGCGCGAGCTGCGGTTGACGGTCTTCGAGCCCAGGCCATTGCTGGCGAGGAAGTCGAGATTGCCAAGGGGCTGGCGCGGATACATGAACGACGCGTTTTCCGAACCGACGTCAAAACCGGTCGTCAAGCGGTGGGTGAACCACGGCTTCGGCGCGTAGTTCGCCTTGAGGCTGAGCGTGGTGCGATCGATATCCGCCAGACTCACGGCATCATCCCAGCTTTCCGGCGGTGAGTTGTAGAATCCGCGCTTGCCGGTGCCGAGTGCGAGCGGTGTGCCCCACACCAGCTGACTAAAGGGATCGATGTCGATCGCACCCTGTGCGAGGCGAGCGCGATCACGCACGTGCCCAAGGCTCGCCGACAGGCGCAACGTTTTGCCCGCCGTCATGTCGACGTTGGCGCGGGCGCTGAATTTCTTGTCGTAGTTGTGCTTCACGATGCCGACATCATCATCCCAGGAGCCGGCGATATAGTACCGGGCGTCGTCGGTGCCGCCGCTGAGGCTGGCGTTGTAGCCGGCGTTGCGTCCGTTCGTGAAGATCGGGCCGTTGCCGAATTCCGCTTCCTGCCGATAGATGTTGACGCCCTCGACCGCGTTCGTCGCCGGGTTGCGAAAGTAGTTGAAACCGGCGCGCCCTTCCGGATTCTGCATCCAGTTGGTGCCTTGACGCGTCGTGAACTCAAACTTCGGTTTGCCCGACTTACCACGCTTCGTGATAATCTGAATCACGCCATTGGAGGCTTCGGTGCCGTACAGCGTCGAGGCAGCAGGGCCCTTGATGACTTCGATGCTTTCGATGTCCTGCGGATTGATGTCGTTCAATCGACTCGCGCCGGCACCACCGCGCTGACCGGGACCGCGCGACGCCGTGGCGTCCATGCGAATGCCGTCGATGTAGACGATCGGCTCGTTGCTCAGCGACAGACTGCTGGTACCGCGCACGCGGAGCTGCGCGCCCGTGCCGACCTGACCCGTTGATGGCAGCACGATCAAACCGGGGGTACGGGCGCCGATCAATTCGTTCACACTGCGGGCCGGTGCGATCTCAAGCACCTTCGAGGCATCGATCGTACTGACCACGTTGCCGACGGCACGACGCTGCGTCACGCCGGCCGTGCCCGTCACCACCACCTGATCGAGCTGCATCAGCCGTTCGGCAAGATTGAAGTTGGCCGTGAACGTCTGACCGGCGACGAGCGTGAGCCGCCGCTGTTGCTGCGTGTAGCCAACGAGTCGCACCCGCACGGTCACGAGGCCGGTCGTATTGGTGACCAGCGTGTACCGGCCGCTTTCACCGGCTCGGGCACTTCCCGCGAGCGTGCCATCGGCATCGCGCAACACGGTGATCTCGGCGCCGACCAGTGGGCGCTTCGAGGTGGAATCGGCGATCTGCCCACTGATGGTGACTGGGCTCTGCGCCCGCGCACTGCCGGCAAAGCAGAGCAGCGCAAGCGGGACGAGGAATCGCGTAGCGCGAAACGTACGGGACATCGACTCTCCTCGGATGTGAGTCGGGCGTGATGCAGGCCGTGGACGCACAGTGGGTGCGGCCGAGGCCGAACGAACACTGGTGACTTAGCGCTACATCACCCGACTGTCAAATCCTGCATCCCTGACTAACGCATCATGTATTCGACGGCTTACGGCTGGTCGTCCATATTGTGCGTTTCGTCGCCATCAGCACGATACGCAGCGATGGTTGTTCTTCGCGCCCAGCTTCTCGAGCAAGGCGACCGTATCAAGAAACGGCGAGATGCGCTGCACCGGGCCGTTGGCCATGTCCACCGTGGTCTGCCCGCTCCGAGCGACCGCCATCACATCGGCTCCCTTCGAGAGCAGATATTCGATCATCGCGTTGTCACCGCGCGCAGCGGCATGATGCAACGGGGTGTAGCCGTTGAAGTCCCGGCTGTTCACGTCGAACTTCAGTTCTTCCACCAGAAAGCGCATCGCGGGGAGCCAGCCGTCCGGGGTGTGCCGGTGGTCGTTGGCTGCAAAGCCCTGGCCGTATCCCACGCCGGCCGCCGCGTGAATCGCAAACACGCCCAATCCGCCTTCGGGGATCGGCGCCAGTCCCGACGGGTCTTCCCGCGTGACGGCCACGGCACCACGACGCGCTCTCGGCTTGGGCTTCAACGTCGCGATCATGGGGTCAGCGCCGGCCGCCAGCAACAGCTTCATCGCGGGAATGTCGGTCGCGTAGGCCGCCCGAAAGAACGGCGTGGCCCCCGAGAAGTCGACGCCGAGATTGTCGCGATTATACGTGGTATACCACAGCGACTTCACGAGGCGCGCGTTGGGGTTCGCCTTGGCCTTCAGCAGCGCATCGACCACCTCGAGATACGTTGCCTGCTGCTGCAGCTGGAACGCCGGCTGCGGCGTACGCGTGGACGGCGCCCACTCCTTATTCAACACCGCGAACAGCGGTGCCGCGCCAGCGTCGCTGGCCAGATTCGGATTCGCCCCGCGCTTGATCAGTCGCATCACGAGATCATAGTGCCCGTTGATCGACGCCATCAGCATCGGGCTCGTGTGATCACCGGCGCTCACCTGATCGATGTTCGCGCCACCATCGAGCAACGCATCGACCGCGGCCACCTGTCCTTCGCGCACCGCCAGCAGCAGGGCCGTGTGGCCGCCCTGCACGCCGAGCTGCTCGTTGTACGCCGGGTTGTCGTCGTCGAGGCCACGACCGCCCTGCGCGGCCAGCCGCGCCTCCTCGGCCGCCGCCGCCGCCGCCGCTCCATCAAGGGCTGCCTTCGAGGCCGCCAGCACTTCGACCTCGCGCGAGGCCTTCACCGCCGCCTGAACCTGCTGCGGATTCGGCATCCAATTCAGATTCTTCGTCTGCCCTTGCTCCTCGCGCAGCTGCGCCAGCACCGCGTCGCGCTTCGACTTGGCCTGACGGTCCTGCGCGGCGGCGGCCATGATGTCCACCGTCTTCGCGGTGATCGCCGGGTCCGCCCCAGCCTTCAATAGCGTCCGCACCGCATCGGCTCGGCCACGCGCGGCGGCGGTCATGAGCGCCGTCTGTCCCCACGACGGTTCTGTCGCGTTCACGTCGGCACCGGCGGCGATCAACGCCGTGATCGTGCCGGGAACCCCAGCGACGGCCGCGAGATGCAATGGCGTCGCCCCGTCCGTCGTGGTGGCGCGTGCATCGGCCTTCGCGGCCAGCAGGGCGCGCACGACGCCGGTGGATCCACTCTGACTCGCCACATGGAGCGGCGTATAGCCGCCGATCCGCGTGGTCGCGGTGAGGCGCGCCTTGGCGCGCAGCAGTACGACGGCGAGCGCCGAGTCGCCGCGGTTGGCCGCCCAGTGCAACGCCGTCATGCCGTCGCCCTGCGCCACGTTCACGTCGGCTCCGGTCGCCACCAGCGCACGCACCGTGGCTCCCTCGCCGCGCATGGCGGCATCAGCGACCGGGGTCGTGGGAGGCAGCGCAACAGGCAGTCCCCCAGGAAGACCCAACGCGATCACCCCGAACACCTTCAGCATCGCTCGATTCATATGCCCTTCGCTCCGCGTGGTCAGAAACAGGTCAAAGACAGATCAGAACGCGAACTCGCCGGTGCTGTCGCCGAACGTGTTGATGTCATCCATGCCCAGTTTGTGCATCAGACTGAGCATTACGTTGGCCATCGGCGTGCCGTCGGGTGCCTTCAAGTGCTGATTGCCCGACGCCAGACCATGGCCGCCACCGAGGAGAATGAGCGGGCAGCGACGGTGGTTGTGCGTGTTGCTGTCCGACATCGGCGAGCCATACATGATCGTCGTGTTGTCGAGCAACGGCGTATCGCCATCCATCGTCGTCTTGAGCTTGTCGAGCAGGTACGGCAGGAGGCTCACGTGGTAGCGGTTGATCTCCGCGAACTCCTTCACGCGCGCCGGGTTGTTGCCGTGGTGCGACGCGGGGTGGAAACCCGTCGCCACGCCGCTGTCCGGATACACGCGGGCCGAGGCATCGCGGCCCATCTTGAACGAGAAGACGCGCGTCATGTCACTTTGCAGCGCGAGCACCTGCAGGTCGAACATGATCTTCACATGATCGGTGTAGGAGTCCGGCACACCGGCCGGCGCACCGGCCAGTTCACGTTCCTCACCCGAGGCGTTGCGCGCCTCGACCTGTTGAATACGCCGCTCGATCTCGCGGATGTTCTCGAGGTATTGCTCCATACGACGCCGGTCGCTGGCGCCGAGCTGACGATTCAGCTGCGACACGCGTCCGGTGATCCAGTCGAGCACACTGCCCGTGCTGCGCGTGCGATCGGCGCGCTCGGCCGGCGTGCCACCCGTGCCGAACAGCTGCTCGAACGCGACGCGCGGATCACGGATCATCGGCAGCGGTTCGGTGGGCGAGCTCCAGCTGATCGAGTCGGTGTACATGCACGAGTAGCCGTACGCGCAGTCGCCGGCGCGATCGAGCGGCTCAATGCAGAGCTGCATGGAAGGAATCGGCGTTACCTGGCCGAAGCGCTGCGCGTACATCTGATCGAGCGAGGTGCCTGCAAAAATATCGGAGCCTTCGGTCTGCGTCGGATGCGCCTGCGTGAGAAACACCGCGCTCGACCGGAAATGGTCGCCGCCGATCTCTTCCGACTTGTACGCTTCGGCCATGCGCACGTCGGTGTTGCTCACGATCGTGAGATACTTGCGCCACGATTCCAGCGGCGACAACGACGTCCCGCTCAGATCGAACGCGCGTCCGGTCGTAGGCGGCGCCCAGAGATGTTCCGTGAGGCCGAACGGACTGCAGCCGGCCGCCCCGTGTACCATCTCGAGACAGAGCAGGCGCGCCGGATTGGCCGGTGCACTGGACGCGAAGGCCGTGGTGGGGATCATCGCGTCCAGATACGGAAGCGCGACCATCGTGCCGAGCCCCTTGAGGAACGTGCGGCGCGGCAGTGGTTGGCGGCTGATGAACGCCATGAGGCGGCTCCTTACTTGGACGACGGGGACGACGCGCCGGATGACGCGTCGGTGGCTTTCGGAATGACGCCTTCCGCACGCTGCATGCGGAACGCGGGGCTGCGAACAACACCAAGGATGTAGGCGGTCATGCGATGGTCTTGCTTCGCCGCCTCGCGCACGATCCCGCGCACCGACGGCATGTCGTACGCTTCGATGCGACGTCCGATGGCGTACGCCATCAGGTTGCGCGTGAACGTGCG
The DNA here is from genome assembly GCA_040399825.1 of Gemmatimonas sp. GTDB lineage: Bacteria > Gemmatimonadota > Gemmatimonadetes > Gemmatimonadales > Gemmatimonadaceae > Gemmatimonas. The sequence goes on from JBBARJ010000005.1 coordinate 15,009, forward strand.
CAGCAGGGCGTCCTCGCGCCGCAACAGCGCCCGCTGCAGTTCGGCAACCGTGCTGGCCGTACTACCGTCCCACAGATCGCCGCGCGAGTCAATCGGCATGCCGTTGTCGCGCACGCGCAGCCGGCCGGTCACGTCGTACTGCTCCATCGCCAGACCGATCGGGTCCATCATTTTATGGCAGCTGGCGCACGCCGGGCTCTTGCGGTGCTCCTCCATCCGCTCGCGCACCGTGAGCAGTCGGCCAGAGCTGCTGCCCGGCGTCGCTTCGAGATCGGGAACGCCGGGCGGCGGCGGCGGCGGCGGGGAGTTGAGCAACACTTCCATCACCCACTTGCCGCGCTCCACCGCCGACGTGCGGCCGGCGTGCGAGGTCAGCGTCAGGACACTGGCGTGCGACAAGATGCCGCGCCGTCCGGCGTCAGGATACGGCACCCGCCGGAACGACGGGCCGACGATGTTGGGGATGCCGTAGTGCTGCGCGAGCCGTTCGTTCACAAACGTGTAGTCGGCGCGATAGAAATCGAGCAACGGCCGATCTCGACGCACGAGATCGTCGAAGAACAGCTCGGTCTCCTCTCGCATGGCGAGCCGCAGCTGCTCGTCGAAATCGGGATACTGTCGAATGTCGGGCTGCACGATGTCGAGATCGGGCAGGCGCAGCCACTGCGCCGCAAAGCGCGTGGACAGTGCCTTCGCCCGCGGGTCGCCGAGCATGCGACGAACCTCGCGCTCGAGCCCCGCCGTCTGCGAGAGCGTACCGCGGCCGGCGGCGGCAAGCAGCGCCTGATCCGGCGGCGCTGACCACAGGAAGAAGGACAACCGCGACGCCAGGTCAATGTCGCGCAGCTTGTAATTCGTACCGGCGGCCACGTCGCGCGGCGCCTGTTCGAAGCGGAAGACAAAATCGGGACTGGCCAGAATGCCTTCGAGCGCGGTGCGCACGCCGGTCTCGAAGTTGGCACTCTTGCGGCCGGCATCGTACAGCGACATCAGGCCGGCGCGATCTTCATCGGTAAGCGGACGGCGATACGCCATCATGCCCAGACGATTCACGATCGACTGCGCACACGGCCGCTCGGCGGACACGGTGGCAGGCTGGCAGCTGAAGATGTTGCGCCGCACCGGTGTGTCGGACACGCCGGTCACCGCGTACGGGCCGTTCACGGTGAGTTCGCGCAGGTGCGGCAACAGGGAAAAACCGTAGGCCACCGCATTCGACGTGCTGTTCAGCGAATACTTGAGCGGGCTGATGAGATCCTGCACGACGCCCTGAAACGCCGGCGGTACAAACGCCGCAGCGACCTTGTGCGGGCCGGCGGTGATGCGCACGCGTTCGCTGCCCATCGCCACGCCGTTCGGGTCGGACGCATGCATGAAGCGGTCGATGCCGAGCAACGCCACGCGCTGGCCATCAACGGAAATCTCAATCTGTTCGCCGCGGGCCAGGCCGCCGGCAAAGGCGCCCGTGGTCTCGTGGAAGAAGTTCACGTCGAAGCGATACTCGCCGTCGGCGGGGAACATGTGCACCACCGCCATGCCGCCGCGCGAGCCGAACGGCGTACCCTCCACGTGATCCACTTGCGACGCCATCTTCGGCATCGTGTAGGTGTTCGCGGCGGCGCTCGCGGCCGCGTTGCCGATGGCTAACCGGCTCAGATCACTCGCCGCCCGCAGATACGCGCTCAGCAGCGTCGGGGACAGCGCCTGCACGTCGGCGATGTTGTCGAAATTGTCGCTCTTCGTGTCCGGCGGGAGATACGCCGCGGCGTCGACGTCGAGCTTCAGCAAATCGGCGATCGCCAGCCGATACTCCGCCCGATTCAGTCGCTGAAAGGTGCGACGACCGGGATTGGGATGCGCCACGGCGCTGGCGTCGAGTTGACGCTCGAGCGAGGTCACCAGGGCGTCGAGCGTGTCGACACTCGGGCGCGCCGATCCGACCGGCGGCATCATCCCGGAGCGCAGCTTCGCGACGACCTTCTCCGCCACGTCGGCTTTCGCGTCAGGGGCGCCCACGTCGAAGTCGGTCAGCGAGAGATTGCCACGACGCATTGTTTGATTGTGGCACTTCTGACAGTACTGCTTCACCACCCCGTTGAGCTCTGCCGGCGCGATCGACGCCACGCGCAACGGCTTCGGGGCGGCCACGTGGCGCGCGACGGGGCGGGGCAACACCGGATGACCCACCGCGCGAGGCGCGGGGGGCGGATCGGTGGGCCGAGAATCGCTATGGCCGGGAAGGGCGACGGCGAATGAGAGCGTGACCGCCAGTGCGGAGATCGCCTTCATGCCTGACCTCGTGCGGGGGGGAACTTCGGGAGGGGAACCACGGGAGGGACCTGCAGATATGAACGTTCGGGCGCGAGCGACGGAAAGGCAAGAAGAAAACGCGTTCTCGCGCCAACCCGTTGACGCCCAGTCCTGATGGGCAGAGCTTCTGGGGGCGGTGTGCGATCCGCCGCTCTCACTCGGCCCCCCGGAGTTTCCCCGTGCTGCGCTGCCTTGTTCCCCTGCTGGCGATCGGCTGTGCCATGATGGGTTCCACCCGTCCGCTCCACGCCCAGACGGCCACGCCGCCGACCACGGTGTCGCCGGTCGCCGCGGCGCCCCACCCCGACAGTGTGGCGGCGATGATGCCCTTCGCGCGCGTCCACGCCGCCCTGACGACCCTTCGGGAGCGGGCCGACGCGGAGTACGCCGATCCCAAGAACAAGACGCCGGAGGTGTTGGCCGAGCTGCGTGCCAAGTACCGCGCAGAGCGGGAGCGGGTGCTGAAGGCCCAGGCGCTGACCGAGGCGAGTTACGGCGATCTGACCCGGCGCATCAGCAGCGACGACGCGGCGCGACTCGCCTTTGAAGCGGCCTTGGCGACGGTCACCAAAAAGTAGGGCCTGAGCGGTGGGCGCGGCGGGCGCGGCGTCCGGCCAGCCACGCCACCGCACCGGTCGCGACGCCGGCGGGCACCAGCCAACGGGTGGTGTCGGCGATGGCCGCGACCTCCGGGTATCGCGCGCCGATGCCGCGCAGCGCCCAGGCCACGACCAGCGGGAAGAGCCAGTTCCCGCGTCCCCATGCCATGAGCGTAGCGAGCAGTGCGGCCACCAGCATCATCGCCACCGCCCAGGTGGATTCCGCGATGCCGAATCCGCCCCACCGCACGGCCTGCGCCAACTGAAAACTATTCGCGATCAGTGCGACCGAGATCCACGCGAGGTAAATGTCCTGCGGCCAGACCAGAAAGACCTGTTCCGTGATCGATGAGCCCGTCCCCGCGCGTACCCGTTCTCCGATCACGACCAGCGTGACGAGGAAGAGCACCATGACCGGGAGCGCGAGCGCGAATTGTCCGAACGAGAAGAGCGAAATCCACGCCACGTTCAGCGCGCCGGTCACCGCCCACCACACGCCGAGTCGCTGCACGGCACGCTCGGCGCCGGCCGTGGGGAGCGCCTGGTATACCGCCGAGGCGATCAGCCCGAGATAGATCACGCTCCAGATCCCGAACACGTAGTCGGCGGGCAGGAACAGCGAGCGGTACCGGTTGGCGATCACGCCGATCGAATCCCCGCTCATGGCACCCGTGGCGGCGAGCCCGTTGAGGGCGATGACCATCACGAGCGCGAGCACGTTGCCGGCCTTCTGGCGGGACAGTGTCAGCCGCATCTGATGTGTGGGGCGAGAGAAAAGATCAGCGCAAGAGGAGCAGGCAGGATAACATTCCCCGCATAGAAGACGGCGATACGACGCAATTTGGGCGTTTCATTTTTCGGAGGACGATCGGATGTACGGATTCTTGATTGGTGCGCACAACCTGCTGGCTTGGGCGGTCCTTCTCACGGGCGGCCTCGTGATCGTGCGGGCCGTCGGGCGCAGCGCGACCTGGTCGGACGCCGAAACCGGTCTGGTGCGGCGGCTGACGCTGCTCGTACACCTGCAGTTGCTGGCCGGCCTCGGCCTGTGGTTCGTGAGTCCGGCCGTGACCGCGGCGCGGGCCTCGATGGGTGACGCGATGAAGGATCCCGCGCTGCGTCGCCTGGTGGTGGAGCACCCGTTTCTGATGGTGTTGGCGGTCGTCGTCGCCACCGTCTCGGGCGTGCTGGTGAAAAAGGCGCCCAGCTCGGCGGCCAAGGCCAAGAAGGCACTGATCGGCACGCTGGTCACGCTGGCACTGGTGGCGGCGGTGATCCCGTGGCAGCGACTGGTCACCAGTTGGACCCAGGGCTGACGGCGCCGGCGCGACGTAGACAGCCCCCGCCGTGACAGCGATGGCGCATCCTTCCCCCCCGCGGCCGTCTCTGCTGCGAGGACCGGAGATCCGGCGAGCGGCGAGGGATCTGCTGTGGTTCGCGATCGCGTACGGCGCCCTGTACTTTGTGGCGCTGGACATCTCCCGGTCGGGACCGATCGCGCCCCTCTGGCCCCCCGCGGGTGCCTTGTTCGCGGGGTTGCTGCTCTTCCGGCACGTGCCCCGATGGGTGTTGCTCACGGTAGCGTTCGCCGTTGGACGCCTTGCCTCGCCCAGTGCCTTCCCGCCCAGCTGGCTTACCCTCGGCTACATCGCCGCCAGCTACGTCGAATGTCTCATCGCCGCGGAAATAGTCACCCGCTGGCGTGGCCCCGACGTGCGGTTCACCCGGCTGCGCGACTTGCCCACGTTGGTGATCGCGTCGGCGATCGGCGTGACCGTGAACAGCGTCCTGTCCGGGTTTCTCGCGGATGCCGCCGGGCGGAGCTTCTGGTCCGACTTCATGCCGACGTGGATCGGCGGCTTCCTCGGCATGCTGGTCATCACGCCACTCATCGTGACGTGGTCGCGACCGGCCGATGACGCCTACGTCCCCGGCTCGCGCGCTGCCTTCGTCGCCGAAGTGACCGCCCTGGCCGTGCTGGCGTCCGTGCAGACGCTGCTGGTCTTCAATGGGACGCGGATATTCGGCATCATCGACTTGCGTCCCCACTCGCTTGTCCTCCCCCTCCTGTGGGCGGCGCTACGCTTCGGCGTGCGGGGCACGATGACGGTCGTTGGCATCATCACCGTGCTCGCCTTCATCGTGGTGATCGATAGCCAGCGTTCGGTGCTGGGCGGCACGACGCAGGACGAGCGCCTGCTGTCGCTGCAGTGGTACGTCGGGTTCATCACCATCACGGGACTGACCCTCGCGGCAGCGCTCGCGGAACGTCGCGAGGCGTCGAAGGCGGAGGCGAGCATGGCGGAGTCCCTCGTCGCCAGCGAACGGCGCCTCCAGCAGAGCCAGAAGATGGAGGCGGTCGGCCAGCTTGCCGGCGGCATCGCGCATGACTTCAACAACATTTTGTCGGCCATGTCGCTGCAGGTGTACGAGATCGCCCGTTCAAATACGCTCGACGCCGAGTCGCGGCAGGTCGTGCGCGACCTCGACGACGCCGTGCAGCGGGCCTCCACCTTCACGCGACGCCTGCTCCTCTTCGGGCGTCGGCAGGCCAAAGAAGAGCGTCGGGTTGCACTCGACGAGATCGGCACGGGCCTCGCCCGGCTCCTCGCGCGACTCATGCCGAGTGGGATCTCGCTTAGCATCAAGCCGTCGCTCGCGCCGCTCTGGATCATGGCGGATCCGTCGATGATCGAGCAGGTGGTCATGAATCTCGTGATCAACGCCCGCGACGCGATGCCCGAGGGGGGGCAGCTCACGGTGAGCGCTCTGGTCATGCCGCTCGACGACGCCACGGCGGCCACGATCAACATGGGTCAGGTCGATGTGCGGCCCGGTCCCTATGCCGTGCTGCGGGTGAGCGACACCGGGCACGGCTTTCGTCCCGAGAATCTGACGCGCCTCTTCGAGCCCTTCTTTACGACGAAGGAGGCGGGCGCCGGCACGGGGCTTGGCCTCTCGACGGTGTTCTCCGTGGCGCAGGAGCACAACGGCTACGTGCGCGTGATCGAGACGTCGCCGGCGGGTACCACGTTCGAATTCGGTGTCCCGCTCACCGACGCGAACGCAGCGCCGGCGCTCGCGCTGCCGCTCGTGCGACCCAGTGAGCCGACGGCCACTCCGCGCCTTGCGTCGGCGCGCGTGCTGCTGGTGGAAGACCGTGACGACGTGCGGCGCGTGATCCAGCGTATCCTCGAGCGCGCCGGCATGAGCGTCGCGTGCGCCGCCGACGGACAGGCCGGCGTGGCACAGTGGGAGGAGGCTGGCCCATTCGACCTGCTGATCACCGACCTCGTGATGTCCGGCGGGATGGGGGGCATGCAGCTCAGTCAGGAACTGCGCGCACGCGCTCCCGACCTCAAGGTGGTGTACATGAGCGCCTACGACCCCGACCTCGAACGGTATGATCCGCCGCTGGTGTCGGGCGTGAATTACATCCCGAAGCCGTCGTCGGCCAGCCAGATCTTGCAGGTCGTAGCGGCGCAGTTGGAGGACTGAACGGCTCGCGACGTGGCTCCGGCTCCTCGTCGGAGGTATCCGCCAACGAAGAACCCCGCAGCGACCGGAGTCGATGCGGGGTCTTTCTTTTTATTACAGTCGGGGCGACAGGATTTGAACCTGCGACCTCGTGCTCCCGAAGCACGCGCTCTACCGGGCTAAGCTACGCCCCGTGCGATCTCATGGTGCGACCTGCATCAAAACCACTACGCGCCTAGAAGGACTCGAACCTCCAACCTTCTGATCCGTAGTCAGATGCTCTATCCAATTGAGCTATAGGCGCAGAACTCCGATGCACCACGATCAACGCACAGCCTCTCCTTGCGGAGAGTCCCGGAACCTAGTGGATCGTGCACGCTCTCGCTACCGACGAGCGCTCACCAGGTTGTCCAACACCAACACCAGCAGACCAGCATATGGGTCGTACAAGACTCGAACTTGTGACCTCCACGATGTCAACGTGGCGCTCTAACCAACTGAGCTAACGACCCAAGACATCGGTGTACTACAAAGCGGGAAACGGGACTCGAACCCGCGACCCCAACCTTGGCAAGGTTGTGCTCTACCAACTGAGCTATTCCCGCAGACCAACAATTGCACCCGTTTGCAGCGTGCACCATCCGGAGTGGAGACGAGCGGGATCGAACCGCTGACCTCTTGAATGCCATTCAAGCGCTCTCCCAACTGAGCTACGCCCCCGGTACTGGCTTCCTGTGGTCCGCCGTTCTGTACTCCGTTCCCAGCAGCACCGTGCCGGCGAGGGCATCAGGAACGCGCAGTCTAGTGAGGTGTATGTCCGGCGTCAAGCAGAGTTCCACAGATTACACTGGCGAAACACTCCCGTCGGCGTATCTTGAGAGGCTATCCCCGTAATTGCTCTGCCGACGTCTGCTGGGATCTCGTGGGACGCCGGCGCCGTTTGGTTGGCAAGCCGTTTCCATTTCGTTTCCTCCTTCAGGGATGATGTCTCATCCCAAGGTCTCATAGAACGCCATGACTGAAGTCAAGCGGAAGCGCCGTCGTGCGGCACCCGCGGGCATCGCGCCCAGTGAACCCGAGCGCGATATCCTCGACCAGTATCTCTACGAAGTCAGCACGTACCCGCTCCTCAAGGCGGCCGAAGAGATCGAGCTCGCGAAAAAAATCCGTACCGGTGACCAGGATGCGCTGCAGGAGCTCGTGAAGCGCAACCTCCGCTTCGTCATCTCCGTGGCTAAAAAGTATCAGAACCGCGGATTGCCCCTCATCGATCTGATCGGCGAAGGCAACGTCGGCCTGCTCACGGCCGCGCGGAAGTTCGATCCGGATCAGGGCGTCAAGTTCATCTCGTACGCCGTGTGGTGGATCCGTCAGGCCATCCTCTCGTCGCTCGCGCGGCAGGGCCGCACGGTGCGCGTGCCGCTCAATCGCACCGCCGATCTGTCGCGCATCATCAAGGCCTCGGAAATCCTCCGGCAGAAGCTTCGCCGTGAGCCCTCGCCGGAAGAGCTGGCGCAGGTCACTGGCCTCTCGGTTGATGTGGTGCAGTCGCTGGCCGCGCTGAACACGGGTGACGTGCGTCTCGATGCCCCCATGGATCCCGACGGCGATCGCTCGCTCATCGAGCGGTTCGTCGCCGACGAAATGCCGGATACCGAGGAAGAAGCGATGAATCGCTTCCTCACCGACGAAATCGAGCAGGCGCTCTCCACGTTACCGCCGCGCGACGCCAAGGTGCTCCGTCTCTACTTCGGCCTCGAAGGCGGCCGTGAGCACACGCTCGAAGAAATTGGCAGCATGCTCGGGGTCACCCGCGAGCGCGTCCGCCAGCTGCGCGACCGTGCCCTCAAGCGCCTCCGCGAAGGCGATGTGGGTCGGGCCCTGTCCAGTTTCGCCGCGTAAGAGGCGATCGCCGGAGCGAACCCGGACCCGCGGGTACGTGGCACGAAGGGGCGTCCGACAATCGGGCGCCCCTTCGTGCCATTCACCCGACGCTCCACGCCTACCTTCGCCGAGCTTTGGCGGTACATTTGTGATCTCATGATCGAGTTCAAGAACGTCCACAAGGCTTTCGGGCCAAAGCAGGTGCTCCGCGGTTTCTCCCTTCAGGTCAACGAAGGCGAGACCATGGTGATCATCGGCTATTCCGGAACCGGCAAGTCCGTGGCGATCAAGCACATCGTCGGCCTCCTCGAACCAGATGAAGGCGAGGTCTGGGTCGATGGCCTCCGCGTCGATCAACTCTCGCGGAAGGATCTCTACGCGCTGCGTGGGCGGATCGGCTACGTGTTTCAGTTCGCGGCACTCTTCGACTCCATGAACATCGGCGAGAACGTCGCCATGGGGCTGCGCAAGCAAGGGGAACTGAGCGAGTCGGAGATCACCACCCGCGTCGACGAAGCGCTGTCGCTGGTCGATCTGCCCGATGTGAAGGGGCGCATGCCGTCCGAACTCTCCGGTGGTATGCGGAAGCGCGTCGGCATCGCCCGCGCGATTGCGCTGCGCCCCAAGTACATCCTGTACGACGAACCCACCACCGGTCTCGACCCGGTGACATCGGCCACCATCGACGCGCTCATGGTGCGCATGCGTGAGCAGCTGGGCGTGACCGGCATCGTCATTACGCACGACATGCGCAGCGCGTACACCGTGGGCACGCGGATCGCCATGCTGTACGAGGGACAGGTGCGCGCCGTCGGCACGGTGGCCGAAATTCAGCACAGCACCGACCCGCTCGTGCGGCAGTTCATCGAAGGGCGCGCCACCCTCGAAGGGAGCGCGCCGCTCATCGGCGTTACCAGTGGCGTTGCCAGGGGCGTAGCCGCCAAGGCTAGCGGAGTCGTGTTCTCGCACGGCAGCGACCGGTAGCATCGCCGTGACGACGTCGCGCGATCCGCAGAAGCGCTCCGGGCGCGCCACGCTCGAGACGTCGGCTGGTGGCGTCGTGTATCGCGTGCAGGACGGCGAACCGGTGTTCCTGCTCATCCGCGACAGCTATCAGAACTGGGGATTTCCGAAAGGGCATCTCGAGACCGATGAGCCGCCTGATGCCGCCGCCCTGCGTGAAGTGCGCGAGGAGACCGGGCTCGACGATGTCGCGCTCGACGGCGCGATCGACACCATCGACTGGTTCTTCCGCTTTCGCGGCAAGCTGGTGCATAAGGTCTGTCATTTCTACCTCATGCGCAGCAACGCCTCCGACACCACGCCGCAGCGGGCCGAGGGCATCACCGCCTGCCGGTGGGCCTCGTTTCAGGACGCCACACAACTGGTCTCCTACGCCAATGCGCGCGACGTGTTGCGGCGCGCCAACGCCATGGTTCGAGGAGAAGATCCGGCCGCCGATCCGGCCCAGGCGCCCACGCCCCGTGCCGGCGTGCACACCGAGCCCTCCCGCTGATGGCCACCCGGCACGGTGCCGACACCGCGGCGCCGCCGATGTGCGTGGTCGCGCTGCTCAAGCGTGAGCGCGCGCGGGCGCTGGTCCGTGCCGCGTTCCCCCGGCGTCGGGCCCACGTCCACGTGGCCAAGAGCGCGGCGGATGTCGAGGAGTATCTCCTCAAGGAACTCGTCGACATCGTGATCATCGATGCCGGCGCCGGCGACGATGCGCAGCGACTGCTCGCGCGGGCCGAGGAATTCCCGAGCCTCCCGTTCGTGCTGATCACCACGCTGCTACCCGCCGACGCGCCGCTCGTGGCGCGGGCGGCCGAGGCCGGGGTGGCCGACGTCCTTGTGGAAGGGGTGGACGACAGCGTGGCCCGCGAACTGGTGCTCCGGCGCGCCTTCTCGAGCCGGTTCGAGCGGGCGCTGTTGCAGCCGCCGGCCATGTTGCATCTCGAGACCCCGCTACAAATCGCCGTCTGGCAAAGCGTCGTCCGCCGCGCCGGCCGACCGGTCCGAACCGATCAGCTGGCCAAGGAGCTCAGTGTGTCGCGCGAGCACCTGTCCCGCAGCTTCGCCGTGGGGCAGGCCCCCACCCTCAAGCGCGTGATTGACCTCGTGCGGGTGCTCGCCGCGGCCGAACTGTCCAAGAACGCGGGCTACGATGTGCGCGATGTGGCGCAGGTGCTGGGCTTCGCGAGTTCGTCCCACCTCTCCAGCACCACCCAGCGCCTCGTCGGCGCCCGCGCCTCCAGCCTGTCCCGCCTCCGGGCCGTCGACCTGCTGGAGCGCTTCGGTCAGGCCGCGTTCGGGGAGCCAGCCGCCAGCTAGTGCGGCAGGAAGCCGCTGAGCCCACCGAACAGCAACCGGAACTGCGTTTCCGCGAATTTTCGCTGACACAGCGCGGATGATCCCGACCGTGCCGACTGCCCCGCGGGCCATTACAAGTCGTTGCGTCTCTTGTTGTTGAACAAAACAACAGAAAGCCTAGCGTCGATGTGCCGATTGACGTCTGATGAGGATACCATCCGCGTGTTGTCGGCGAAAATTCGCGGTAAAGCTTTTTGTTGTCGCTGTTGTCGCTGTTGTCGCCGCGGCGAGGAACCGGCCGCGGTCGAAAGCCAGTCCAGCAAAACCCGGGTTGCACCGACCCATCCCTTGTGATAATTTTCACAAGCTGTCCCCGAATCGTTACCACGCAAATAAAGCCCCTGCCTCATGGCTACCCAGACCGCCCTGCGCCCCGGCGAAATCAAAGACATCCTCCTCCGCGAAATTGAAGCGGCGGATCTCGCCGATCTCAACGTCGAGGAAGTCGGTTCCATCCTCGAAGTGAAAGACGGCATTGCCCGCGTCTATGGCCTGGGCAAGGTCATGGCCGGTGAAATGCTCGAGTTCACTGCCTCGGAAACGAAGGCCGTCATCACCGGCATGGCGTTGAACCTCGAAGAGGACAACATCGGTGCCATCATCCTCGGCGATTACCTCCAGCTCAAGGAAGGCGATGAAGTCCGTCGCACCGCCCGCGTGCTGGAAGTGCCCGTTGGACCGGAACTGATCGGTCGCGTCGTCGATCCCCTCGGCCGTCCCATCGACGGTCTCGGCGAGATCCGCAGCACCACGTTCCGCAAGGTCGAGTCCCCGGCCCCCGGCATCATCGTGCGGCAGCCGGTCAAGGAGCCCATGCAGACGGGCATCAAGGCCATCGACTCCATGATCCCGATCGGCCGCGGTCAGCGCGAGCTCATCATCGGCGACCGGTCCACGGGCAAGACCGCCGTGGCCATCGACACGATCATCAATCAGAAGGGCCAGGGCGTCGTCTGCGTGTACGTCGCCATCGGGCAGAAGGCCTCCACGATCGCCACGGTCGTCGAGCGTCTCCGTACGGCCGGCGCGCTCGAGTACACCATCATCGTCGCCGCCTCGGCCTCCGACCCGGCGCCGATGCTCTACATCGCGCCCTATTCGGGCTGCGCGATGGCCGAGTACTTCATGTACAACGAGGGCAAGCCCACGTTGTGCGTGTATGACGACTTGTCGAAGCAGGCCGCGGCGTATCGCCAGCTGTCGCTCGTGCTCCGTCGTCCGCCCGGCCGTGAAGCCTATCCGGGCGACGTGTTCTATCTCCACAGCCGTTTGCTCGAGCGCGCGGCCAAGCTGCGTGAAGACGATGGCGTGGTCGATGGCAAGACGATCCTCAAGCCGGGTGGCTCGCTCACCGCGCTGCCGATCATCGAAACGCAGGCCGGCGACGTCTCGGCGTACATCCCGACCAACGTCATCTCGATCACTGACGGACAGATCTTTCTGGAAACGGACCTCTTCAACGCCGGCATTCGTCCGGCCGTGAACGTCGGTATCTCCGTGTCGCGCGTCGGTGGCTCCGCGCAGACGAAGGCAATGAAGAGCGTGGCGGGCCGTCTGCGTCTCGACCTCGCGCAGTTCCGCGAACTCGAAGCCTTCGCCGCGTTCGCGTCGGATCTCGATCCCGCCACCAAGCGTCAGCTGGAGCGTGGTGCCCGCACCGTCGAAATCCTCAAGCAGGGGCAGTACCAGCCCATGCCGTTCGAGGAGCAGGTGATGGTGATCTACGCCGTGACCAACGGTCTCCTCGATACGATCGAGACGGCCAAGGTGCGCGAGTGGGAGAAGGGATTCCTCGAGTTCATGCGTGCGCAGTTCCCGCAGGTTGCCGACACGGTGCGCACCAGCAAGGCGCTTTCGAAGGACATGGAAGCGGAGCTGAAGCGCGGCATCGAGCAGTACTCCAAGAGCCTGTAAGATGGCCAAAGGCCGCGAACTCAAGGGGCGCATCAAGTCCGTCGAGAACACGCGCAAGATCACGCGCACGATGGAAATGGTCGCCACCTCCAAGATGAAGCGCGCGGCGGATCGCGTGTCGTCAGCGCGTCCGTACGCGCTGGCGCTTGGCGAGGTGCTGTCGCACGTGTACACGCCGGAGCTGGCGGAGCGCTTCCCGCTCCTCCGCCGCCCGGCGCAGATCAAGAACGTGGCGCTGGTGGTGCTCACGGCGAATCGCGGTTTGTGCGGCGCGTTCAACACCAACCTGCTGCGAGAGGCGCGTGCGCGTCTCGCGGAACTGGAAGGGAAGGGCATCAGCGTCGAGCTGCACATCGTGGGTCGCAAGGGTATCGGTTTCTTCAAGTATCTGGGACGCGATCTCGCGTCGCAGCGTGCCGACATCAGCGACAAGCCCACGTCGGCCGATGCGACGTCGCTCATCGATGCGCTCATGACGCGCTTCGCGTCGGGCGATCTCGATGCGGTGCACGTTACGTATGCCAAGTACAAGTCCGCGCTCTCCACGCCGCCGGCCACCGAACAGGTGTTGCCGGTCGTGGCCCCGACGACCACCGGGGCCGGGCTGTCGCGCGATTTCATTCTCGCGCCATCGGCCGACGAAATCCTGGAAGCGCTGTTGCCGCTGTATGTGCGCAACACCGTGTACCGGGCGCTCGTGGAAACGGCCGCGGGTGAACAGGGCGCGCGTCGAACGGCGATGAAAAACGCCACCGACAACGCGACCGAGATGCTGCAACTGCTCAAGCGCACGTACAACTCCGCGCGGCAGGCGCAGATCACGCAGGAAATCGCCGAAATCGTCGGCGGCGCATCGGCACTGCAGGGCTGATTTCCCTATCTCCATATAGAGTCCCATGGCTACCACTGCCGCGCCGACCACTGTCGGCAAGATCATTCAGGTTATCGGCCCCGTCATCGACGTGGCCTTCGAAAACGATCACTTGCCCGAGTTGTACAACGCGGTGCGGGTGGAAGGCACGGCGCCTGATGGACAGGTGATCTCCGTGACCGCCGAAGTGCAGCAGCACATCGGTCGCAACCAGGTCCGCGCCGTCGCCATGTCGAGCACCGACGGCGTCACGCGTGGCATGGACGTCGTCGACACCGGTGGCGCGATCACCGTGCCCGTCGGTGCGCCCGCGCTCGGCCGCATTCTGAACGTGCTCGGTGAGCCGGTGGACGAAGGCGCCCCGATCCCGAAGGACGCGCTGCGCTGGCCCATCCACCGCAAGCGTCCCGACTTCGTCGACCTTCTGCCGAAGACGGAAGTCTTCGAAACGGGCATCAAGGTCGTCGATCTCGTCGCCCCGTTCGTAAAGGGTGGAAAGATCGGACTCTTCGGTGGTGCCGGCGTCGGCAAGACCGTCATCATTCAGGAGCTCATCAACAACGTCGCGAAGGGACACGGTGGTAAGTCCGTGTTCTGTGGCGTCGGTGAGCGCACGCGCGAAGGCAACGACCTCTATCTCGAATTCCAGGAAGCTGGCATTCTCGACAAGGTCGCGCTGATCTACGGACAGATGAACGAGCCGCCGGGAGCCCGTCTCCGCGTCGCGCTCGCCGGTCTCACCGTCGCCGAGTATTTCCGCGACGTCGAGAACGCCGACGTGCTCGTGTTCGTCGACAACATCTTCCGCTTCACGCAGGCCGGTTCGGAAGTGTCCGCCCTGCTGGGCCGCATGCCGAGCGCCGTGGGTTACCAGCCCACGCTTGCCACGGAAATGGGCGAACTGCAGGAGCGCATCACCTCCACGCGTAACGGCTCGATCACGTCGGTGCAGGCCATCTACGTGCCGGCCGACGACTTGACCGACCCGGCGCCCGCCACGGCGTTCGCCCACTTGGACGCGACGGTCGTGCTCAACCGGAAGATCACCGAGCTCGGTATCTATCCTGCCGTGGACCCGCTCGACTCGACGTCGCGCATTCTCGACGCGCAGTACATCGGTGAGCGTCACTACAATGCGGCCACCACCACGCAGCGCATCCTGCAGCGCTACAAGGAGCTCCAGGACATCATCGCGATTCTTGGCATGGACGAACTGTCCGAAGACGACAAGAAGATCGTGGGTCGTGCGCGCCGTCTGCAGCGTTTCATGTCGCAGCCGTTCGCCGTGGCCGAGCAGTTCACGGGCATCCCCGGCAAGTATGTGAAGCTCGAGGAGACGATCTCCTCGTTCGAACGCATCTGCGCCGGTGAGTTCGACAACCTGCCGGAGCAGGCGTTCTTCATGGCCGGTGGCGTGGACGACGTGGTCGCCAACGCGAAGAAGTTCCAGAGCTGATAGCATGAGCGACTCACTCAAGGTGTCGGTGATTTCCCCCGAGCGCGTGCTCTTCGAGGGCACCGCGCGGGGCGTCATCGCGCCGGCGTTCGACGGCGAGATGGGAATCCTGCCGATGCACGCCCCGCTCATGACGCTGTTGGGTAAGGGGACGCTGCGGCTCGACACGGCCGACGGTGAAAAGCGCTTCGGCGTCGAGGGGGGCTTCCTGCAGATCATCGACGATCAGGTGCGGGTCGTCACGGAACACGCCACGGCGATCAGCGCGGTGTAATCCGACCGAGCAGCTCGAGCGTACCGGAGTAGGGAACGCACGCACTTCACACGCGGGACATGGGTCACACCATGTGCCGCGTGTCGTGTTTCCGGCACACGTCGGGCCGACATTTTCAATTTTTCGCATGGCGGGCGCAACGTCTCGACGGTCTGGTCCGTAGATACCTTGGCGCCCCCGGTTGTGCACTGTCGTCTGGCAGCTCGCGACGCCGTGGTCGTGATCGCAGCATGTCTGCTCGCGTTTTCACCAACACTCATGGCTCTTCGTGTCGTAGTTCTCGGCCAGGTTCCGGCGTCGTTGCCCGAGCTGCTGGCCCACCTACCGGCCACGCTCGATGTGTCGGTCCTCGGATATCACGCAGATTCCGTATCGGCGCGTACCGCGCTGTCTTCGCGTCCCGATATTGCGCTGGTGAGTGCGGAGCTGACCGACATGTCCGGTTTCGCGTTCGTGCAATCGCTCGCCGCGTCCGATCGTCCCACGGCCATCGTCTTCGCCTCGGCGCGCGAAGAGCACGCCGTGCAGGCATTCGAACTGCAGGCAACCGACTTCGTGCCGGTGCCGGTGGTGGCCGAGCGTCTCCGTGATGCGATGTCGCGTGCGCGTCAGCAGGTGTTGCAAGTGGCTTTGCTGTGCACCGCCGACGAACTGCAGCGTCTGATCGGCGAAGCGAATGCGTCGGGCACACTGGAGCTTGGTGCGCTGTTCACGCGCGCGGCCGGGAACGGTCAGCCTGGTGGACCGCTCAACGGCAACGGACACACCGTGGCCATCGATCAGGAAGACGGCGGTGACGCGCGTCGCCGCGAGCGGGCGAGCGGACCGTCCACGGGGACGCTGATTCCATCCACGCCATGGCGCGCGGCACGCCACACCGAGCATTCGGTCGCGCGCTTTTCGCGCGATGAGGCCGAGGAGCCTGTGCGCGATCTCGCGCAAGACGACGGTGGTCGCGCGTCGTCAGGCCACGGCGATGCCCGTCCGCTCCGCGTCCTGGTGCGGGAGGGGCGGCGCACCCGCTTCGTGCCGTTGTCGGACGTCGATTGGTTCGAGGCCGACGGCAACTACATCCTCGTGCATGCGGCCGGCGAGAAGTACCGCACCCGCGGTACGATCACGGCCATCGAGTCCGCGCTCGATCCGCGCCAGTTCGTGCGCATCCACCGGCGCATCGTGGTGAACATGGATCGCGTGCGGGAGATGTCGCCGCTGCCCGGGGGCGACGGTCTGCTGATGCTTGGTAACGGATCGACCCTGCGGCTGTCACGTACCTATCGGTCGCGGGTGCGCTGATCGGCGCGGGTTGTCCCAATGGATTTGCTCACGGACGAGGCCGCCTGAGATCAGGCGGCCTCGTGCCGTTATGCCGGCAGATTCCCTCGACCTGATCCGGCTCGCGCTCGAACGCGCTGGCCTTTGACAGTCCGGTGCTGACTGCTAGCTTGCCGCCACGGCTATGCCACCGAACTCCGTGCAGTACTGGACAGAATTCCGTGTCGTCCCCACCGCTGTTGTACCAAACCCACCATGTGTTTTCGCCGCCGCGCCCCTGCGCCGGCGCTTTTCAGTGCCACCTCGGTACCCTCAGGCCGCCCAAAGGTTGCCCTGCGGCTGTCGTCGTGGCGTTGCAGACGTTGTCGACGCGCTCCCGCCGGTCGGCACGTTGTCCCGCAGTATTAGCCTCCCGGAGGAGCAGATGAGGGCTTTCGGACGTCGTATGTGGTTTATCGCGACGGTCCTAGGCGTGGTGGCAGTTGCCGCGCCGATCACCGCCGCGCAGGCACAGACCGGTAAGTTGACCGGTGTTGTGACCGACGCGGAAACAGGCAAGCCCGTCGAGGGCGTTGCGGTGGTCATTCAAGGGACGACGCTGGGTTCGAATACGAACGCCAGCGGCCGCTATTTCATCATTCAGGTTCCTCCCGGATCCTATTCGGTTCAGGCCCGTCGCCTGGGCTTCCAGAGCGTGACCGCCACGAACGTCACGATCTCGATCGACGCCACGCGCGAGCAGAACTTCAAGCTGCGGGCGTCCAATCAGACGCTGGCGGCCGTGACGGTGCAGGCCGATGTGGCGCCGCTGGTGGAGCGTGGTCAGGTCGGTTCCCGTACGACGGTCACCGCGGAGCAGATCACGTCGTTGCCGGTCACGAGCATCGCCGGCGTGCTCGCGCTGCAGCAGGGCTTTACGGAAGTCCCGCAGAACACCTCGGTCGTGTCGCTGGCGGAAGAACAGCGCAGTACCACGCCGGCGCTTCGCGTCCGTGGTAGCCGCGGTGGTGCGACGCTGTCGATGATCGACGGTATCGCCATCAACAACCCGCTCTTCGGTAACGACGCCGTTTCCATGAGCGCGTTGGCCGTGCAGCAGGTGGACTTCCAGCGTGGCGCGATGGAGCCGCAGTATGGCAACGCGCTGGCCGGTGTCATCAATCAGGCCGTGCGCGAAGGCGGCTCGGAAGTGTCGGGCGCCATCGATTTCCAGAACTCGACGCTCCCGGGCAGCATCTTCGGCACCGAGCAGGACAAGCTCCTCGGGTTGAACCTGCTCCGCGGCTACCTCTCGGGCCCCGTGCCGGGCACGAAGAGCAAGTTGCGCTACTCGGTGTCGGGGCAGGTGCAGAGCCAGGCTCAGCGCGTGCTCGAGTTCGACAAGGACGTGTACACGGCCAACGCGCCGCTGGTGCTTGGCGATATTCTCGGCGTGTCCACCAAGGACCTCGTGCCGGGCTTCCAGGCGTTCGGCGGCACCCAGAATTCCTCGGTGGTCGGCAAGCTCACCTTCCTGCCGTTCGACAACACCACGATCAAGTTCACCGCCATCGGTTCCGAGCGTCAGAACCGCGGTTACGATCGTCGTTACTTCTTCGCCTATCGTGGCGATCCGCTCGCGCTCGTGAACAACCGTACCGACTCGCTGTTCGCGCTGACCGGCGGCGACAACCGCGCCTCACGCGACCTAGTTCAGCCGTCGGTGCGTGACCAGGGCAAGCTCGTGATCGGTTCGCTCGAGCAGCGTTTCGGCCGGTCCAACCTCACGATTCGGGTGGCCCAGACGGATTTCGAGCGCACCACCTGCGCCGTGTTCCTCGGCACGTGTATCCCGGGTCCGTTCGCGTACGGCAACTTCGACCAGTCGTTCCTGTCGATCTGCGGCGGCTTCACCGGTTGCGACCGCGTCCCCTACCAGGGGATCGCGTCGGGCATCTACGGTGGTGAGAAGTTCACCACCCGCACCGTCAAGGCCGACCTGCAGTCGCAGCTCACCGACCACAACAACATCCAGGTCGGCGCCCAGTTCGTGAACCATGA
>JBBARJ010000006.1:0-26253 GCA_040399825.1 Gemmatimonas sp.
ATTCGGGACGCTCTCGCCGCGCAGGTCGCCACAGCGGTCGATCGCCTGCTCGGAGCCCTGGTCGATGGTGTCCGGCAGCGCGAGTCGATCCACCCGCATCGAATCGACCTCAGTGCGCGCCTTCACCCACTCGGCCGTGCATAAGGCGCGCATGTTATCGATGCGCGACAGCCGATCCAGCCCCGAGTCGGCCGCCCGGTTCAGGAACTGCCACGCCCAGATGCCAAAGGCCAGCGCACCGACGAGACTGCCGATGGCGATCGCGCGGGACATGCCAGCGCTTCGCGGTTCTTCCGGTGCCACTTACGACCCCCGCTTCGGTGCGGCGATCGGCATCGTCGTCAAAAAGCGTGGCGCACGGCGCGCCTTGGTTGCCTGTTCAAACGCATACGCGAGTCCGATCAGCCGTCCTTCGCTCCACGCCCGACCGATGAACGACATCCCCAACGGCAGCGCATCGGCAAACCCCATCGGCACCGTGATGCTGGGATAGCCGGCCACGGCGGCCACACTCGAGTTGCCGCCGCTGTAGCGATCGCCATTGATCAAGTCGGTCGGCCACGACGGGCCATTGGACGGCGCCACGATCGCGTCGAGCGAATGCTGCGTCATGATCGCATCGATGCCTTCGTCACGCGACAGTCGTCGGCACGTGGCCACCGCATCGCGATACTTCACATCGTCGAGCGAACCCATGGTCTGCGCGCGCTCCATCTGCTCCTGCCCGAAGTACGGCATCTCGGCGCCGGCATTCGCGCGATTGAACGCGATCACCTCATCCATCGTGCGCACCGACACCGTGCTGCCGCGCTCGGCGAGATACGCGTTCACACCGGCCTTGAACTCGTACAGCAGCACGTCGAGTTCCGCCTCGTCGTATTTGCCAACCGTCGGCACGTTGGCCGGATCCACGATCACCGCACCAGCGGTACGCAGCGATTCGATCGCGCGATCGAACGCGGCATCGGTCATCGGATGAAAGCCGGCCATGTTGCGAGCCACACCGATGCGCGCCCCCTGCAGCGACTTCGCATTCAGAAACGTGGTATAATCGGCGGCACTCTTGCCCGCGCTGTCGGTGGTGGCGGTATCGCGCGAGTCCACGCCGGTGAGCGCGCCCAGCAGCGCCGCCGCGTCGGACACCGAGCGCGCCATCGGCCCCGCCGTATCCTGCGACGACGAAATGGGAATGATGCCGCTGCGGCTCCACAACCCAACCGTGGGCTTGATCCCCACCAGCCCACAAATCGACGACGGACAGATGATCGAGCCGTCGGTTTCCGTGCCGATACCCACGGCGGCCAAATTCGCCGAGATCGCACTGCCGGTACCCGAGCTCGAGCCGCACGGATTGCGATCGATCACGAACGGATGGCGCGTTTGTCCGCCCCGCCCACTCCAGCCACTCGTGGACCGCGTGGAGCGAAAATTCGCCCATTCGCTGAGATTCGTCTTGCCCAGCAGCACCGCGCCGGCCTCGCGCAAACGCTGCACGATGAACGCATCGCGCGGGGCCGGCGTACCCACCAGCGCCAGCGAACCGGCGGTGGTCTGCATGCGATCGGCGCTGTCGATGTTGTCCTTGATCAGCACCGGAATGCCGTGCAGCGGACCACGCACTTTGCCCGCGCGACGTTCGGCGTCACGTTCGGTCGCGATCGTGAGCGCGTCGGGATTCGTTTCGATCACCGAATTCAGCGTCGGGCCACTGCGGTCCACCGCCGCGATGCGCGACAGATACGCCGCAGTGAGCGTACGCGATGTAAGCGTGCCCTTCGTCATCCGCGACTGCAGCTCCGCCACACTCAGCTCGGCATAGGGGAATGCCTCGGGCTGCACGCCGTCGTGCCCAGCAACGGCCGCCTGCGCCGTGTGCATCGGGACGAGTGCCGACATCGTCCCGACAGTAGCCGCCGCTGCCGTAGCCGCTGCCGTAGCCAGTGTCGACGCCACAAAATCACGCCGATCAATCCGCTTCGTCATGCCTGTTCCTCTAGACCGCGCCGAGGGCGCGTTCGAAATCGTTCAACAGATCGCGCACGTCCTCGAGCCCGATGCTCAGTCGCACGAATCCTTCCGACACGGCGTCACCGCCCCAGCGGGCACGGCGTTCGGCGCTGGTGTGCACGCCGCCGAAGCTGGTCGCCTCGTATACCAGCGTGGACGCCGCGAAAAAGCGCGTCACCGCCGCGGCATCGTCCAACGCGAAGCTGATCACGCCACCGAATCGTTTCATCTGCTTTGACGCGATCACGTACGACGGGTCACTCGGCAACCCGGGATACCGCACGCCATGTACCTTCGGATGCGCGGCCAGCATCTGCGCGATCTGTATTGCCGTGTCGCACTGGCGCGTGAGGCGCACGTCGAGTGTGGCCAACGAACGATGCGCCAGCCACGCTTCCATCGGCCCCGCAATCACGCCCATGCGCGTACGCCACGTGCGAATCGTGTCGGCGTGCGCCGCGTCGCGACAGGCCACGTGGCCAAGCACCAGGTCGGCGTGCCCTGTCATCGCTTTCGTGTCCGACACCACGGCGAAGTCGGCGCCGAGCGCGAGCGGTTGCTGCAGCAACGGCGTAGCGGTGGTGTTGTCCACGACCACCAGCGCACCGGCCGCGTGTGCCGCCTCGGCGAGCACCGCGATGTCGCACACGTCGAGCGCGGGATTCGTCGGCGACTCGAGCCACAGCACCGACGCACCGTGGAGCGCGTCGCGCAAACCGCTGCCCACCGTTGGCGCCATCACCACGTTGATGCCCTGCGCGGCAAACCACGCCCCGGGGAACTGCTGCGTCGCGATCACCCGCGTCGTGTAGTAGCTCTCGGCCGGCATCACGAGCGTGCCGCCGGGGGGCACCATGGTGGCCAGCACCGCGGCCGACGCCGCCATGCCGCTCGGGAACAACAGACACGGCCCGCCCTCGAGCGCCTCGAGCGCCTGCTCATACGCCACCCACGTGGGATTGGAGAAGCGGCCGTAGGTGAACGGCGAGGTGGCCGGATCGCCGGGCGCATGATACGGCGCCGCGAACACCGGCCCGGCCATGTATGGCGTGCCGGGGGTGGCGTCCGGCAAGCCGGCCCGCACGACCCGTGTCCCGTCGTGCCACTCGGGGTTGGGCGCGGTACTCACGCCCGGGGCGGGTACGTCGCGTCGTCCAGCGGCTGCGCTTCGTCGATCAGCATGACCGGAATGCCGTCCTGGACCGAATACACCAAGCGGCAGTCACGGCACACGAGCACCTCGGGCGGGCCCGCGTAGTGCTCCAACGATGCCTTGCACTTGGGGCAGACGAGAATCTTCAGCAGCTCGGGAGACAGGCTCATGGCACGGGCTCGCGCTTACGCGCTGGTAGGGCGGAACGGAGCGGGAGCCTCGGCGCTGAACAGCAGACGCGGCCCTCCGATGAGATCAATGCAATATGGAACCGCCGCCCAGACCGCGCCGAGGCATTCCTCGATCGCCGCCGGCTTTCCCGGGAGATTGATGATCAACGAACGGCCACGGGTACCCGCCACCTGACGCGACAGGATCGCCGTGGGGACAGTCCGCACCGACACCGCCCGCATCTGCTCGCCGAACCCCGGCAGCATCCGGTCGCACACCGCCACGGTGGCTTCCGGCGTGACATCGCGCGGCGCGGGACCAGTGCCACCAGTGGTCACGATCAGGGCGCAGTGGCACTCGTCGGCCAATTCACGGAGCGCCGCCTCGATCAGCGGCTGCTCGTCGGGCACCAGACGGTACTCGGCCTCCCACGGCGAGGCGATCCAGCGCGTGAACACG
This sequence comes from Gemmatimonas sp., assembly GCA_040399825.1. Classification (GTDB taxonomy): domain Bacteria; phylum Gemmatimonadota; class Gemmatimonadetes; order Gemmatimonadales; family Gemmatimonadaceae; genus Gemmatimonas. The sequence continues at coordinate 3,791 of JBBARJ010000006.1, forward strand.
GACGCGATGGCCGGGCCGGACTTGTCTTCGTACACCCCCGCCGTGGCGCGGTCGGAGATGGTGATGATGCCTAACCGGGTCACGGCCGCTGGGGCGAAGGGTGAGATCGCGCAGGAATCCGGAATCGCCGCCGGACTGAGGCAACTTACGACCCGAAACTTGGACTCAGTACCCACCACTCACGTGAGTCTTGAGTTTCGAGCCAAAGTTTGGAGTCTTGGGTTGAACCGTGGCTATTTCGCCACCATCCCCGCACACGACGCCGGCAGCGGCCCGTCGGCGAGCCCGAACTGTGCCAGCACCACCTGCGCCGCCTTGCCATCAGCCCCAGGCGTGAGCACGAACATCGTCGCGTAGCTCGCATCGCAAATGTCCGGCAGCTTCGGCCCACCAAGCGCCGTCACGATCGCCGGCACCGTGTTGCTGTGGCCAACCACGAGCACCACGCCCGTCGCCTTGCGCACCGCCGCCGCCACGTCGGCAACGTGCATCGCGCCACCGATGGCGATCACCGTCGGCATGATCCCGGTCTTCGCCGATACCACCGCCGCCGTCTCCGCCGTGCGCTTGAGCGACGACACGATGATCGCGGTCGGCGTGGTCATCGCGAGGGCATCGGCCAGCGCCTGGGCGCGCACCCGCCCGGCGTCACTCAGCGACGGATCGCTGCCCCCCTCGGTCGACTTCTCGCCGTGGCGCACCAACACTACCAGCGACGGCTGCGCGGGTAGCGTGCGCGGGGCAAACGCCATCGTCGCGAACAGGACACCCAGCATGCCGACCGCAACCGCGCTCCACGACGATCTCGTTTGCATTCTGCTCCTCGATGCGCCGGCGGCGCGTAGTATGTTCTCCGCGCCGGCAACCACGCGGCACCCGTCGCCCGTGAATGTACCCGTTGGCCGGAACCGACAGAATGCCGGGCGCGCCGGCGCGCGCCATGCCTTGACGACCGGAACCGTACCCGCCCTTTTCAACCCATGCGTACTTCCTTCTGCCAATTGGCCTCGGCGCTCATCGCGCTGACGCCCGCCACGCTGCTGGCCCAGCCAAGCACGTCGATCACGCCGAAAGAGACCGCCGCGCGGCGCGACGCCATCGCCGCTCGCATCGACAACGGCGTCGTGATCGCCTTCGGCGGACGCGCGCTGGTACACGACTTCAGCACGTTCTATCAGCTCCCTGCATTCCGGTATCTCACCGAGCTCAATGAGCCCGATGCGGCGCTGGTCATGGTGGTGCGCAACAAGCGCGCGAAGAGCACGCTGTTTCTTACGCCGCTCGACGCGCGCACCGCCTTCTACTACGGGGTGCGCGTGGACTCCACGACCAGCATGGCCACCCACGGCATGCCGGGACGCTCGTCGTCAGCGCTGCCGGCCTACCTCGATTCGCTCGCCACCACCGGCCTTCCGTTCTTCCACGTCCCCGACGTGGAAACGATGGACTTCGCGCGCAACGACACGCTCACGCGCGGTCAGGAAGCTCTCAAGGGACTCGCCAAGCGCTTCCCTACCTTGGCGGTTCGCAACGGCATGCCGCTCGTGCTGCAGGTGCGCGCGAAGAAGTCTGGGGCCGAGATGGCGCTCATCCGCCAGGCCGCCGAGATCAGTGCTGAAGGACATCGGGCGGCGATGCTCACCGCGAATCCGACCCGTGAATACGAATTACGCGCCACGCTCGAGTACGAGTTCACGCGGCGTGGGGCCGAACGTCCCGCCTACGGATCGATCGTCGGCGCCGGTGTCAACGGCACCACGCTCCACTACATGAAAGCCAGTGATCCGGCAAAGCCCGGCGACCTCGTCGTGATGGACGCCGCGGCCGAATATCGCGGCTACGCGGCGGACATCACCCGCACGATTCCAGTGAGTGGCACCTACACCGCGGCACAGCGTCAGCTGTACCAGCTGGTGCGCGATGCGCAAGACATCGCCGAGCGCTTCTCCAAGCCTGGCATAAGTGTGCGGGCCGCCACCGATTCGTCAGTCGCGCTGCGTGCGCGTGGACTGGCCGCCCTTGGGCTGGTGGAAAGCGTCGATGCCTCCTTTGATCCACCATGGAACGTGAACTGCACCATGAGCCCGTCCCAGTGCCGACAGTCCAACCTGTGGATGATTCACGGCATCACGCACGGTATCGGACTCGCGGTACACGACCCGATGCAGGAGAACGGGCCTGACGCCAAGTTCGCCGTCGGCGACGCGTTCACGATCGAGCCAGGCATCTACGTGAGCACCAAAGCGCTCGACGTGTTGCCCAATACACCGAAAAATCGTGCCTTCATTGCGAAGGTACGCAGTGCCGTACTCAAGTATCAGAACACCGGCGTCCGCATCGAAGACGATTACATCATCACCGGCAAGGGACTCGAGCGCATCTCGCTGGTACCGCGCGAGATGGACGAAATCGAAGCGCTGATGAAACGGCGCGCCAAGATTCAGCCGTAGCGACTCAGGGGCGGCGATCCGGTGCCGCATACGGATAGCCGCCCTTGAGCAATGCGCGCAGCCGGCGGTCGTGTCCGTAAATGTCGTCATGAAATGCCACGGAACCGTCGTCCCGCGCCACGGCCGTGGCGTAGACCACGTGCACCGGCACCGGGGCCGTGAGCATCACCTGCAACGGCATCGCGCGGTGCATCTCTGCGGCGATCCGCGTAGAATCCCACCCCGGCTGATCACGCAACAGCAGCGCGGCGAGCGCCGCGGGTTGGGAGAGGCGGATGCAACCATGACTGAAGTCTCGCCGCGCTTCCCCGAACAACGCCTGCGCCGGCGTGTCGTGCATGTACACGTTGAATGCATTCGGGAAAATGAATTTCACGCCGCCGAGCGCATTCTGCGCGCCCGGGCGCTGACGAATGCGCGCGCGGCCCGCCGACACCGCGTCCAACGCGCCAGAGGTCGTCGGGATCACCTGCTCATTCGAGCCCACGATCTCGAACGCATTGCGCGTGAGATAGTCGATATGCTTCCGCGCCTTCGGTAGCACCTCCGTGCGGGCGATACTGGGCGGCACGTCCCAGTACGGCGAGAAAATCAGGTACCGCACGGCGCCGCTGAACACCGGCGTCTTGTGATCGTACGCCTTGCCGACGACCACGTACATGCGCAGCACATCGCGCTCGTTCGCGGAGCGAAACGCATACAGTTCGAAGGCGGGAATATTGACGACGATCGGCGGTACCGCGAACCGGTGCGGCAGCCATCGCCAGCGTTCGAGCGTCGTGGTGATCTGCACGACGCGGGCATCCAGTCGGCGACGCAACGTCCCAATGCTTTCCGGCGTGCCTCGTGTTCGGGTGGTATCCCGAAGCACCTGCCGCAATTGCACGGTATCGGAGGCCAACGCGCGATAACGCGCGAGCGCATCGACAAGCAGACGGTACTGCTGGTACGGTGGCTCGGCGTCATCGAAGTGCGATGCCGCATCCGTCGTGCCGGACAGGGCCAGCAGTGCCTCCGGCGCGCCCCAGGGTTCGTGCGGAAACCGCAGATCGGCGTGGGCGACGCGCGCCGACACGCGGCCGTATTGCAGTGAGTGCAGCGATCGGAGCACCGCCGTGCTCAACATGACGTCGAAGGCGACCACCCTGTCGTCCCTGGCTGGCGGCGCGCCGGCGCTGAGCAGGCGCACCAGCTCCCCGAGGCGCTCGGCATCGTAGTCCGACGGTTCGAGACCGCGACGATCGATCTGCGCCAGCTCGGCAATGCTGGAAAGCGCCGACCGCGTTGGTTGCCCGCCTCGCGTCCACAATGGCATCCAGCCGTTCGCCGCATAGACGGTGCGCAGATCGGCCGCGACGTCGGAAAGCTGCGGCCAACGCTGCGGGGTGTGCCGATTCGCCAACACAATCCGCTGCAATGCCTCACCGAGGGGCGTTGTGGGAGCGAGTTGCGCGTCCAGGCGGCATGGCTGTACGACGCCGCGCGTCATCAACAGCGCGACCAACACGAGACGAACGAGAAGCAGGTTCACCGCTGAAACGTGGTCGACCTCATGAAGCGTCGCAGTAGTGGAATCCCCGACGGCACGGCGTCATCGGCCGCGCCAAGGCCGCGTATGGGGGCGGTGCGACCGGGGTGCGCTGGCCACCGGCCTCACCGTCACCTACCTTGCAGGCTAATCCCTTTCGTGCGCCATTCGGCCAACGGAGACCGATGAAAACCGGAAGACCTGGCCAGCTGCGCACACCGTTCGGACGAATCGCGCTGTTCACGCTGCTCGCCATCGCCAGCGCGTGTGGAGGCGATGCGGCAACCGATGGGTCCCCCAGCAGCACCGCTGCCAACGGCACCTTCGCCCGCATTCAGCGCGACATTCTCGATCCGTCGTGTGTCTCCTGTCATCGCACCGGCGATGCCAATGCCCGGCAGTCTCGGCTCGTACTCACCAGCGATTCCGCCTACCAGCAACTCGTAGGCATCGCCTCGGTCCAGCAGATCGCGCGGTCTGATGGGGTCGCCCGCGTGAAGCCGTTTCGGGCCGACAGCTCGCTGCTGTATCACAAGCTGGCGTGGGTTCCCGGCCATCACAGCCGCGACTATGGGCAGCTCATGCCGATGGGCACCACCAAAGGCGTCACCGCCGGTCAGCTTGAGTACGTCCGTCGGTGGATCGAAGCCGGAGCGCCGCGCAACGGACATGTGGTCGACACCGCGGTGCTCGCTGACGTCCGCCTGCAGTCCGCGAGCTTTACGCCGCTCGGTGCCCCGACGACCGCAGGGCTGCAGCTCAAGGTCGACAGCTTCGCCGTGTCCCCCGGTTCGGAGCGTGAGTTGTTCGTGTACCGCCGCGTCGGCAACGCCAGCGACTTGTACGTGACACGCATTCAGTCGCGCATGCGTCCGGGCAGCCATCATCTGCTGCTCTATACCTTCGACGAGAGCCGTACCACGTTCCCCTGCAATCTGCGCCCGCCTGCCAACACGGTACGCGACATCCGCAACGCCAATGGGACGGTCAACATCGTCAACACGCTACCGATGGCGTGTCACGTGTTCTTCGCGGGCGCGATGACGCAGGACTTCGACTACCGGTTTCCCCCCGGCGTCGCGCTGCGCTTGCCGGCCAATGCGGCGCTCGATTTCAACGTGCACTACGTGAATCGTGCGCCGATCGATCTGCCGGGCGAGGCGTTCGCCAACCTGTACACGTCTGACCGTTCACAGGTGCAGACGGTGGCCCGCACGCTCAATCTCGCCAACACCAGCTTCTCACTGCCGCCAAAGCAGCGCACCACCATTCGCACCGTGTTTCCGATGTCGGTGCGTACGACCGTACTGGGCCTCACGTCGCACATGCACGCGATGGGCGAGCGCTACGAAATCCGCGTGCGCCGAGCCAATGGCACCGAAACCACGGTCTACGTGAACACCGACTGGGAGCACCCGGACTTCACGAACTTCGACACGCCGATCGTGCTGCAGCCCGGCGATGCGCTCGTTTCGGTGGTCACGTGGAACAACGTCACGGACCGCACCATCGGCTTCGGCCTGCTCTCGACTGACGAGATGAACATCATCTTCGGCTACGCCTACTGAGCCCCGCCGCATCGGGCCGCGCTACAACGTGCTACATCGCGTTGCCCGATGCCTTGATGAGGTAATACGACTCCTGGCGTGGCCGGAAAAAGCGAAAGCCCTGCTCCGTCAAAAACGCGTCGTCTTCCATCATCACGAACAGCTTCTTGCCGTTCCATTCGGGAATCGGCGTGGCGGTGTTGAGTTCGATCGAGATGTACGAACCCAGTCGCAGTCGAGAGTTCTGTGCCGTGGTATCGCTGCGCAGCGGACTACGGAAATCGATCGACGCGCCCAGTCCGTGCCCCTGCGTGCCGATGGGATGCGAGTACACCATCGCTTCGATACCGCGCTGCTTCATTTCAACCATCGTGTTCGTGAACACCGACCCGCCGGTCGCGCCCGGCCGCGCGTGACGTAGCATGACCGCATCCTGCAACGTGTTGGTGTTCGCCATCGCCCGCTTGAAACTGTCCGGCACATCACGCTCGCCGGGCTTGAGCACGTAGGCCATTTTCTGCCAGTCGGTGTCGAAGCCCATGTAGCTGATGCCGAAGTCCACGTGCACGACGTCACCATGGCGAATCACGGTGCTCTCCGGTGCCACCGCCAAAAAGCCTCGTGACGTCGCGATGTCCTCGCCCGTGCGCTGCACCCGGAGATCGGGCTGGAACCATGTGCGCACACCGGCCGCTCCCAGCATGTCGAACAGCGCACGACGCACATCGCCCACCGTGGTGCGATTCGGCGTAATCACCGCATTCGACAGCGCCCGCTTCACGATCACCTCGGTGACGGACACCGCCGCGCGGTAGTGCTCCGCCTCCTCCGGCAGCCTGGTGTCGAGGTACTCCTCGATGAGATCACTCGCACTCACGAACGTTTTTTCGGCGTCCTCGCCCAGCGTTTCCGCCAGAAAACGATACGCGTCGTAACCAAGAGACCGCGTCTGCCCGCGCCGCCCGCGAATCCCGAGGCCGACCGTGGCCGGCTTGTACTGCTGATACAGATCGCGCAGCGTGGTGGCGGGCGGGCGGGGCTCCGTGAACGGCGCGTCGAAGAAGCGCGCCAGATTCTCCTCCGTATACGCCGTGATCGCGAACTTCTTGAGCCCCTGGTCACCGGCGTCGATGAACACGAAGAAATCGCGATTGCCCGTGTAGGGGCGCGGCGGGGCGACGTACTGCGACAGCGGGTCGTCGTGGAATTCCTCGTTCACCACGATCCACATGCCCACTTTATGGCGCCGCATCATCGGCAACAGCAGGGCATGGCGCTTGGTGAGCCAGTCTTCGCGAATGGCAATCTGCTGTGACCATGGAAGCAGGGCCGCCGCCTCCGGAACGGCGTACGGCCGGGCTGCCTGCCCCTGCACAACGGAAGGAAGTGCGACCGCGAGCATCGCCGCCGCCAGAGTTGCCGTAGTCAGACGTTTCATGAGTCGTATGCGAGAGAGGATGACCGAGCCCACAGAACATAGAGATCCAACGACACCAGCAACAGGACCCGCAACAGCAACGACAACAGCAACGACAACAGCAACGACAACAGCAACGACAACAGCCAGAACACGGAGATCACGGATGCTACGGAAACAACACAGATAAGCAAAAAGCGCTGTTGGCTTATCTGTGTTTTTTCTGTGCAGATCCGTGGCCTCCGTGTTCTGGCAGTTGCAGTTGCAGTTGCAGTTGCAGTGGCAGTGGCAGTGGCAGTGGCAGTGGCAGTGGCAGTGGCAGTGGCTTTTGCCGGTGCCGGTGCCGTTCAGCAGCCCCCGATCACCCCCCCGCCGCCAGCCGCTCCTGCAGCCGACGCTTCACGCCCGGCCAGTCCACGTCCGTGATGCCGTAGTACACACTGTCGCGCACGAAGCCGTCGCGGACCACCATGTGTCGCCGCAGCACCCCTTCGCGAATCGCGCCGAGCTTCTCGAGCGCCCGCTGCGATTGCGTGTTGCGCAGGTCCGTCTTGAACTGCACACGTACCGCGCCCAGCACTTCAAACAACTGCACCATCTGCAGGTACTTCGCCTCGGTATTCGCCAGCGTGCGCTGCGCCGCCGGCGCGAGCCAGGTACCACCGATTTCCACGCGATGGTGCGGGCGCGAAATATCCATCCAACGCGTCGAGCCGAGCACCGCACCCGTTTCGCAGGAGACGATCGCGAACGGTACCTCGGTGCCGCGCACCATGTGGTCGGCGGCCTGTTCCAGATAGCGCGCCACCGCGTCCGCCGACACCAACGGCGGCTGCACCGTAACTCGCCACAACGCGTCGTGATGACCCGCCAACAGCAGGCCGTCCGCGTGTTCAGGACCAAGGGGCTCGAGACGCACCACACGGCCCGTGAGCGTCACCGCGACCGGCGCGAACGCCGAGGCAAGACCACCTGGGGCAGAGCCCGACAACGGAGCAGAAACATGCGACATGCCATCATGCTCGTTGCTTCACCTCCCACCGGCAAGGGTCGCCTCACGGGGGCACCTCGAGGGGGCACCTCGTGGGCAAACACGACGCACCCCTACCCGCCGTCCCACCGGAACAGTATTCTCGCCGGTATGCCGTGCCGTCATCGCTCGTTCGGACTTCTTTCGCTCGCCGCCGGCGCCCTCGTGCCACTGGCGACGGTGCAGGCGCAGCCACTGCCGTCGGCCCGCGTCACGGGCGTGGTGTTCGACAGCCTCGCCATGCGACCGCTGGCCGGCGCGACGGTACAACTGGTCACCACCGAACAGCCGGCACGCATTCGGGCGGTCGCCGCTGACAGCCGCGGACTCTTCCGCTTCGACTCGGTGGCGGTCGGCGTCTATCTGATTGGCTTTCTGCACCCGCTCCTCGATAGTCTGGGTGTCGACGGATCGATGGCGCGCGTCGACATCGCCTCGCCCGATCCCATTGGCATCACCCTGAGCACGCCGTCGCCCACCACGCTCATCACCACGCGCTGTGGCCCGGCGCAACCGGGAAGACCGCAAGGACTGTTCGTCGGACGCGTCCGCGTCGCCGGCGGCGCGCTGCTCACCACGGCCGCACGCGTCCGCGCCCAGTACACCCAGACCATCGCCAGCGAACGCGGCCTCGAACGACGTACGCCCTCGCTGTTCGGCTCGACGGACGGCGATGGGCTGTTCAGCGTCTGCGGCGTGCCGGCGGGCCGCGTGATCAACGTGCGCGCCTTCACGGTCACCGACAGTAGCGGGTTCGTGGAGCTCACCGTCCCGAGCGACGGACTCATGCGTCGCGATCTGCTGGTGGGCCGGGCCGCCCGCACGCGCAGCGACACCGGGTCGCGCGGTGAAACCCTGAGTGGAACAGCGCGCTTCCGCGGGACCGTGCGCAATGCCGCGGGCAATCCGGTCGCCGGAGCACGCGTCGTCGTGCTCGGAACGGCCCGCGAAAGCGCCTCGGGCAACATCGGTCAGGTGACGCTCTCGGGGCTCCCCGAAGGCAGCTATACCCTCGAGACACGCGCCCTCGGCTACCTGCCACTCCGTACCGTGGTCGATCTCGACGACGGGACGCCAGCGGAGGCCGAGCTGACGTTGGCGACGCTCCCGGCGGCCGTCGATACCATGCGAGTGCGCGCCGATCGCATGGCCGTCCCACTCGCGGAGTTCGAACGTCGCCGCAAGCTGGGGTTCGGGCACTTCCTTGACGAAGCGCAGATTACCGCGCGCGCCCCCAACATCGTCGCCGACGTCTTCAGAAGTACGCCCGGTGTCGTGACCATGCCCGGACAATTCGGTCGCGATCGGGTGTTGCTCCGCGGAACAGGCATGACCGGCGACTGCCCACCAGCCGTCTTCCTCAATGGTCTGCTGATCCCCAACGAAGACGGCGATCTCGACGCCATCGTGAACGCCCGCGATGTCCGTGCCGTCGAGGTCTATGCGCGGACCGCCAGCGTGCCCCTGCAATTCCAGACGCGCAACGGATGCGGATCGGTGGTTATCTGGACCGGCGCCCGAAGCGCTCCCGCAAAGAAGTGATGCGCTGGGCGTTCGCCGTCGTCGTGGTGCTGGTCGGCCTCCCCGTCACCGGCGCACACGCCCAACCACTCTCCCCGTTCGCCACCGCCAAGGCGACCACGCTATTGCGGGAGAAGTATGGATGCCTCGGGTGCCATCGCCTCGGGGAGGACGGCGGGCGATTGGCGCCCGCGTTGCACGATGTCCGAACCCGACGCGATGCCGCGTACATCGCCGCCATCATCCGGAATCCGCAGCAGGCCAGACCGGGGGCCGCCATGCCGCGCACGCGCATGCCCGAAGCCGATCGCGCACTGATCACGCGATTCCTCGGCGGCGAGATCGCGACCCGCGAGATCGCGACCCGCGAGATCGCGACCCGCGACGGCACCGCCGCACCCGCGTCCGCCGACACCGACGGCGCCTCCCTCTATCGCACCTGGTGCGCCGGATGCCACGGCGCCACGGGACAGGGCAACGGCCCGAATGCGAAGGCGCTTCCCGTCCCCCCGGCGCGTCACGCCGATGCCGCCACGATGGGCCAGCGCCCCGACGATACCCTGTACGACACCATCGACGGCGGTGGCGCGATCATGAACCGCAGCGCCCGCATGCCGGCGTTTGGCGGCTCCTTATCGCCCACCCAGATCCGGGCGCTCGTCGCGCACATCCGCACGCTCTGCCGATGCGTCGGCCCCGCGTGGTCGCGGGACGGCGCCCGCTAATGCGCGCCGTGCGCAACGCCTCGCGACATGGCGCCGTCGGTGCCCTGCTCCTCGCCGTACTCGCCGGCTGCACCAGCGACGCGGCCGAGCGCACTACGGATGGCGCGAGCGCGCTGACCACGGTCGCGCTCGCAGCGCCCCCCGCGCCCCCAGTCGCCGCCGACTTCGCCGGGACCGAAAGTTGCCAGTCGTGCCATGCGGCCGAATACGCGACATGGAAGCGCTCCACGCACGGCACCGCCGGTGGCGTGCCTGGCAGCGCAACCAACGACGTGCGCGTCATCGCGCCCTTCAATGGAGAGCCCATCCGGTTCCGCGATGCCGTGGTCATTCCACGACAGGTGGCCGGCCGGTTCAGCTTCCTCGTCCAGCGCAACGGAGAACCCGACACGACCTTGTCGGTGGACGGTGTGATCGGGGGCGGCCACATGAACGGGGGCGGCACGCAGGGCTTCGTAACTTCATGGCCCGACGGCACGAAGCGGTTCCTCCCGTTCGACTGGAGCCGCAGCAACCGCGTCTGGTTCTGTCACACCGGCACGCGCACCGAGCGGGGATGGCAACCCATCACCCCCGCCATGCGGCTGGCCGATTGCGGCGACTGGCCCCCGTCGCGCGTCCTCGGCGACGACGCGCGCTTCAGTAACTGCCAGTCATGCCACGGGAGCGGGATCACCGTCGGCTTCGACAGCGTGGCGAAACGCTGGCGCACCGACATCCGCTCGCTGGCGGTCGACTGCGAGTCGTGCCACGGGCCGGCAGCCAAGCATGTCCGCCTGATCCGGGCGGGCGGCGGCGGCGCGGACATCGGCTTGGCGGCGCTCGGCACACTGAATAAGGACCGGTCGCTCGCCACCTGCATGGGCTGTCACGCCCTCAAGACGCGCCTGGCGCCGGGGTACGCGCCGGGGGCAGCGCCCGAGGCCTACTACACCACGTACCTCTCGCAACTCGGTGACAAGCCGTTCACCCCCGATGGGCGCACTCGCACCTTCGCCTATCAGGAGGGCCACTTCGCCAGCGATTGCTACCGCAATGGCGGCATGACCTGCGCATCCTGTCACGACCCACATAGTCAGGGCTACCGCACCGTCGACGGACAGCCCATCCCCGGCCGCTTCGACGATCGCCAGTGTACCAGCTGCCACGGCAGCAAGGCCAGCGACGTACCAGCGCACACGAAGCACCCCGCTGCATCCACGGGGAGTCGGTGTGTCTCCTGCCATATGCCCTATGAGCAGCAGCACGAGCTGGGACGCGCCATTCGCTACCAGCGCTCCGACCATTCCATCGCGATCCCCCGACCCGCCCTCGACGCGTCGCTCGGGCTCGTTGGCGCCTGCCAGGGGTGTCACCAGAACCTGAGCGTCACCGCGCTCGATGCGCAGGTCACGCGCTGGTGGGGAACCCTCAAGCCGCACGAAGCGGCCGTCGCGGGCGTGCTCGCCGCGCGTTCGGCCACGTCGATTGAAACGGCGACGCCGTTGCTGTTGCACCCCACCTCGCGCAACGCCATGGCACAGGTGGCGGGACTCGCCGAGTGGATCGAACGGTTCGCCCGCTCGGAGCAGCAGGGCGGCTCCGCATCCCTCGACGCGCCGCTGCGTGCATTGGCCGACGCGCCGGACCGTGATGTGCAGGCCCTTGCCCTCGCCAGCCTGCATCTCGCCCGCGGCAGCGCGCCCACCGTACGGCAATTCCTCCGTGAGCGCCTGGTGCCCGTGGGCGGAGACGACCGATCGGCCCTCCGGCGACGCTGGGCGGTAGTTCTTGGCGGCATCGGCGACGCCGCGCGGGCCGCGGGCCAACCCCAGCGCGCGATCGAGGCGTACGTGGCCGCGCTCGAGGTGGCGCCCGGCGAGCCGCTGTTGCTCCTCAATCTCGGCCTCGCCCGCGCCGCGCAGGGAGACCTCACCGGCGCGGTCGCGGCGTATCGGCAGTCGCTGCAACATGACCCCCGACTGTATATGGCCGACGTCAACTTGGGGAACGCCCTCGACCAGCAGGGCGATTCCACCGGCGCCGTGGCCGCGTACCGCCGCGCCATCACGGTCGATCCGACCGCGGCGCTGGCCTATCTCAATTTGGGCACGCACTACCTGCGCGACGACCAAGCCACGCGCGCGCGTCCGTTTCTGGAGCAGGCGCTCGCCCGCGATCCCGGGCTCGCCACGGGCCACTTCCAACTCGCGCTCGTGCTCCTCAAGGAGGGAGACCTCACCGGCGCCGCGCGCGCCGTCGCGCGATCGTTGGCCATCGATACGACGAACGCGGACGCGCGCCAGCTCTCGGACGCGTTGCGCGAGGCGCGCCGGCCGCAGTAGTCGCCCGCGTTCGGTCCGCACACGTGGTGGGCGCGTGCGAAAACACGGCCGTTGGCGACGAGTCCCACTGAGACGGGACGAAAACTGGGATTAACCGTTGCCCCGTCTCGCAGTATGTCACATATTCGCACGCGTTTTGTCACTTTGCCCTCCTTGCGAGGAGTGGCTTCACCTTCGCAGGAGGCAAGTAATGCCCCGAGCTTTTCTCACACAGTGTCGGCAGGTGATCGCCGTCGCGGTGATGGCACTCGCCGTGCCGCTGGCCCGAGCATCGGCCCAAGGATCCACCGCGATCGTCGAAGGTCGCATTACCGACGCCGCGAACAGTCGGCCCCTCGAAAACGTGCAGGTCAGCATCGACGGCACGACCCTCGGCGGCATGACCAACACGCAGGGTAACTACCGGATCACGGGCATCACCGTGACTGGCGGCTCCTCGCAGGTCGTCGTCCGCGTGCGCGCCATCGGCTACTCACGCGAGACCCGCACCGTCACAGTCACCCCCGGGCAGACGGTCAAGGCGGACTTCTCCGTCACCGTCTCGGCGATCCAGCTCAATACGGTCGTCACCACCGGCAGCGGTCAGAAAACCGAAGTGAAGCGCCTCGGTAACACGGTGGCAGTCATCACGCCGCCGGCCAACGCGCCCATCAACGACATCTCGAACCTCCTCACCGCCCGCGAACCCGGCGTGACCGGCCTCGTGTCGGGTGGCCTCTCGGGTGAAGGCGCCAAGATCCGCATCCGCGGTAACGCGTCGCTCTCACAGTCCAACGAACCGATCATCTTCGTCGACGGCGTGCGTATCAACTCCGGCGGCGGCTACGGCATCGGCAACGGCGGCGGCGGCTCGCCGTCGCGTATCGACGACATCGACCCCAGCACCATCGAGCGCGTCGAAGTCCTCAAGGGCGCGGCCGCGGCCACGTTGTACGGCACCGAAGCCTCCAACGGCGTGATCCAGTTCTTCACGAAGACCGGCACGTCGAGCGCCCCGCGCTGGACCATGCAGCTCCAGCAGGACGCCGTCAGCTTCGGCGACCGCGTCGCCCCGAACTCCGGCTTCGCCCGCACGCAGGCGCGCGCCGACTCGCTCGCCACCTACTGGAACATCCCGGGGCTCAAGGCCTTCCAGGTGTTCGAAGTGCCGGTGTTCAACAAGTACTTCACCGAGACGGGACGTGGCAACACGTTCTCCACCTCCGTGCAGGGCGGCGGCCAGGCCGTCACCTACTTCGCCAGCGGCCGCTACTACTTCGAAAACGGCCCCTTCGGCGGCAACGACTACGGCCCCGCGCGCGACGTCATCCGCCGCATTCAGTCCACGGCCAACCTGTCGCTCGTCCCCACCAAGAACCTGCGCCTGCGCTTCAACAACTCGTACTACAACACGCAGGGTGAGTCGCCCGAGAACAACAACAACATCTACGGCGTCAACTCGCTCAGCTACATGTCGCGCCCCGAGCTCGCCAACTGCAACCTGTCCACCTACGTGTCACCCGGCGTCTGCTCGGGAGCCGGTAACGCCTTCGGCAATCAGGCGTTCATGACGGTGCGCGAAGCAATGCAGCAGCAGAACAAGACGGGCGTGCAGCGCTACGTCGGCACCCTCGACGGCGCGTATACCGCCACCGAGCGTCTCACGTTCAGCAGCACCCTCGGCTTCGACTACGCCTCACAGAACGACTTCGGCCTGTCGCCCTTCGGCTACAACGTCGACCTCTTCACGTCGAACAACCCCGACGGATCGCGTCAGGTCTACTCGGGCGGCACGCGCGTGCTCACGCTCGACGGCAAGGTCGCCTACAACCGCGACTTCGGCCCCTTCACCACGTCCAGCGTGGCGGGCCTGCAGGTCTTCAACAACCGCACCACCACCAACTCCGGCTCCTCGGCCTTCTTCCCGGGCCCCGGCATCGAAGTCGTCGGCGCGGGTGGCCAGAACATCTCGGCCGGTGAGTCGTTCCTCACCACCGTCAACGGTGGCTACTTCGCGCAGTCGCAGATCGGCTGGCGCGACTGGGTGTTCGGCACCGTCGGCGGCCGCTACGACTTCTCCAGCGCGTTCGGCAATAACGCCGGTGGCGTCTTCTACCCGAAGGCCTCGCTGTCCATGGTCCCGTCGGATCTCAACAGCTGGTCGTCCACGCTGCTCTCCACGTTCCGCGTGCGTGCCGCGATCGGTCAGTCCGGCCGTCAGCCCGGTGCCTTCGATCAGTTCACCACGTTTGCGCCGCAGGTCACGTCGCTCGGCGCCGGCCTCCTCCCGTCGCAGCTCGGCAACGCCGATCTCCGCCCGGAAATCTCCACCGAAATCGAAGGCGGCTTCGAAGCCGGCCTGTTCAACAACAAGGTCGCCGTCGACTTCACCGCGTGGAAGCGCAACGTGAATGACGCGCTCGTGCCCCGCCTCTTCCCCACGTCGGGCGGCTTCCGCAGCGCGCAGCTCACCAACATCGGTACCATCGATGCGAGCGGCCTCGAACTCGGCGTGCGCAGCACCGCCATCCAGCGTGGCAACACCAAGCTCGAAGTCTTCGCGAACGCGGCCTACCTCAAGCAGACCCTCACCAGCCTCGGCGGCGCCCCGCCGATCCGCGTCTCGGGTGGCTATGCCCGGTACCGCATCTACCTGAAGGAAGGCGATCCGCTGGGATCGATCTACGAGCCGCGCATCGCCCCGGCCTGCGGCACGGCCCCGGCCAGCAACTCGGCCGGCAAGCCCATCGCCTGCTACACCGCCGACCAGCTGCCGATCAACTTCAATGGTCGCGGCACCCCGGCCACCAAGGCCGAACTGCTGGCCTACTTCGCGCAGCCGCGTGACATCCAGCAGTCGTCGGTGCAGAGCACGCTCCAGCCGTTCCTCGCCGACTACGACGGCAGCGGCATCCTGTTCGAACAGCGCGTCGGCGCCTCGATCCCGGTGTGGACCGGTGCGTTCGGTGGCACGCTCACGATCAGCGAGCGGTGGAAGATCCAGTCCACCCTCGAATACCGCACGGGATACCTCGTGTCCAACCTGACCGACGGTTTCCGCCTCTCGCAGCACCCGTCGATCGGTTCGAACCGCAAGGAGTTCTCCGAGATCCAGTCGATCATGCAGAACCCGGCCAGCACGCCGGAACAGCGCGTCGCGGCGGCCACGGAGTACATCACGACCTACCGTCGACTGCTCGAGCCCGGCCTCAATCAGGGCCAAAGCGGTGACTTCCTCCGCTGGCGTGAACTCGCCGTGACGTACAACCTCGGCGCCGAGAAGGCCAAGAAGATCGGCTTCCGCGACGCGAGCCTGACGCTCTCCGGCCGCAACATTTTGCTCTTCACGCGCTACCCGGGCCAGGATCCGGAATCGAACGAAAACGGACGTGGATCGGTGGGCACGCTCGCCGACAACTTCCAGAACGCCACCGACGGATTCGGCCTCCCGATCCCGCGCCGCTTCTCTCTCGCGCTCAATCTCAACTTCTGATCCGGAACCCCATTCTTATGAAGCACGGAATTTCGATCGGGGATTCGGCACGCCTGCGTCGTCGCCTCAGCGGCGCGGCGCTGGCCGTCGGAGCGATGACCCTCGCTTCCTGCCAGATCTTCTCCACTGAAGTCAAGAATCCCAACGCCGTCACCGAAGACGCCATTGCGACGGCCTCTGCCGCCGCTGGCTCGCTCGTGACCGGCCTGTACGGCGCCGTCAACGCCGCCGGCAACCAGATCACCGGCGCTGTCGGCGCCGCCTCGGATGAGCTCACCTGGGTGGGCTCGCGCGAGTATTGGAACCTGCTCGACGTCGGCGACATCGGTGACCCGCTCAACGAGTACACCGACGGCATGTATCCGTACGTCAGCCAGGCGCGCTGGATGGCCAACTACGTCCTGCCGAAGCTCGAGGGCTACGACAAGGCCGGCTCCCTGCGCAGCCGCGCCGACCTCGCTCAGGCGTACTTCCTCGCCGGCACCATCTACACGATGATCGGCGAGAGCTACGAGGACTTCGTCATCACCTCCGATCGCACCGCCAACGGCGCACCGATCGGCGAGGCGAACATGCGCGTCATGTTCGATTCGGCCACGACGTACCTCGGCAAGGGCCTCACCATCGCCGAGGCGCTCAACAACTCGCCGCTGCAGGCCCGCATTCTCGGCATGCGCGCGCGGGCCAAGTGGTCGCGGGCCGTCTGGGGCTCGCTGCGCGCGCCGCGGGCGTTCCCGGCCAACCCGCTCATCAATGATGCGGGCGCCAACGCCGATGCCGTCGCCGCACTCGCCGCGATGGGAGCCAACAGCTTCCGCTATCGCTTCGACGTCGTCGCACAGAACAACGGTGGCTGGTTCTCCACGGGTGGCGAGATGAATTCCCGTCTCGAAATCCGCGCCGGCTCCCGTTACGTCAACGTCACCACCGCCGGTACGCGCCCGCTCGACGGCGTCGCCGGCATCAAGTTGGTCGATCCGGTAACGGGTCAGGCCGATCCGGCCACGGTCAAGAACATCGACGAGTGCTGCCGCTTGTCCTCCACCACCAACGTGGGCTGGACCGCCACCTCGGCCAAGGAAATGCTCCTCATCCTCGCCGAAGCCGGGCTCGCCGCTGGCAACACCGCCGAATTCACCACGCGGATCAACGCGCTGCGTGCCGTCGACGGTCTCCCGGCGTGGGCCGGTTCGCCGTCCGCTCGGGCGATGCTGTCGCATTCCCGCGCCGTGTCGCTGTTCCTGCAGGGGCGTCGCCTCCACGATCACTACCGCTTTCAGGAGCGCGCTGATCGCTGGGTCGCCACCCGTGGACTCAAGCCCTGCTTCTTCCCGATCTCGTACAACGAGCGGCAGCAGAACCCGCTGGCCCCGCAGCCGGCGCAGGATCGTCCGGCGGCATGCCAGTAACCCGCTCAACGCACTGTGCAGGACAGAACGACCGGCCACGGAATTCCGTGGCCGGTCGTTTCACTGCCGCCCCTGTCCTGGCGCTCACGGCGTGGTCGTTGATCGGCTGCTACACCTACGTCCCCTTAGCCGGCCAGGGTGTGCCGGTCACCGGAGACGGCCGGGTCGTCCTGACCGACGCGGGCACCGCGGCCATGGCAGGGCCATTGGGTCCGAATGTTCGTGAGATCGACGGCATCATTCTCCGCGCCACGGCCGATTCAGTGGTCATGACCGTCGCGCAGACCACCACCACCTCGCGCGAACGGTTTATCTCCACCGGCGTCACCGTCGCGATCGCCCGGCCGCTGGTGCAGGACATCAGCGCACGCACGTTTTCCCGCAAGCGGAGCCTTACCTTTGGGGCTGCCGTGATCGCGATCCTGTCCGTTGCCTTCAGCACCGTCACAGCCGCCTCTGCCAGCGGCGCGGGCGACGGGCCCGGCTCCATTCAGCCCTGAGTCGGCGACCGACGAGATTTTTCCGTTTTCCAGAATGACAATTCGGACCGGCCAGTCTAGTTTTTCTTGAGATCAACCAGCAACGGGGGGACATCAACAATCGATGTCCCCCCGTTGTCTGGTCTCATCTTCACCGGCCCCAATACCGCATGCGCTCTGCCTTTCGTTCGCTCGTCGTGATCGCCAGCCTGGCTGCTCCGACCGTACTGCTCGCGCAAACCAGCGCCGGCCGCCCGAGCGGTCGCCCCGGCGGGCCGCCCGCGTCGGTTGCCACGAGTGCCGCACCCGACACCATTCTCAAATCCGCGCTCCGCGTCTACCTGGACTGTCAGGGCGGCGTGCGCGGATGCGATCGCGACTTCTTCGTGCAGGAACTTGGCTTCGTGAACTGGGTGCGCGATCGCTTCGACAGCGATGTGCATCTCCTCCTCACCAGTCTGAACGCCGGCAACGGCGGTCGCGAGATCACCGTCAATTTCCTCGGCCAGAAAAACTACGCCGGTAAGACCGACACGCTCGTCATCAATACGCTGCCGAACGATGCCGATGACCGCGTACGACGCGAACTGGTGCGCACCTTTCAGCTGGGACTCGCACCGTACATCGCGCGCACCCCGATCGCTTCGCGCCTCCGTCTCTCGCTGACCGGGGGACCCGCACCGCAGCAGGCGAACCCGCGCAACGTCAAAGACCGATGGAATTTCTGGCTCTACCGCATCGATGGCAACATCTCGGCCAACGGCGAGCAGCTCGTGAAACAGACCAATCTTTCGACCTCGATCTCCGCCGCGCGGACGACCGAGCAATGGAAGATCAACATCGGCGGCAGTGCCAGCTACAATGAGCGCGACTTCAAGGTGTTCGTCGCCAACAGCAGCAACCCGGCACTGCGCGACACCGTGTCGGTCATCGTGCTGCAGCGGGCCTCGTCCGTCAACGCGCTCTTCGGCAAGACGCTCACCGGACACCTCACGGCCGGACTCAAGGTCTCCGGCGGGTTCAGCGAAGTCCTGAACCAGCGGCTCTCCATGCGCCTCGCGCCGGCCCTCGAGTACAACATCTTCCCGTGGACCGAAGCCACCCGCCGCCAGCTCACATTGCTGTACACGCTCGGGTTGAATCACTACCAGTACTACGGCACCACGGTCTTCGATCAAGATCGCGAGACCCGCGGCAATCATTCGCTGCTGATCGCCACCACACAGCGTCAGAAGTGGGGCAACACCAATCTGTCCCTCGAAGGATCGCATTACCTGCACGACCCCCAGCGCAACCTGCTCACCCTCTCCGGCTTCGTCGACCTGCGCCTCGGTCGTGGATTCTCGCTGAATTTCCGCGGCTCAGCCTCGCGCGTGCGCGATCAGATCTACATCGCCCGTAACGTCCAGTCGGAGCGCGACATTCTGACGCAGCGCCAGCAGCTGCAGACGAACTTCCGCTACAACACCTTCGTTGGCATCGGCTACACCTTCGGCTCCATCTACAACACCGTCGTCAACCAGCGCTTCGGCACGCTGGGCGAAAGCGGACGCCGGTTCGGATTCGGCGGCGGCTGATTCCCACTGCAATGAACGCACGACTCGAAACTTCGACGCAAAACCCACCACTCACGTGAGTCTCGGGTCTTGAGTCGAAGTTTCGGGTAGCGGGTTCACCGTTTGAGCTGTGCGCTCGCCACATCCCAGTTGACGCGCGCCAGGACGGCGTCGAGATAGTCCGCACGACGGTTCTGATACTTCAAGTAGTACGCGTGCTCCCAGACATCGAGGCCGACGATCGGCAACTCGCCCTCCAGCAGCGGCGAATCCTGATTCGGTAATGCGCGCACCACCAGCCGGCTCGTGGCCGTCTTCACCAGCCACGCCCACCCGGACCCGAACTGCGCCAGCCCCGCCGCCTTGAGCGCGGCCTTGCACGCATCGAGCGTGGCGAAGTCGCGCACAATCATCTCGCTCAGCTGGCCGCTTGGCGCGGCCGACGTCGCGCTCCCCGGCGCCAGCAGCCCCCAGTACAGCGCGTGATTGGCGTGACCGCCGCCATTGTTGCGAATCGCCGTCTGCACCGCCGCCGGCCACTTGCGCAGCCCCATCAGCAGCTCGCCGAGCGTGTACTGGTGGAGATCGGGAAGCGCCTCCAGCGCCTTGTTCAGATTCGTCACGTACGCCGCATGATGGCGGTCGTGGTGAATCATCATCGTCTGCGCATCGATCGCCGGCTCGATGGCCTTCGCGTCATACCCCAAGGCGGGCAGCACGAACGGATAGCGCTGCGCCAACACCTCATCGGCCCGCGCAAACAACGAACGAACGCTCATCACGTCTCCCAAAGAAAAAAGCTCAGTACTTCGCCAGGTAGCGTTCGAGCTCCCAGGCACTCACCTGCTGATTGTACTCGCGCCACTCCGAACGCTTCGCCGCCAGAAACTGCTCGGTAATGTGTTCGCCCAGCGCAGCCCGCATCACGTCGTTCTTCTCCAGCTCGTCGCACGCTTCGCTGAGGTCCTGCGGTAAGTCGTCCACCCGCAACCGACGACGCTCGCGGAACGACATCTCCCAAATGTTCGTGTTGACCGGTTCACGCCAATCCGCCCGCGTCTCGATGCCATCTAGACCCGCGGCGAGCATGGCGGTGAGCGCAAGATACGGGTTCGCACTCGGATCCGGCGTGCGCAATTCCAGACGGGTCCCCATGCCACGGCGCTCCGGCACACGGATCATCGGCGAACGGTTACGCATGCTCCACGCCACGTTCACCGGCGCCTCGAATCCCGGAACAAGACGCTTGTACGAATTCACCAGGGGATTCGTCACCGCGCACAACGCGCGGGCATGCTTCAGCAAGCCGCCGATGTAGTGGAGCGCCGTCAGGCTCAACTCCCACTCGCGCTGCGGATCCCAGAACGCGTTCTGTCCCGCCATGAACAACGACTGGTGCGTGTGCATGCCGCTGCCATTCTGCCCGAACACCGGCTTCGGCATGAACGACGCAATCAACTTGAACTGGCGCGCCACCTGTTTCACCACGAACCGGAACGTCGCGATGTTGTCGGCCGTCCGCAGCGCATCGGCGTACCGGAAGTCGATCTCATGTTGCCCGTGTGCCACCTCGTGATGCGACGCCTCGACTTCAAATCCCATCTGCTCGAGCGTGTCCACAATCGCCCGGCGCGCTTCCTCGCCAAGGTCCATCGGCGCCAGATCGAAGTAGCCGCCCACGTCGTGGGTATCGGTGGCCGGACGTCCGTCCTCCGTCGGCTTGAACAGAAAGAACTCGGCCTCCATGCCGGCGTTCATCACGAAGCCCAACTCAGCCGCGCGCGCCACCTGGCGTTTGAGCACGTACCGCGGATCGCCCTCGAACGGCGTGCCGTCGGGACGGTTCACATCGCAGATCACGCGCCCCACGCGCGCCGACGGCTCTCCCCACGGAAAGATCTGAAACGTGGTGAGGTCGGGGGCCAGCAGCATGTCGGACTCCTCGACCCGCACGAAGCCTTCGATGCTCGACCCGTCGAACATGATGTCGCCCTGCAGCGCCTTCCTGAACTGCGACGACGGAATCTCGACGTTCTTGATGACGCCCAGAATGTCCGTGAATTGCAGGCGCAGAAATCGCACTTGATGCGCCTCCGCCAACTCGAGGATGTCGGTGGCGGTGGCGCCCGTCAGGACGGGAGGAACGAGGGAACGGCTCTGAATCGGCACGATTCGTCTAAAAAGGAGGAGTACACGCGTGCCGTATTGTAGTATTTTTCTCAGCTCATGACTTCATCAAATCTTTCCAAGGGCTCGTCCCCTTCCGGCAGCGCGGGTTTCTGCGCCGCCTGTGGCGCGGCCAGTTCCGCCGGTGCCCGCTTCTGTCATCGCTGTGGCACTCCGGTCGGTCAGGGGTTACCGCTCACGCGTACACCGGCCGCCTCGGGTGGCGTGGGGGCGATACTCCCCTGGGGCGTTGCCTTCGTGGCCCTGCTGGCGCTCGTGGCCATGGTCGCGGGCAAGAACTTCGGCGCCGCCAAGGGCTCCGGCATCGATGGATCGGCCAACTCACTCCCCACGCAGGCCGTGGACGGGGCCGGTGCCGCACCGTTCGCGCAGGGCGGCGGCGGGGGTGCCGCACCGAATATCGCGAACCTCTCGCCCAGCGAGCGGGCGAACCGGCTCTATACGCGCATCATGGAATACGCCGAGGCCGGCAAGGTCGACTCGGTCGCCTTCTTCGCGCCGATGGCGCTGGCCTCACACGAGATGCTCGAGGGGCCGACCGACGACGAGCGCTATCATTTCGGCCGCATCGCCGAGGTGACCAATGCGCCGACGGTCGCGAAGGCACAGGCGGACACGATCCTCCAGGCCACACCCAACAACCTGCTCGGCCTGCTCCTGGCCGCCCGCGCCGCCCGCATGACCGGCGATAACGCGGCGGCCAAGCGCTTCGACGGACGCCTGCTGAAGGCGCTCGAACCGGAGCTCGCCACGCGGTTGCCCGACTACGACATGCACCGCGCCGAAATCGACCGCGCCGCCGACGAGGCGCGTCGCCC
>JBBARJ010000006.1:26353-32191 GCA_040399825.1 Gemmatimonas sp.
ACTACGACATGCACCGCGCCGAAATCGACCGCGCCGCCGACGAGGCGCGTCGCCCCAACTGACGCGTCCGCGCGGAGCGGTGCGATCCACAGCTATTCCTCGATTGCCGTGACCTCCCAAGGGTGGTACGGTCATCAGCAAGACGGCAGCCCCGCGCTGCCGTCCGGTGCTGGAGCATGCGACGCCGCATGCCCGCCGCCCGATTCGGTCAAGACCGACCATCTCTCGTCGTTGTCGCGGAGCGCTCCGCGGAGCCAGTCCACGTCGTGACACGCCTTTCACCGGACACGCCGACCGGCACGCCACGCGATGTGACGCCGGGCAACCTCACCGACACGCTCACGCGCCTCGTCCGTGATCTGTCGGACAGCGCGATCACCGATGGTGGCACCTACGAACGCCTTGCCGACGCTGCGCAGGCGTTGATCGGCATGGAAGGGAGCTGCGTGCTGGAGGTCGAGCCCGACGGCTACCGCGTCGCGGCGCCCAGCGGGATCACCGAGGTATGCCGCGGTCACCTGTTCACCCTCGACACCTTGCCGCCCCTCTTTCGCCAGGTGCTGCTGTCGGGCACGGCCGCCTGCGACAACGGGGACACGGCGCCGAAGCAGAGCAGCGAGGGGCCGCAATTCCCGATCGACATGCGCCAACTGGTGGCCACGCCCATCATGCTCGGCGAGCGCCTACGCGGACTGCTGATCGGCGTCAATCACCACCACGCCCGCTTCGCCGCCGAGGATGTGGCCCTGCTGGGCTATCTCGCCGCACACGGCGCCCTCGTCATGCGGAGCCGAGCGCTGGTGCAACAGGCCGAGCTCGCCGCCGCCGACGCGCGCGCCCGTGCTGACGAGGCCGCACGCGCCGCCGTCGTGAACGCCGTCTTGGTCAAGGCGTCCCGCTCGCTGGCGAACGCCACCTCGCCCGATGCGCTCTATCGCGGGCTGACGGACATTCTCGCGCAGGAGCTGCAGGCAGACGGTTTCGCCGTGTACGCGGCCGATCCACAGCTCAAGACCGCGCACGTCGAGCATCAGTGGGGGGTGGCCAGCTTCCCGCGTCATCGCATGGAAGCCGCCTTCTGGCACACGCGACTGGGGGCATTGCTGCTCAACGCCACCCCGATGTTCATCGAGGACCTCAGCGCCGAGTCCGATCTCGACGACATCGGCCAGGCGCTGGTCGAGGCCGGCGTCTGTTCGCTCGCCCTGCTGCCGCTCGTGCTCGACGAGCAGGCCCAAGGCGTCCTCGCCATCCGCTTTCTCGGCATGCGACGCTTTGGCGACGATGAGCGGGAGCTGCTGACGAACATTGCCACGCAGGTCGCCCTCGCCGTCCGCAACACGCTGCAGTTGGGCGAGCTCGAACGACGCGCCGATCGCTTCGCTCTGCTGGCGCGCGCCCAGCAACAGCTCACGCAGCTCACCAGTGAAGAGAGCCTGCCGCAAGCAATTGCCGAAGCCGTGCACCTCGTGATTCCGTGCGACGTGATCGATGTCCTCGCCATCGGCACCGAGGGATTCCACCGCGTGCTGCACATGGAGGCCGGTCGCGTCATCTCGACGGATCCGGTCACCCTCGCCGATGAGCAGCTCGTCGAGCTGACCGCCCAGACGGGCGTCCCACGCTGGGCGTCGCATCTGGCCGCCGGGCCCGATCGGGCCCGCAGCACAACGGAGCTCTGCGCCGCCGTGCGGTTCGGGCAACGCAGCGCTGGCGTGATCCGGCTGCTTGGCGCGAAGCGAGACGCCTTTGCACCGCAGGACATCGACCTGCTGACCATTATCGCGCGCCACGCCGGCACCGCCGTGGAAACGGCGCGCCTGTTCTCGTTGCAGGACGTGCAACGCCAACGCGCCGAGAGCGCCGCGGAACTGGCCAGAGTCACGCTCAAGGCCCTCACGCTGGCCGATGGCGCGACCGAATTGCTGCAGGTGCTCGACCGATTCGTCCCCTCGATCGGCAAGGCCCTCGGTGTGGCCCGTGCCCGCGATGGACTCATCGAATACGTGGCCACCAGTGGGACGCTCGATGTCTTCACGGGGCAGCGGCCGGGCGGCGCCATGAGCGTAAAGGACATCGCTCCGGATGGCCGTCCCACCGTGGTGACCAGCCTCCGCGATGTCGCCCCCGCCAGCGTCGCCGCATCGCTGCCCGACGAGTGGGCGCTAGCCGTCCCGCTCGCCGCGCGCGACCGCAGCATTGGCATTCTGCTCGTCACGGCGCCGCGTGCCGCGCCCCTCCGGCATCGCGACCGCATCGCCCTGGAGCGGCTGTCCGCCTCGCTCGCCCTCGCCCTCGACGCCCTGCTGCTCGACGAGGAAGAGCGCCTGGCCCGCGATCGCGAGCAACTGCTCGCCACCGCGCTCACCACCATCGACCACCCCATCTTCATTCTCGATCGCGTGGGCGTGCGCTACGCCAATCCAGCCGCCGCGCGTGAGTACGACTGGTCGCAGGTTGAGCTCATGGAGATGCAGTTCGATCAACTCGTCGCCGGGCGGGATCCGCGAGAGGACATCCGCGAGGCCGATGGCCTGAACGACTCCGGGGTGCGCCTGTCGCACGACGTCCACCGCCGGCGCGATGGCGATGAGTTCCCCGCCGCCGTCACGATCAGCCCGCTCACCGGACACGACGGCGAGCTGCTCGGACAGGTCGTGAGCGTGCGCAACCTGAGTCTGGATCGACTCCTCGAGGAACAACTCCGCCAGACGGAGAAGATGATCGCCCTCGGCGAACTCGTGGCGGGCGTCGCGCACGAAATCAACAATCCGCTCACCGGCATCTCCGCCTTTGCGCAGCTCCTCCTGGAAGAGGAGCTTGGTGAAGACCAACGCGACTCGGTCCGGCTGATCAAGCAGGAGAGCGACCGCGCCAAGACCGTGATCAACGATTTGCTGTTGTTCGCGCGGGAAACGAAGCAGGGCACCGGTCCGCTCGACATCAACGACCTGATCGAACAGACGGTGCGCCTCCGCGCGTACCGTCTCCGCAGCGCCGGCGTCCAGGTCGACCTGCAACTCGATCCCACCGCGCCACGCATCAGCGGCGACTCGCAGAAGCTCCAGCAAGTCCTCCTCAACGTGATCGGCAACGCGGAGCATGCGATGCTCGGCCGCAGCGAACGGCGACTGATCGTCCGGACCACCCACACGGACGACCACGTCGTCATCACCGCGGTCGATACGGGCGTCGGCATGACCGCGGAAGTGCGGCGACGCATCTTCGAGCCGTTCTACACCACCAAACCGGACGGCGGCGGCACCGGGCTCGGCCTCAGCGTCAGCTACGGTATTATTCACGCGCATGGCGGGACGATCAGTGTCGAGTCCGAGCTCGATGTCGGGTCGACCGTCACCATTGTGCTCCCTGCAGTCCCTCCTGACCGACTATGACCAGTCTTCCGGCCCACGATCCGATCGTGGCAATCGAAGCCGCCGGCGCCGCCCTGGCTCAGGATTCGATGCGGCGTATTCTCGTGGTCGACGATGAGACCACGATCCGGCTCGCACTCAGTCGTTTTCTGCGCACGCGCGGCTTCGAGGTGGAAGTCGCCGAATCCGGCGCGGCCGCCCTCGAGCTCCTGGCCCACCAACGATTCTCGCTGATGCTCTGCGATCTCCGGATGCCAGGGATCAGCGGCCTCGACGTGGTCCCCCGCGCGCTGGCGCTGGACACCGATCTCGGCATCATCATGCTGACCGCCGTCAATGACGCCACCAGCGCCACCGAGGCCCTCTCCAATGGGGCGTTCGACTACCTCACGAAGCCGGTCGAGCTGCCCGATCTTCAGGCGGCCGTCGAACGCGCGTTGATGCGCCGCATCCGCAGCGTAGAGCGGCGGGCGGTCGATCGTCTCATTCGCGAAGAAGTGGCGCTGCGCACAGTGCAGCTGGAGCGCGAGAAGGGCGCGCTGCGCGCGATGAGTGTCAGCGTCGCCGAAACGCTGATCAACGCCATGGAAGCGAAGGACCTGTACCTGCGTGGTCACTCGCTGCGGGTGGCGGAACTCGCCGCCGCGATCGCCAGGCAGCTCGAGCTGGACACCGTGACCGTCGAGTGGGTGCACACCGCCGGACGCCTGCACGATGTCGGCAAGATCGGGATTCGCGAAGCGGTCCTCAACAAGCCGGGGCCCCTTACCCACGACGAATTCGCCCATGTGAAGGAGCACGTGCAGATCGGCCTCGATATCCTGTCGCCGCTGCACCACCTCGGCGACGCCCTGCTGTACATCCGCGACCATCACGAGCACTGGGATGGCGGCGGCTATCCGTACGGGCGCGTCGCCGACGATATCACCATTGGCGGGCGGATTCTCACGGCCGCCGATGCCTTCGACGCGCTCACCTCCCACCGGGCCTATCGGGAGCCGATGACGGCCGCCACGACGCTCGATTACCTCCGCCTTCAGGCCGGTCGACTCCTCGAACCACGTATCTACGAGGCCCTGCACGCGGTGGTGAACGATGGCACCGTGGAAGGAATTCCGCGGGTGAAGTAAGCCGAACGCTTGACTCTCACGTTTTTTGTATGTACTTGGTCGTGCTATTCAGCAGCACACGAAGTCGTGGGTATCACGAGCGGCGTTGCCCCTTCCGGTGGAGGAGCCGGTGCGGACGACGACCGCGTTCGAACTTTTCCGAGGAGAGGAGGCGTCATGCCGCGTGGCGACGAGATTGGGAAGCTCCATCTGATGGATGACGACATGGATGATGTGGGCTACGGCCGCTCGTCGTACGACGAAGATGACGAGGATGGCTACGGCCTCCCCTCCGAAAGCGGCGACTCCCTGTGGGATAGTGCCGACGACGAGGACGAGGACGACGACGAGGACGACGACGAGGGTGACAGCTTCGAGGACGAGCTGATCGAAGACGAGGACGACGAAGACGACATCTTCAGTCGTCCTGTGCGTCGTGGCCCGGGCCGTCCGCCCAAGAATCCGGGTGCGCCCAAGCCGGCCCCGAAGTCGAAGGCGCCCAAGCCGGAACCCAAGGTGCCCGTGCCTGTGATCATCGAGGAGATCGACGAAATCGACGACCTCCTGGATGACGAGTCCGACCTCATGGACGAAGCGCCCGCGCCGTCGAAGGCTCCGAAGGCACCGAAGGCTCCGAAGGCGCCCAAGGCTCCCAAGGTGGAAGCGCCGGCGGCGCCGGCAGCCAAGCCGGCCCCCAAGGCCCCGGCCAAGCCGGCCCCGAAGGCGCCCGCCACGAAGGTGGCCGTGAAGGCACCGGCCAAGGCGCCGGCCAAGGCGCCGGCCAAGGCACCGGCCAAGGCACCGGCTAAGAAGGCGCCGGCTAAGAAGGCGCCGGCCAAGAAGGCGCCAGCCAAGAAGGCGTCGGCCAAGGCCGTGAAGAAGGCCGTCGCGAAGAAAGCGCCCGTCAAGAAAGCACCCGCGAAGGCCGTCAAAAAGGCGCCCGTGAAGAAGGCGCCGGCCAAGACCGTCAAGAAGGCACCGACCAAGGCCGCGCCGAAGAAGGCGGTCAAGAAGGCGCCGGCGAAGGCCGTCAAGAAAGCCGTCAAGCCCGCCAAGAAGAGCGCGACGCGCCGGTGATGCCGACCGACGAGCAGCCGCCGTTCGTGCGGCGGTTGCTCGACGCGCTGCCGCTGACCGTCTGGTCCGTCGATCTCGACGGACGCATCACGGCGGCGAACAGCGCGTGGTCCAAATTCGCGACGGACAACGGAGCGCCCGGCATCGCCTCGGAACAGGCAGTGCTCGGGCGTTCCGTGTTCGACGGCGTCTCCGACGACGCGTCGCGCGAGCAGATCGAACGGGCCATGGCGCTCCTGCGCGAACGGCGCGTGCCGGTGGTGCGCTGGGAGTTCCCC
>JBBARJ010000007.1:0-7577 GCA_040399825.1 Gemmatimonas sp.
CGCACATCGATGATGATGGGCGCGTCGTCGCCGGTGAGCAGGGCGGCGACATCGGATGGATTGAGATGCTGAATCGACATGGCAGGGAGAGAGGGAGTGCGGACATCGCCGCACGTCGGACAGTCAGCACGCCTGGCGACGGCGATGCGTTGCGAGTCCTGTGCCAACAGGTCCACCAACAGCAGGTGACCCACCAGCGGCGTACCAATGGCGGTCAGCAGCTTGATCGCTTCCGTGGCCTGATGCAACCCGACAATACCGGGCACCACGCCCAACACGCCTTCTTCGGCGCACGTCGGCACCGTGCCCGGCGCGGGCATCACGGGAAAGAGACAGCGATAGCATGGACCGCCCGGGGCGGCGAACACACTCACCTGCCCATCGAATCGCGCCACGCTGCCGTACACGAACGGAATGCCGTGCGCGAGACAGGCATCGTTGATCGCGTAGCGCGTGGGGAAATTGTCCGTGGCATCGATCACCACATCGTGCCCGGCCACCAGCGACGCCGCGTTCGCGGCGTTGAGCCGCGTATCGTGCGTGTGCACCACCACCTGCGGATTGATCGCGTACAGACGCTCGCGCGCGACATCGAGCTTGGCCCGCCCCACATCGGGCGTGGTGTACAGCAGCTGCCGGTGCAGGTTGGTCACATCGACCACATCGGTATCGACCAGCGAAATCGTGCCCACGCCCGCCGCCGCGAGGTAGCTCGCCGCCGGCGAACCAAGCCCGCCGGCACCGACGATCAGAACTCGCCCGTTCGCCAGCCGTTCCTGTGCGGCGGGGCCGAAGCCCCGCAGCACCAACTGCCGCGCGTAGCGTGGATCGGAGAGATCGTACACAGCCAAACGATCAGCGCTTCGCGGGCGTCGACAGCGCCGTGCGGGCCGCATCGACTGCGTCGGCGGCGGCGCCGAATCGCGCCGCCAGATCATTGATCTCCGCCACCGTCTCCGCCTGCGTGCCGTATCGGATGGATTCATTCACGCCGGGGAAGCTCATCGTCGAGTAGCCGTTATCGACGTCCGACGCGTAGATGAGCGACCGGTACCAAGGACGGCTCTTGAGGCCGGTCGGGCGGGCCAGCGCACGTTCAACGCGCAGCAATGCACTGTTGGCCGCCGCCTGTGCGGCCGGCGTCACACCGGCGGCCAGCGCGGCATCACGCGTCGTGGCGAAGGCGTTCGCGCTGGTCTCGAGGCGGGCGATCGCCGCCGTCAGCGGCGCAGTCGCCGCGGCGTTCCACCCCTTCTGCGTGAGTCCACGCTCGACTGGCGCCACGTAGCGCTGCATCGTCCGCGCGAACTCGGCATAGTCGTACGGCAGCACCAGGGCGTTGGCGAGGCGAAGCAACGTCGCCGCCCCGATGCGTGCCGCGGTCGCGTGATACTGAAAGCCCGGATCGCCGAAGCGCTCCATCCAGTCGAAGGTGTCGTACGCCGAGTGGTAGATGCCTGACGGTCCGCCGAAGCCCCAGTCGGCCATCGGAATACCGAAGTGGTTGTAGAAGCCGGCGAAGTCGCTGCCTCCACCCGGATCACCCATCGGCGGCTCGAGCGTGTCGGCGCGGGTGCCGGTGGCCGCCCGCCACGTCTCGTAGACCGTGCCGCGTCCACGCGGATCCTGCACCTGCTTCGTCACGTCACGCAGCATCGCCCGCATGGACGGCGATCCACCGCCGCCGAACTGTGAGCCCTGCGCCGAGACGTCCTGATTGAGATACGCCACCGCGCCGGCCTTGAGACGCAGCGAGTCGTCTTCCACGTACTCGGTGCTCCCCACCAGCCCCCACTCCTCGGCATCCCAGGTGGCGAACACGATCGTGCGCTTGGGGCGATCGCCGCGCTTCGCCATCTCCGAGAGCGACTGTGCCGCCTCGAGTACGCTCACCGTGCCGGAGATATTGTCCGCCGCACCGGGCCCCCACGAGTCACGATGCGACCCGATGTACACGTATTCGTTCGGATACGTACTGCCACGCAGAATCCCAAGCGTGTTGTGGATCTGCTTCGTGCCGGCGGTCGCTTCATCGGTGGTCACTTCCACGCGGACGCGCACCGGACCCGGGCCGACGTGGTAGCGCAGCGCCATCCCGCCCTGCCAGTTGCGGGGGATATCGGTGCCCCGCACCTGGGCGAGCAACGCCTGCGCATTCGCGGCACTGATCGGCACGACCGGCACCTTCGGCACCGCCGTCTCCTCCGGCTTGAGGCGCGGCGCCCCCGGCTTACTGGCATAGCCCGGTGTGAGCGGATCACCGGTGCCGTTGAACACGCTGCCACGCTGCAATCCGCGCAACGGGCG
Source organism: Gemmatimonas sp. (assembly GCA_040399825.1). Taxonomy (GTDB): domain Bacteria; phylum Gemmatimonadota; class Gemmatimonadetes; order Gemmatimonadales; family Gemmatimonadaceae; genus Gemmatimonas. The sequence continues at coordinate 2,308 of JBBARJ010000007.1, forward strand.
CATCGGGCCTTCGGGATACACATCGCCCTGCACGAAGCCGTCGTCGAGCGGATCGGTGTAGATGAGGACTGCCACGGCCCCGCGCTTCTCCGCCTCACGCGACTTGATGCCGCGGAAACTCCGCCCATACCGCGCCAGCACCACCTTGCCCTTCACCGACACGCCCATCGAATCCAGCGTGGCGTAGTCCTCGATCAGACCGAAGTTCACGAACACCAGTTCGCCTTCACCCACACCCGCACCGCCGTATCCGTTCACCGGCAAATACTGCGGCAGCATCGTGGAGGCATCGCTCGGGATGCCCGGCTCCTGCACGTCGAGTACGGTCGTATCGCGCCCCATACTCGTGATCTTCACGCCGGTGGCATGCGGCAGATACACATCGTAGCTCCGCAACTCGGTCTCGAGCCCCATCGCCTTCATCTGGGCGATCACGTAGTCGGCGGTGCGCTTCTGGGCCGGCGTGCCGGCCACATGCGGCTCCTTCGACAGGGCGGCGGAGTGCGTCCGCGCCCGCGTGGCCTGCGGCGCCTGAATGGCCTCCTGCTCGAGGCGCCGTTGCGTCGCCGCAGCGCTCGGCGAATAGCCAGGCATCATCGTGGGGCTTTGCGCCGACAACACCGACGGGGAGAGCGCCGATGACAGCTGTGCGGCAAGCGCGATGGCACTGGTCATCGCCAGTGCCGTGGTGCGGGAAACGGACACGACATGAACTCCGGTGGAGTGGAAACCATCCAGACGAAACGCTGTCGTAACTTACCCCGCTTCGTACTCTTCGGCGGCGCGCAGGAGGGCTTGCTGGAGCAGGGCCTCTCGGTCGCCATCGTCGGGGAGTGCCGCGCTAAGCACCGAGAACTGCCGCTGCATCTCGTCCTCGAGCTGCAGCGCCGTCGGCGACTGAATGCCGAGCACGGCCAGCGACATGGTGGAGAGATCGCGCAGCTGCCGTACGGTTTCGTCGTCCAGCGCCTGGAGCGACGGAGGCACCGGCTTCGCCACCACCCGCTCCCGTCGGCGCTTCGGCGTTTCGAACAGCGCACGCACCGGCGCGAACGCGACGACGAACGAACCCGGCGTGTGCTCGGCGTACCCGGAAATCACATTCCGGCGACGCAGCGACGGCAGCAACTTTACGATCGCTTCGCGCACCGGTGAGTAGCCGTCCACGCTGTTGTTACCACGTCCCGTGATCACCAGCGCTTCGACGGCACCAAGCACCTGCTGTTGCCGGAGCCAGGAGTCGGTGAGCGTGGAGGCCTGTGACGCGGTTGGCTGCATCCCGCGCAGATTCAACGTACGCGCGGCGCCGAAGCGCAGCTCGTCGAAGGCGCGGTCGATACGCATGGCGGCCTACGGGCGACGCAGGGCTTCGGTCAGCACGCGGCCGTCCACCTTGTCGGTGGGCGGGATGCCAAGCATCTCGGCCATCGTGGGGGCGATGTCGACCGAGAACACCGGCTTACTGTAGCGACCCGGCTTCACCAGCGGCCCCATGAGCAGGATCGGGATACGGGCGTCGAGGTCGTGCGGCGTGCCGTGCGTCGCGTAGCGCGTGCCCGACCAGTAGTAGCCCGGCTTGAACGACACCGTGAGCTCGGCCTGAAAGTCGGTGGGAATCGCATGCAACCACCGACGCGCAATCACGTCGCCTTTGGCGGCAGCCGCAGCCAGCGTGGACACGCGATCCACCCGCTGCATGCCGGGCAGCTTGAGCAGCTGACCACGCAACGCGGTGACCACCGAGTCGGCGTTCACCCGCTTGGCGGCCAACCGACGACGATCGAGGGACACGATGCCCGCCTGCAGCAAGAGCGCATCACCCTCCACACCGCGAGCGGCCAGTGCACTTCGGGCGGCGTCGATGATGGGCTGCGGATTCACGCGGCCGCGGTTGGGATCGGCACCCGGAAACGCCACCTCAGGGAACGGCGATACGCCATGATCGGCGCTCAGCGCGAACACGATGCGCGTGGAGTCCCGCAGCGTGTACAGGGAGTCGATCAGTCGGCCGAGGAGGCGATCGACGCGCAGCACCTGATCGTGTAGCTCACGCGACTCAGGTCCATACCGGTGTCCGATGGCATCGGTGGTAGACAACGACACGGCGAGCACGTCGGTCGTCGGTCCCTTGCCGAGGTCGAGCGCGTTCACCCCGGCCAGCGCCATGTCAACCGTCACCTCGTCCATCCACGGAAACTCCGTGAGGTTGGTCCCGGCCGCGCGCACGTCGGTATCCAGCGTGTGCGGGAAGACGTAGTCCTTGCCCTGATTCTCGATGGCCACCGAGTCCTTCTCGGGATACTGCGAGGCCGCGAGCAGCGGATTCCATTGGGCGCCGAGGTACGGCTTCAGGAAATCGCGCGCATTGAACTGCTGGACCCAGGCCGGCAGGGTGTCGGCGTAGTAGCGGCTGGTGGTGAAGCGCCCGTCGAGCGAGTACCAGTACACCTGCTGCTTCGCCCGACCCAATGGCAGAATCGCGCCGCGGTCCTTTCGCGACACGGACAGCGCGCGGCTGAACTGGTCGCGGGTGCGCATCCAATCAAAGAGCGACGAGCCGCGGAACCGATACGGCGAGGCGCCGCCACCACGCCCAAGCAGCAGCGGCGACTGCGGATCGGCCACGCCGAGTTCATTCAGCACCACGCCGGTGTGCGACGGATAGCGTCCCGACCAGAGCGTCGCATGACCCGGCGCCGTCTCGGTCGTGGCATGGTCGTGCGAGGCATTCGTGAAGAACGCCCCTTGTTTCAGCAGACGGCCAAGGCCGCCGGTGAACTGCGAGGCCCACGTATCGAGATAGTCCGGGCGCAGCTGGTCGATGGTGATCTGCACGACGAGCGTGGGCGGCGCGGCCTGGGCGGCGAGCGACGAGACGGCGAGCGACGGCGCGGCGGCCGTGGCAGCAAGCATCGACGCGGCAATCGCGGATGCGCGAAAAATCGGTCTGGAGACGAGCATGAGCGAAAGTTATGCACCATGCTCGCCACGCGCAGCGCCAAGGGCTCGGCCGTTACCGAATCGCCGCACGAGCGAACTCCACCAGCGGCCCTGTCCGGCCTCGAGCACGTCGCCGGATCGACGCGCCAGGACAGGGGCCACACCGCCGGTGATCGAACCACGCGAGGTCGGTGCGCTTCGCGGATGACGACACGCGAACGCACCGCGTGAATCTCCCGCACCGTTCACGGAGGCACGTGAAGGCGACGGCAATATTGTGCATTCGGCGCAAATGCACTAGGTCGCGCGCAAATATTGTCGCGGCGCGGTGTCCGTGTGCACGTGCTCACGCACGTGCACACGACGCCTTACGCCTGCATCGAGGATTCCAGCATCGCGAGACCGGCGGCGAGTTCGTCCTTGGTGATGACCAGCGGCGGCAGGAAACGCAGCGTGTGCTCGCCCGCGCTGACCAGCAGCAGTCCCTTCTCGAAGGCGCGACCGATGATCGCCGCCGCCGGCTCATGCACGTCCATGCCCCACATGAGTCCCTTGCCGCGGATCGCGCGAACCTGACCGGTGCGATCGGCAATTCCCTGCAACTGTTCGCCGAACCACGCACCGGTCTCGCGCACGTGCTGCAGCATGGCCGGGTCGGACAACCGCTGCACGACATGGTGCGCCACATGCGCCAGCAGCGGACCGCCGCCGAAAGTCGTGCCGTGATCACCCGGCTGCATCGCGCGCGCCACGGCGTCGTTCACCAGAATCGCGCCGATCGGCAGACCGTTGGCCAGCGGCTTCGCGATCGTGAGCATGTCGGGCACGACACCGATCTGCTCGTGCGCAAAGAACGTCCCGGTCCGTCCCAGTCCGCACTGAATCTCGTCGAGAATGAGCAGCACGTTCCGTTCGCGCGTGAGTTCGCGCAGACCGCGCAGGAACTCGGGGTCGACCACGCGTACACCGCCTTCGCCCTGAATCGGCTCGACGATCACCGCCGCCGTCTTCTCGGGGTGCAACGCCCGGGCGAGTTCGTCCAGGTCGCGCTCCACGATCGTCACGCCACCCATGAGAGGACGGAATGGCAGGCGATAGGCCGGACGGTCGGTGGCCGCCAACGTGCCGGGCATGCGCCCATGGAACGCACCGCGCACCGCGATGATGTGGTGCTTGCTCGGGAAGCCCTGCGTGCCACCCCAGCGACGCGCGAACTTGAAAGCGCCCTCGTTGGCCTCGGCCCCCGAGTTCGCAAAGAACACGCTGCTGGCGAACGAGTGATCCACGAACCACTGCGCCAGCGCCTCGCCCGGCGCCGTGCGATACAGGTTCGACGTGTGAATGAGTCCCGTGGCCAGCGCCTCCTGCATGGCGTTCACGACGCCCGGGTCGTTGTGCCCTAGCGACGTCACCGCGATGCCGGCCACGAGATCGAGGTACTTCTTGCCATGCTCGTCGAACATGTAGACGCCGTCTCCTCGGACGAAGAGCGGTGCCTGTCGCTTGTACGTGCCCAGAATGGCGGGCAAGGCCGACGGTGCAGCAGCCGGGGTGGCCGTGAACGCGGTGGTCGGAGCGGTCGAGGGCATCGTCGAAGTCATGAGCAGCTACCTGGAAGAGACGGCATCCGTTGCGTCCACGCGCGCAACGATCGCGGTTCCCGCCTCGGGAACAGTGAGTGCGGCGAGATCGCCAATCCGCACCCGGTGTACACCACCGGCCAGCGCCTGCGCGCAGGCATCGAGCTTGGCGGCCATGCCGCCCCCTGCCACCCCACTGGCAACCAGCGCCTGCGCCTCGCTCAGCGAGAGACGCGGCACCAGCCGCTTGTCGCCGTCCAGCACACCCGGCACATCGGCCATCAGAAACAGTTCATCGGCGCCGAGCGCCGCCGCGATCGCCGCGGCCGCATCGTCGCCGTTCACGTTGTACGCACCAGCCCCACTCTCCGCTTCCCGCGCCGCCACCGGCGAGATCACCGGCAGAAATCCCGATGCCAGCAGGGCGCGCACCAGCCGCGGATCAACTACCGCCGGCGTGCCGGAGTGCCCGAACGTGGCCACGTCGATCGGCACCGCGCGCAGCAACGCGGCGTCTTCGCCGGAAATGCCCACCGCCGGCGCACCGGCCGCCACGAGCGCCGACACCATCTGCTTGTTGGCCAGCCCCGACAACACCATGCGCACCAGCTCGAGCGCCGTGTCGGTCGTTACCCGCCGACCACCGACGAACACCGGCTCCTCACCACGCTGCCGCTGCAGCGCGCTGATCTGATCGCCACCACCATGCACGACCACCACGCCAGCATTGGTGGCGTGCCACAACGCGGC
>JBBARJ010000007.1:7677-31711 GCA_040399825.1 Gemmatimonas sp.
AGCCCCAGCATCAGGTTCGCATTCTGGATCGCCTGACCCGCCGCGCCTTTCACCAGGTTGTCGATCGCGCTGAACACCAGCAGCGTCGGTGTGCGCACTCCCGTGGGAATCCGCGCGCCGATGCGCACCACGTTGCGATGCTGCACGTCGGTCAGTGCGGGGAGATCGCTGGTAAGCTCCACGAACGGCTCGTTGGCGTACATGTCGCGGAACGGCGCCAGGGCATCATCGATCGGGCGCGTGAGCGGCACCGTGATCGTGGACAGAATGCCGCGGTCGATCGGCAGCAAGTGCGGCGTGAACAGCAGGTCGCAGTCGGCGCCGAGGGTGGCGAGGCTGGCCCGCATCTCGAACAGATGCCGATGCGAATTGCCCACGCCGTACGGACGGAAATTCTCCGTCACTTCGGCGAAGAGCAGCTCGAGCTTGGGCGAAGCGCCGGCGCCACTCACGCCGCTGGCGGCGGCGATGTTCACTGTCGCACCCGGCGCGATCAGCCCGGCCTTCGCCAACGGGGCTAACGCCACCAGAATGCTGGTCGCATAGCAGCCGGGGTTGGCCACCACGCGTGCGCCGTGCAACGGCGCCCGGAAGAGCTCGGGCAAGCCATAGGGCGCATCGTTCGGCACGCCCACCGGCGCATGATCGGTTCCGCCGTGCCCGGGGCGCAGGTCGCTCGACAGATCGACCACGCGCGCCCCGGCCGTAATCACTTTCGTCACCCACTCGGCCGACGCGCCATGCGGCAGCGCCGCGAACACCAGATCGGCGCTCGACAGATCGACCTCGTCGGGGCCCACCATCGGAATGGCATGGACCCGTCCGCCCGCTCGCACGCGCAACGTGGTACCGCGCTGTGCGTTCGCGGTGGCAAACGCGAGCGTGAGGTTGGGATGACCAAGGATGAGCGCGCACAGTTCGCGCCCCGAGTACCCGCTCGCGCCCAGCACACCCACGCGGTACGTCGGTCCGGTAACGGTCGTGATTGGGAGTTGCGTGGAGTCCGGTAGAGTATGCACAATTAATGCATAATTTTGCATCGCCGTGCTGTCAATCTTTCTCGTGTCACAGCGGTGCCTCGTTTCTCTCCCGGTGGCGCATCATTCGGCGCCGAACCGATTCGCAGGAGCCCGCCGCGTGTCCGACAAGAACCAGCGCCACCAGGTCATTCGCGAGATCGTCGCCGCGAAAGCCGTGGCCAGCCAGGAAGAGCTGCGACGACAGCTCGCCAAACGCGGCTGGGACGTGACGCAATCCACGCTCTCCCGCGACCTGCGCGAACTCCGTCTCGCCCGCATCCCCGATGCGCAGGGCCACTCCCGCTACGCGTTCTCCGACGCCGGTGGCGACGACGACGAACTCGCGCAGCTCGAGCGCATGTTGCCGCAACTCCTCGCGCATGTGGAAGGCGTGCAGGTGCTGGTGGTGGCGCGCACGATCAAGTCGGGCGCGCAGCCCGTGGCCAAGGCACTCGATCAACTGGAGTGGCCCGACGTGGCGGGCACCATCGCCGGCGATGACACGGTGCTCATCATCTGCCGCTCCACCGAGGGGCGCGAACGTGTGCTCAAGAAGCTGCGCGCCTATCTGCGTGCCTGATCACCAACGGACCGCCTAGATTTCCCGCGTCGTCATTCCTTCGAACCCTGTCGTGAGTATGCCGTGAGCACTTCCGAAGCCGGAACCCATAAATTGTGGGGCGGTCGATTCGCCGGCGGCCCGTCGCCGCTCCTCGATGCGATCAATCGCTCCATCGGCACCGACTTCCGTCTCTGGCCGCATGACGTGCGCCTGTCCAAGGCGTGGGCGCTGGCGCTGGGCGAAGCGGGCGTACTCACGCGTGAAGAAAGCGACGCGCTGCAGCAGGGGCTCGATCGCGTGGCCCAGCGCATCGCCGACGGCGCGCAGCCGGTGGCCACCGACGAAGACATCCACACCATGATCGACCGGCTCCTGCACGAGGAAGCCGGCACGGTCGCCTCCAAGCTGCACACGGGACGTTCCCGCAACGATCAGGTGGCCACGGCGTCGCGGCTCTGGACGATCGACGCCTGCCATCGGGTGGATACCGCAATCGCGGAGCTGCAGGCGTCATTGCTGATGCAGGCCGAGACGCTCTCCGACGCCGTGCTGCCGGCCTACACGCACCTGCAGCGCGCCCAGCCCGTCAGCGGCACGCATTGGCTGCTCGCGCACTTCTGGCCGCTGTCGCGCGATCGCACGCGCTTCGCCAACGCCGAGCGTGGCACGTCGGTGATGCCGCTGGGTTCGGGGGCGATTGCCGGGTCGGCGTTCCCGGTGTCGCGTGTGCTGCTCAAAGAATCGCTCGGCTTCCACGCCATCTCGGCCAACAGCATCGACGCCACTGGCGACCGTGACTTCGTGGCCGAAACGTTGTTCGCCTGCGCGATGACGGCGGCGCACTGCTCGCGCCTGGCCGAAGACATGATCCTCTACGGTACGAGCGAGTTCGGCTTCGTGAAGTTCGGCGACGGCTTCTCGACGGGCAGCAGCATGATGCCGCAGAAGCGGAACCCCGATGTGTTCGAGCTGGCCCGTGGCTCGGGCGCCCGTGTGCTCGGCGACCTCGTGTCGATTCTCGGCACGATCAAGGGCCTGCCCAGCGGCTACAGCAAGGACCTGCAGGACGACAAGCGCGCGCTGTTCAACGCCGTCGACTTGCTGCTGCTGGTACTGCCCTCGATGGCAGGCGCGATCGCCGAACTGCGCTTCGAGAAGGCGCGCATGCGTGCGGCCTGCTCCAGCGCGATGATGGCCACCGACCTGGCCGACTATCTGGTGAAGAAGGGCGCCACGTTCCGCGAGGCGCACGGCGCCGTGGGCTCGCTGGTGCGGCAGGCGGAAGAAGGCGGCATCGAGCTCAACCAGCTGCCCGTCGAGGCGTTCACCGCTGCGCACGCCCTGTTCGGCACCGATGCGCGCGATGCCCTTGGCGTGGACGCATCACTCGCCGCCCGCAACATCGACGGCGGCACGGGCCTCGACGCCGTGCAACGTCAGCTCGAGCAAGCCCGCGCCAGTCTCGCAGCTGCTGAGCCGTCGCTCGGCCAATGAACGCACCCGCCGCTGTAGTGCTCCGCCACACCGTCGGTGATGTGATCGATGGTGTGATCTTCGATTGCGACGGCGTGCTGGTGGACAGCGAACGCATTTCGAACGGTACGTGGGCGCTACTGCTTACCGAAATCGGCTTGCCCATGACGATGGAGCAATCGCTCGACATTTTCATGGGCAACTCGATGCCGCGCTGCGTCGAAATCGTCACCGAGATGATGGGCCACGCGCCGCCCGATGACCTGCTGGCGCGCTTCACCGAGAACGTCACGGTGGCATTGCAGCGCGACCTCGAACCGGTCGATGGCATCGTGGCGTTGCTCGACACGCTCGACGCTACGGGGATGCGCTACGGCGTGGCGTCGAACGGCGAGCACGAGAAGATGCGCACGACGCTCGGCAAGACAGGACTGCTGTCTCGCTTTGAAGGCAAGCGATTCTCAGCGGTCGATGTGGGCAAGCCTAAGCCTGCCCCCGATCTGTTCCTGCACGCCGCGCGCGCCCTCGACTTCAATCCGTCGCGCACGATCGTCGTTGAGGACAGCCCCCTCGGTGTGCAGGGAGCGACGGCCGCTGGCATGACGGTGATCGGCTATGCGGAAATCGTATCGGCCGAACGACTGCGCGCTGCGGGGGCTGTAGTCACCGTTGAACGGCTGGCGGAAGTCGCCGGATTGCTCGGCGTCGGCTGATTTGGGGATACGAACGGAAGCGCACCGACGTCAATGCCTGTTGCTGACGTCGGCCAACGCTAAAACGCGTACCCGATCGTCAGCCGCAGCGTAGGAACGACGCGCTCGAGATTCGCGGACCTCTCCTCCGCAATGAAGAACCGCTTCACGCCGCCGCCGATCGCGACGGCGGTGGAACGGCCCCCGCCCAGTAGCCATTGATACTGCGCTTCCACCGCGAAGGTTGGCGCCGAGGCGGATGGCTTGTCAGCGACGCACGGGATCGACAAGGACGGATCGCAGAAGTTGACGTCCTCACTCTTGACCCGGCCGTATCCGAGTCCCGCCGAGATGCCGAGCTTCTCCAGCACGCGCTCCTGCGGATACAAACGCAGCTTCACGTCGACGCTCGTGTACAGGTCGTCGAGCTTCATGTGCGCGCCGGAAATACCGACGGACGCGTTCTTCGTGAGCCGGTGCTCGTACTCGGCCTGGAAGTAGCCGAACAGCGGTAGGAACGGATTCACCGAAATGACCTGTGTCGGCGACTTTGTGCTCGGAACACGCGTCTGTTCGCGCAGCGATTGCGCGGAGAGGGTGGTGGTACCGAGGGCGAGGGCGCTGATCAGCGCCACGGTTCGAACAGAGGAGAAGCGCATAGGGAAACCGATGGTCAGGGGGACTGCAACAGAGCCCGGGCGGCATCCTGCCCGCCTCGCGCCGCACCTTCGAGTGAGCTGGAGTGCAACACTTCACTGGCACGCCACAGCCCCGGTATACCACACGCGATCGTCGGACGGTGTTCCCGCCATCCCGGAGGCTGCGCGAACTGGGCGTAGGGCACGCGCCAGAGCGCTACGCGCGACAGCGATGCGGTCTTCGCCTCGGCCGCCGCATCGCCGGCAGCCTTCGCCATGGCGGCCAACTCGCGTCGTGCGGCCGATTCCAGATCGGCATCGCTGCGATCGGCGGCGTCACCCACCGCGCTGGCCGCGATCAGCGAGACTCCGCGCGGCGCGTATTCCGGCGCGACATCGGTGATGGTGACCGCATGACTGATCACCGCCGACGCATCGGCATTGAGCCAGAGCGCGCGACCGGGAATCGGCGAGGCGCCGCTGGTGGTGAAGTACAGCGTGGTGGTGCCGCGCGCCCCCGATGGCGTGGCGATCTGCACGCCGGCCGTGGCCGCCAGCTTGGCCGCCGCCGGTGCATCGGTGGCCATGATGATCTGCGCCGCTGGCATCACGTCGCCGTCGGCCAGCGCCACCCCCGCCACGCGCCCTTCGTGCACGGTGAGCGCGTTCACGCCGACATCGGTGCGAATCGAGCCCGCCGGCAGTTGCGCTGCCAGCTGCTTGGTCAGGGCACCCATGCCGGCCGCTGGCACCACCGTATCGCCCTCCGCCAGCATCTTGAACGTGAACAGCAGCACCGACGCACTGGTGGCGAGGGTACGATCCAGCAAGATGCCGCCGTAGAACGGCGCGAAGAATCCGTCGATCACCGACGCGCTGAACCCTCGCGAGGCCAGAAAATCGCGCGTGCTCACACCCGCGAAACGCGCCGAGAAGCATTCGTCGATCGAGCGTTGCTGGGCAAAGCGACGCAGCGCGAGCAGGCGCAGCTTGTCACCGAGCGGCACGGCGCGCGCCATGACCGTGTCGATCAGCAGCGACGGGTCGCTCAGGGCATCGCCGATCAGCGACGCCCGTCCACCCTGCACGATGCGGGCGGCCGGCAGGAACGTGCGCGGGGCGAGGGCGTCAAGATCGAGGTAGCGGCGCAGCGTGGGATACGCGGTGAACAGCACCTGAAAGCCGTGGTCGAAGACGAGGCCGTCGCGCGTCGTGCTGCGCACGCGCCCGCCCACCTCCGACGCAGCATCGAGCACAAGCACAGGCCGGCCGGCGCGATGGAGTTCGATCGCACACACGAGTCCGGCCACGCCGGCGCCGACGATGATGTTGGGAGCAGTCTGGCTAGTCATCTCTTCCGAAAAGTGGCGAGAAATCGCACCCAACAGTATCCCCCGACGCAAAAAGCCCGGTATCCTCGCGGATACCGGGCCGTCTGGTGTTACGTCGCCGCTTAAAACCGCACGCCGAACGTGATCGGGATGTAGCCCGCGCTGTTGTTGTCGGTGAACACGTTCACGTACTTCACTTCCAGAAACGTCGAGAAGCCCGACAGCTGGAAGTTGAGTCCGCCACCGACCTGAATGCCGACGTCCGTACTACTCGTCGAAACCACCGCGGCCGATCCGATCTGCGTCGAGCGCTTGCCGTTGAAGGCACCGAGACCGCCAAGCACGTACGGCTTCACGCCGCCATTGGTCGACAGGTCGATGAGCGCGTTGCCGACAAAGCCAAGGCTGCGGTACGAGGCATCGATGTTCTTGTAGTCGAAGCCGTTATAGCTCACGTCGCCGCGGAAGCGGAGCGACTTCATCGACGACGACTTCAGGAACACATGGCCGGCGATCGAGTAGCCGGCATCAACGGCATCGCCGAGATCTCCGGTCGGAACCGACAGGCCACCACTCAGGCCAAAACCCACGGCGGAAGATTGGGCACTGACCATCGCCGGCGTGATCATCAGCGCGGCCACGGCGGCAAACTTGGCAAGGCAATTCATCGTGATCTCCAGAGCAATAGGGGAAACCCGCACCTGGGACCTCGTGCTACTCCGGAAGGGCGCTCACGCCGGTCACGAAGTACTCCGTGTCGCCAAAGCAGGACGTCGGCACGTAGATGTGCTGCTCGTAGTCCACTGCAACTCTCTTGCCGCTGAGTGCCTCGATCACGTGGGCAAGCGAATCGCTGCGCACCGTGAACGAGAAACTGTCCGACCGGAAGCCCTTCGCGATGTCGGTGTACAGCGTGCCTTCCCAGGTTTTGCAGACGTAGCCTTTTCGGGAAATCTTCTGGACGTATCCGGCCCGCTTGCCACTGGAGTAGCTCCAGCTCAGCGCGATCGTGGCCCAGAGGGCGATCCCGAGGGCCGGGAGGCCGAACACCCCGAAGACACCGACCGCCAGCCAGTGCCGCCTGAGGAAGGACTGGCGGGGCTTGGACGCAGCGGCGGGGGCGGCGGCTGGCATCTCATCAGGGGGCGACGACGTTGGATCGGTCATGGCTGGAACTTGGGGAGAAGGCGTTTCCGGCGCTACCTTACATCAGCCACTCTCAACCGGATTCAATGGTGTCTTCCGTTCACGGCTTTCACGCTCGTCGTCCCACCGTCACCACTCAGGTGCGCGGTGTCTCTGTCGGCTCCTCCGCGCCCATCGTGGTGCAGTCGATGACCAACACCGATACGGCAGACGCCGCCGGTACCGCGGATCAGGTCGCCGAATTATTCGAGGCCGGATCGCAGAAAGTGCGCATCACGGTCAACAACGACGAGGCCGCTCAAGCCGTCCCTGAGATCCGGCAGCGCCTCGAAGATCGCGGGCTGGATGTCCCGCTCATCGGCGACTTCCATTACAACGGGCACCTGCTGCTCACGAAGTACCCGAAGTGTGCGGCCACACTCGACAAGTATCGGATCAATCCGGGCAACGTCGGCACGAAGCATCGCGACACGAACTTCACGACAATCGTGCAGGCGGCGATCGACCATGACAAGCCGGTGCGTATCGGCGTGAACTGGGGTTCGCTCGATCAGAACCTGCTCACCGACATGATGGACGAGAACGCGAAGTCGGCCACGCCGCGCGACGCGAAGGACGTGTACATGGACGCGATGCTGGAGAGCGCGCTCCGTTCCGCCGCACTGGCCGAAGAAGTCGGACTCGGCCATGACAAGATCATTGTGAGCGCCAAGATTTCCGTCGTGCCCGATCTGGTGGAGTGCTACCGTCGTCTCGCCAAGCGCTGCGACTATCCGCTGCACTTAGGCCTCACCGAAGCGGGCATGGGCGCCAAAGGCATCGTGGCGTCCAGTGCCGCGCTGGCCATCCTACTCAGCGAAGGCATCGGCGACACGATCCGTGTGTCGCTCACGCCCAAGCCGAACGGCGATCGTCGCGAAGAAGTGTTTGTGGCGCAGCAGATCCTGCAGTCACTGGGGCTGCGCTCGTTCGCGCCGCAGGTCACCGCCTGCCCGGGGTGTGGTCGTACCACCAGCACGTTCTTCCAGCACATGGCCGAGGACATTCAGGGCTACCTGCGCGAGCAGATGCCGGTGTGGCGCGAGTCGCGGCCGGGTGTGGTGGAAATGAAGGTCGCCGTGATGGGTTGCGTTGTGAATGGACCGGGCGAATCCAAGCATGCGAACATCGGCATCTCGCTGCCGGGCACGTTCGAAGAGCCGAAGGCGCCGGTGTACGTGGACGGCAAGCTCTTCACGACGCTCAAGGGCGACAAGATCGTCGAGGAGTTTCTCGTGATTCTCGAGAACTACGTCGAGACGAGCTACGGCGCGACGGCCGGCGTGTGAGCTTCTGGTTCCGCGTTGGCTGAAAGATCGCTACTGCCGGAACACGGATGACGCGGATGTAAAAGGGAAACGACACGGATAAGCGGTGTGCTGCCGCTGCGCCGTGTCGTTCGCTTTACGAGTCAACAATTTTGCTTTTGCTTATCCGTGTGGTTTCGGTGTCTTCGGCGTCATCTGTGTTCTGGCCGTTCCGATGTCGCCGCAAGCACTCTCAGAATCAGATCCGGCCCAGCTCCGCGACGGCGTGCGCGAGTTCGTTCACGATCGGGACGTTGAAGCCGATCTCGCGCAGTCGATCGCTCACGCGGGCGTACTGGCGCACCGTGCCGTCGCGTCCGGCAGCGAAGCGTCCCCATACGGTTTCGGGAAACGACGTGCGGCGCAGATCAGAAAGTATGGAGTTCGCGCTGTGCACCTTGTCAGCGGCACAGACCCAGAGTGCATCGGCAGTTGCGAGGGAGAGCCGCGCGAGATAGTCGTCCTTGCGATCGTCCAACGAGAGCTCGACGCCGTCATCATCCGTGCGGCGCTCCGTCACGGACAACAGCATCTCGAGCATGCTGTTGCCGAACTTGGTGCCGATGCGCTCGTTGAGCGTCTCGCGTGTCCAGCCACCGCGAACGCAGTCGCCCACGACATCGTGCAGGATTCCCGCGACCACCGCGTCTTCGCCGCACCCATAGCGGGTGAGAATCACCGCGACATTCGCCGGATGCGTGAGATACGGGAGCCGCGTGCCTTTGCGGACCTGCTGATCGTGGTGCTTCGCCGCGAAGGCGAAGGCGTGGTTGATCCGATCGGAGTAGCCGGTCATCGACGGGGCGACTGAGGAGTCAGGCAGGGACGGGAACATACGTCGTGCGGGCAAACCAAGCCACCAACTGTTCGAGCCCGTCGCGATCGACATCGCCGAAAGCAGACGGAACCGAGGAGTCGATATCGAGCACAGCCATCAGCGCGCCGGACGCGTCGAACACCGGCACCACGATCTCACTCTGCGATCGCGGATCGCAGGTGATGTGCCCCGGGAAGTCATGCACGTTCGCCACGACCACCGTGCGGCCTTCGGCCGCCGCCGTCCCGCACACGCCACGCCCGAAGGTGATCTCTTGGCACCCCAGCGACCCCTGATACGGACCGACACGCAGCAGGCGTCCGGGCTCCACCACTCGATAGAACCCCGTCCACAGATGCCCGAACGCGTGGTGCAGCAGCGCGCTGACCGTCGCCATGCCGGCGATGGCATCGTCACTGCCCTCAAGCAACAACGACTGCATCTCGAGCAGCTGCGCATACGCACTCGCACGCGGTTCGGCGCGAAGATCAGGGATAACGGGTTCCATGCGAGAGTAAGAAGTAGGGGTGAGGGGTACGGAGTACGGGGTACGGAGTACGGAGTATCGCTGAGGACATCCCCTTCCCTACCCCTTACTCCCTACTGCAGTGGCCCAATCGCCGCGATGAGGCGCAGGTCGAGTAACGCGAGAGCGACCCCCTGCACCACGACGGCGAGACCGGCGCCGATACCACCGGCGCGCGCGCCCCAGCGCCAGGCCGTCAGCGCCAGCGTGACACCAACCGCCGCATACCCCACGTCGAGACCGGTGTTCAGCCACAGCACGTTCAGCAAGCGCTGCGTGCCGGCGAAGTCGCGGAACGCCAGGCCGCGCCACGCCCAGGCCGAGATGGCGAGGTTCACCGCCCCCCACGCGGCGGTCTGTATCGCGAAATGCCGCAACAGCGGCGCCGTCGCGCGACGCACCATCAACCACGCCAGCAGTGACGTCCCGCTCAACACACACGCGCCGGCCCACAGCGCGAGGCGGATCAGGTGACCACGTTCGAGTGACAACAGCGTATCGGCCCACATGGCTTGGAGACTAGCCGACGACGACGCAACGCGCCACAGACGGCACGATGGTGTTTATCCGGCCAGCGGCAGATCGGTCGCCCAGAGCACCACGGCACGCACCCGGCGCTTACGTGCCTCCAGCTGTCGCAGGGTGCGAGACAACCAGTCCAACGTGGTCACGCCAAGACGCGCGCACAGCACGACATCGGTATCCGGCGGCACCTGCGCATCGAGCTCAAGGTCGGTGATGAACACCACAAGATCATGATGCGCCGCCAATCGCTGCAGCGCATCATCGAGGCAGTCCGCGTCCGTCGAGGCACTGAGATCATCGCCCGTGTGCCGCGAGCGCTCGCGACGCGGCAACACGATATCGATGAACGTATCGCGACCGATCGCCAGCGAGCGGGGAGCGTCCCATGGGGTGTGCCCCGACGTACCCCGGGCGGCAGTGGACGCCATCATCGGCGCGCTCGTGTCCGACACGCTCGTGAGCACCGAGGGGGCGAGCAAGGATACGAGCGCACCGTGGCGCGGCGCACCGTGGCGCAGCGCGGCGTCCACCAACACGGCGTCCACCAACACGGTGGCCCGCGACTCGTGGGCGGCGACAGCAGACAGGTTGAGCGCCACCGCTCCGGCCAACACCGGCTGGTCGGCCACGACTTCGACATACCGCGATACGTCACCGATGCTGCTCAAGGTGAGATGCAGCAGCGGCCAGGCCGCATCGGTGTGCTGCATGATCAGCGGCAACATCTCATCCCCGCGTCGGCGCGCACGCACGGCGAGCACCGATGCAGCCACCGAGCGATGAACGATGACGCGGGTGCGCGTGAGCGCCTCGAGTTCCTGTTCGTCACCCACCGTGGGGCGACGCAGTTCACGCCACAACACATAGGCGAAGCCGAGCACCAGGCCGAGCACCAGCGATGCCAGCAGCATCGCCGTGGGGGGAAGGTCGAGTTGCATGCGGGCACGCAGCGCATCCCGCGTGGCACGGAGGTCATCGTTGAGCGCCGCCGCGTCCACCAGCGCACGTTCGGTGCGGAACACCAGATCGGCGGCCGCGCCGCGCGCCTGCTCGAGCACACTGTCGGCGGTGGCATCGGCTCGCGTCGCAAGCGCCGCCGCCGTGATCGAGGTCTCGAGACGGGTGAGCTCACGGCGCGCGGCACGCAGCTCCACATGTAGCGACAGCGTATCGCGTTCGGGGGGCAGTGCGGCGATCTGCGCCGCGAGGGCGCGATCGACTTGGCGCGGCACAAGCACGAACAGCAGCAACGCCGCCACGACCACGAGGGCACCAACCGAAGCGATCAGCAGGCCGTGCCGTGCCGCATTGCGCGTGCGGGCCGCGAGCCAGCGGGCGCGCTGACCGGCCCGAGGGCGGGGAAGCGTGAGCGGCGTCACGCGGGCGGGGCCGCGGACGTCGAAGCCGGAGGAGGCACCGTGGGAAGCATCGATATGGTCCTGTGCAAACGACCGCGGGGGCTGGCGATGTTCGCCAGCCCCCGCGGTTTCCTGCCGAACGGAGACCGTTCGAATTACTTGACCGTGATCACGCCCTTCATGTTCATGGCGAGGTGCGGCGTGCAATGGAACGCGTACTCACCAGCCGGCACGCCACCGAACGAGATCGTGTACGACTCGTCGGCGTTCAGCATCATCTTGCCCGAAAGCTCACCAGCCTGCTCCGGCATGTTGGCCGAGAGCTGCGCCTTCGCTTCGGCCGGCACCACGGCCGGATCGAACGCGACATTGTGCGGGCCACCGCTGACGAGGACGAACTTGACGCCGTCGCCGGCGGCAATCGTGAGGGCGGCCGGCTCGAACTTATAGCCAGTGCCGTCGCCGATCATCTTGATTTCGTGCGTGGTGCCCGTGATGGGGGCCATCGCGCCCGCCGCCGGAGCCGCTTCGGCCGGAGCCGCCGCCACTTCAGCCGGAGCCGCCGCCGAATCCGCCGGAGCCGCCTTCTCTCCACCGCAAGCGCCGAGCATGATTGCCGCGCCAGTTACCACTGCAAAGCCGAGAAAACGCATGTCGAGAGGCCTCCTAGAGCCTGTTCGAAAATTTTTACCGTTCTACAGGACGAGTCCTGTGCACGTAGGGCCCTACGAGCATTGTGAACTTATTCACAAGCCCCTCTAACGCCAAGTGCCCTCCGCTTTTTTGTCCTTGACGGGCGTCCGCATTCACACTACGCTCCTCTTCATCATGCAGAGCCTCCGTCACCATCATGCACATCGCAGCCAAGGCCATACGGGTCGGGGCGCTTCGTGCATGCCGCGGTGACCAGCACAGCTCGCTGATCCCGCAGCACCCAAGCGATCCTCGGCCCGTCCCTCTCGGACGGGCCGTTTGTTTTTTCCAGTCCTGCTCTCCTTTCCCAGACCGTCATGCTACGAATCGCGCTGCCCAACAAAGGGCGTCTGAGTGAAGACACCCGTGAGCTGTTCAACGACGCCGGACTCGAGGTCCGATCGTCGGGAGAACGCGCCCTCACGGCCTCCCTGGGGGGAGAGTTCGAAGCCATCTTCGTCCGCGCCCAGGACATCCCGGAGTTCGTCGCGGACGGCGCCGCCGATGTGGGCGTGACCGGCATGGACCTGGTCAAGGAGTCGGGACGGGACCTTCGGTCGCACCTCGACCTCGGGTTCGGGAAGTGCCGCCTCGTGGTCGCCGCCAAGGAGGACTCGGGGATCCGCTCGGTCGAGGACATCGGCGCCGACGGCACGTCGGCCCGTGTCGCCACCGTTTTCCCCCGTATCACACGCGAGTTCTTCGCGTCGCGCGGCCGCCCGGTGGAAGTCGTGCCGGTCTCTGGCGCTGCCGAAATTGCGCCCCATCTGGGCATCGCCGACATCGTCGTGGATCTCACCTCGACCGGCTCGACCCTCAAGATGAATGGCCTGCGGGAGATCGAGACGGTCATGAAGTCGAGTGCCCACCTCGTGACCGCCGCCAACGGCCCCCGGAACGGCGATCCGTCGCGCGTGCAGGAGCTGAACGACCTCGTCACCGCCCTCGGTTCGGTGATCCGGGCCCGCGGCCAGCGCTACCTCATGGCCAACGTGCCCCGCGCAGCCCTTGATGAGGTGCGCGCCGTGCTGCCCGGCCTCAACGGACCCACCGTGATCGAGATCGCCGATCATGGTAAGTACGTGGCCGTGCATGCTGTCGTCGCCGCCGACACCATCTATCGCACCATTTCACAGCTCCGGGCGCTGGGCGGCGAAGGCATCCTCGTGACCCGTATCGAAAGGCTCGTGCCGTGACCACCGTCAACGCGCTTCGATTGCGGGCGCGCGGGCCGCTCGCGGCCCTCGATGCCACGACCCGGTTGGCGATCGTGGATCGCTCCTCGACCACCGACACGACCGTTCGCAGCCGAACGACTGCCATTATCGCGCGCGTCCGCGAGGAAGGAGACGCCGCGCTCGTGGCCTTCGCGCGGGATTTCGATCAGGTCGACCTGCCGGCCATCGAAGTGCCGCGGGCGACGTGGGACGCGGCGCTGGCCTCGCTCGATCCAGAGCTTCGCCGAGTGCTGGAGCGGTCGGCCCGCAACATTGCCGCCGTGCACGACGCCTTCCGCCCCGTGGCCACCGAGTGCTCGCCGGAACCCGGCATCCGCGTGGGACGGCGCCCGGACCCGCTCGGGCGCGTCGGGATCTACGCGCCGGGCGGACGCGCCGCCTATCCGAGCTCGCTCCTCATGGGCGCCATCCCGGCCCGGGTCGCCGGCGTGGGTGAAGTCATTGTCTGTTCGCCGCCGGGCCCCAACGGGCTGCCGTCGCCGGTTGTACTGGCGGCCGCCGCCTTGGCCGGCGTGGATCGGGTCTTCGCCTTGGGCGGAGCGGGGGCGATCGCTGCCATGGCGATCGGCACCGCAACCGTACCGCGGGTGGATCGCATCATGGGTCCCGGCAACGCCTTCGTGGCCGAAGCCAAGCTGCAGTTGGTGGCCGATGTGGCGATCGATTCGCCGGCGGGCCCGAGCGAATTGCTGATCCTGGCCGACCACACTGCCAACCCGACCGCGCTCGCCCGCGAGCTAATGGCACAAGCCGAACACGACCCCGACGCCGCGGTGATCGCGGTTCTGGTGGGCACGCCGGAGCAGGTCTCGGCGCTCTCCGACGCGCTGGAAGTCGAAACCCTCGCTCAGATCGCCCAGGCACCGCGGGCGCCGATCGTGCGCGAGTCGCTGGCCGCGCGTGGGGCGATCGTGTCGGTGGGCTCCATCGCCGACGGCGTGGCGTTCGCCAATGAATGGGCGGCGGAACACCTGCTGCTCGTGGTCGCCGAGCCGATCCGGGCGTCCACGCTGGCCGCGCTGCGCAGCGCGGGTACGATCTTCGTGGGCGAGGCGAGCTCGGTGGCCTTCGGAGACTACATGACCGGCGCCAACCATGTGCTGCCCACGGCCGGTGCGGGGCGCAGCTACTCTGGTCTGTCCACGCTCGACTTCGTGCGGTGGACCACGTGGCAGGAAGTCTCGCCCGCGGCCGCCGCCAGCCTCGCGCAGGATGTCGGCGCGTTCGCTGATGCGGAAGGATTGCCGGCGCACGCCGCCGCCGCGCGGGCGTGGAGCAACAACGCAGGGAGCACCAACGCATGACGGAACGCATGAGCGACAACACCCAACGCTTGACCGTAGCGCGCGCGGCCTACGACGCCGTGCCGCTGTACGATCCGAAGCGTGCACCGGTGGATCTCGATCTCACCGATAACACGAATCTGTGGGGCATGCCGCCGGTGGCCGAGCGCACCTGGCGCGAGTTGCCGGTGTCGCGCATCACGCGCTATCCCGCGCTGTACGCGGCGGAGCTCAAGCAGGCGCTGGCCGAGTTCGTGGGCGTGACGCCGGACATGATCGTGACCGGCTGCGGCTCTGACGACATTCTCGACAGCGCCATGCGTGCGTTCGGCGAGCCGGGCGATCTGGTGGCCGGCCCGGAGCCGTCGTTCGCGATGATTCCGATTTTCGCGCGGATGAACGCGCTCGCGTATGCGGGGTGCGTGGAGCTGCCGTCGCATCAGCCCGACATCGATGCGCTGCTCGCCACGCGCCCGAAGCTTCTGTACCTCTGCTCGCCGAACAATCCCACCGGTGCGCTGGTGGCCCGCGACACCATCGAACGCGCGCTGCGCGAAGCGCCCGGCGTGGTGTTCCTCGATGAGGCGTACGCCGAGTTCGCAGGCGTGTCGTCGATCGATCTGGTCAAGCAGTACGACCGGCTGCTGGTGATCCGCACGATGTCCAAGGCGTTCGGACTGGCGGGGCTGCGCATCGGCTACGCCATCGGACAGCCATCGCTGGTCATGGAAGTGGAGAAGTCGCGCGGACCGTACAAGTTGAATGCGATGGCCGAACAGACGGCACTCGCGGCGTTGCAGCACGACATGCCGTGGGTGAACGAGCACATCGCGCTGGCGGTCACGCTGCGCGATCGTCTGGCCGGTGAACTACGGTCGCGCGGATTCGCTCCGCTGGAGTCGCACGCCAACTTCGTCTGCGTACCGGTGGCCGACTGCGTGAACGTGGGACTCGCCCTGCGTGAGCGCGGCGTGGCGGTCCGGCCCTTTCCAGGGCTGCCGCACATCGGTGACACACTGCGCATCAGTGTCGGACCGTGGCCGCTGCTCGAGCGTTTTCTGGCCGCGTTCGACGATGTACTGGCCGCACGGAGCGCGTCATGACGGAGCGCGTCATGACCGCCGCACTGCGGGTCACGGTGTTCGACTACGGCGCCGGCAATCTGCACTCGCTGGTGAAGGCCATCGAAGCGGGCGGCGCCGTCGTGCATGTGGAAACCGATCCGGTACTCGCCGTGCGCGACACCGACGCGCTGATCCTGCCGGGCGTCGGTGCCTTCGCACCGGCTGCCGAACGGCTCGCGCCCGGTCGTGAGGTGATGGCCGAGGCACTGTTGGCCGGATTACCGGCGCTCGGGATCTGTCTTGGCATGCAGCTGCTGTTCGATGGCAGCGACGAAGGTCCGGGTCGGGGACTCGGCGTGGTGGAGGGGCAGGTCACCAAACTGCACGCCACCCAGATTCCCCAGATCGGCTGGAACCGTCTTGAAGACATCACCGACCCACTGCTCGTGGCGTCGGGGCTCGACGTGGCGTACTACGCCAACAGCTTCGTCTGTCGTCCCACCGCTGACCACGTGCCGTTCGTGAGCGCGTGGAGCGAACATGACGGCGACCGCTTCCCCGCGTCGGTTCGACGCGGCAACATCATCGGCACGCAGTTCCATCCGGAAAAGTCGAGTGCCCCCGGCGTGGCCTTCGTGCGTGAGTTCCTGCAGTTCGCCGCTTCCCTCAGGAGTGCGTCATGATCGCTGTACCCGCGGTAGATCTGCGTGGTGGCAAATGTGTCCAGCTGGTTGGTGGAGACTACGACGACGAACGCGTGCGCCTCGATGATCCGGCGGCCGTGGCCGCCGAGTGGGTGCGCACTGGCTTCACCCGATTGCACGTGGTCGACCTCGATGCGGCCACCGGGCGCGGGCACAATCACGAGGTGATCCGCGAGATTCTCCGCGACGCCACGGTCCCGATTCAGGTCGGTGGCGGCGTGCGCGACGAATCGCGAATCGAACGCCTGCTCGATGAGGGCGCGTCGTGGGTGGTGGTCGGCACGCGCGCCATCGAGGATGAAGACTGGCGCCGTGAGATGGCGGAGCAGTTTCCCGGCCGCCTCATCATCGCGGCCGATGTCCGCGAGCGGAAAGTGGTCACGCGTGGCTGGGCCGAGACGTCGCAGATCGATGTCATTGATTTCGTGTCCGAGCTCGCCCAGCTGCCGCTGGCCGGCGTGCTGGTGACGGCCGTGCATCTCGAGGGCAAGATGACCGGCACCGATCTTCCCCTCATGGAAGATGTGGCCGAGGCGAGTCAGTGGCCGGTGTTCGCCTCGGGTGGCGTGACGTCGTTGGATGATATGCGTGCGCTCGAACACCGTGGCCTGTCGGGTGCGGTGCTCGGAATGGCGCTTTACACGGGCGCGCTCGATGCGCGTCGTCTCGCAGAGGAGTTCGGCGCATGACCGTCGTGATTCGCGAATCGAAGGAAACCCAGATCCGTCTGGCGATCACCGCCGGCACCGGTGTAGCCACGGTGTCCACCGGCGACGGCTTCCTCGATCACATGCTGGTGGCGTTCGCGCGCTACGCAGGCGTGGACCTGAGCGTGCAGGCCACCGGCGACATGCGCCATCATCTCGTTGAAGACGTGGCCATCACGCTCGGTCAGGCGGTCGCCGCCTTCGCACCCGCCGGCTGCGCGCGCTACGGCGAGCGCACCGTGCCGATGGACGATGCCCTGGTGCAGGTCGTACTCGACATCGGCGGGCGTCCGTACTACGAAGGCAAGCTGCCGTCGAATCTGTACGAGCACTTCCTGCGGTCGTTTGCCGACAACGCCAAGGCCACGCTGCACGTGCGCGTAATCCGCGGCGTCGACAAGCACCACATCGTCGAGGCGGCCATCAAGGGACTGGGCTTCGCACTACGCGAGGCGCTGGTGGAAACGGGTGCGGTGTTCAGCACGAAGGGCAGTGTGCGTCTCGAGATCACGGACTCGTGACCGCATGTTGACGCGACGGGTCATCGTGTGCCTCGATGTGAAGGGCGCACGGGTGGTGAAGGGTGTGCAGTTCGAAGGACTGCGCGACGTGGGCGATCCGGTGGCGCTGTCGGAGCGGTACGAACGCGAAGGCGCCGACGAAATCACCTTTCTCGATATCTCGGCCAGCGCCGAAGAGCGGGCCACGCTACTCGACGTGGCGCGCCGTACCGCCGAACGCCTGTTCATTCCGCTCACCATTGGTGGCGGTGTGCGCACCTCGGACGACGTGGCGCGCGCGTTGAGGGCCGGCGCCGACAAGGTGTCGATGAATTCTGCCATCGTGACGCGGCCGGAATTGCTCACCGAAGCCGCCGACCGGTTCGGCGCCCAGTGCGTCGTGGCCAGTATCGACGCCAAGCGTGACGCCGACGGCGTTTATAAAGTGTGGGTGAAGGGCGGGCGCGAAGAAACGGCGCTCGAGGCCGTCGCGTGGGCGCAGGAATGCGTGGCGCGTGGTGCCGGCGAGATTCTGCTCACCTCGATCGACCGCGACGGAGCGCGTACGGGATACGATCTCGCCATCACGCGCGCCGTGGCCGACGCCGTGCACGTGCCGGTGATCGCTTCGGGCGGCGCCGGGATCGCCCAGCATCTGGTCGATGGCATCGTGCAGGGCGGCGCCGACGCGGTATTGGTGGCGGGCATCCTGCATGACGGCGTCACGACCGTGCAGGCGCTCAAGCAGGTGATGCGCACGGCGGGACTCCCCGTGCGGCTCACGAGCACCGGTATCGCAGCATGAGTGGCGCCGAGCGCCCGGCGGTGCTGCTGCAGGCCGCGGCGGAAGTGGCGCAGTATGCGGCGGCGATCGCGATGCAGTGGTATCGCACCGACGTGAGCGTCGAAATCAAAGGCGACGGCTCACCGGTGACGATCGCCGATCGCGAGGCGGAGCGCGCTGCGCGCGCATGGCTGGCCAAACGCTTTCCACACGATGGCGTGTTCGGCGAGGAGTTCGACGACGAGCGCGCGGCGGCGCCGCGCCGCTGGATCCTCGACCCCATCGATGGTACGAAGGCATTCGTGCGTGGCGTGCCGCTGTGGGGCACACTCGTGGCCTGCTGCGAGGGCGATACCGTGATCGCCGGTGCGGCCTGTTATCCCGCCGTGCAGGAAACCGTGGCCGCCGCGCTCGGCGAAGGCTGCTGGTGGAACGGATCGCGCGCCTCGGTCTCGCGCGTGGCACAGCTGCGCGACGCCACGACACTGATCACCGACGACCGGTTCCTCGAGCGTCCGCACCGGCGTGCGAAGTGGCACGCGTTGTCGTCGGAAGCCGCCGTGGCGCGCACCTGGGGCGACTGTTACGGCTACCTGCTGGTCGCCACCGGCCGCGCCGACGTCATGATCGATGACATCGTCAATCCGTGGGATGCGGCCGCCATGTATCCGCTGATCACCGAAGCCGGTGGCCGATTTACCGACTGGCGCGGTCGTGATACTGCATTCGGCGGCGACGTGATCGCCACCAATGCCGCGCTGGGCGACATCGTGCGACCCTATCTGATCGAGCCTCTTGATCCCGCTGCTGGAGTTTCCGTATGAGTGCCCCCGTGCGTGCCATCGACTTCGATCTCGACCAACTCGACTTCACGAAGAGCGATGGTCTCGTGACCGTCGTCACGCAGGATGTGGCGACCGGTGCCGTGCTGATGGTGGCGCATGCCGATCGCGAGGCGCTCGAGCACACGCTGCGCACCGGCGAAATGCACTATCGGTCACGCTCACGCGGCCTGTGGCATAAGGGTGGCACGAGCGGCAATGTGCAGCGCGTGGTGTCGCTGACTGCCGACTGCGACGCCGATGCGGTGCTCGCGCGCGTGGTGCCGGCCGGCCCCGCCTGCCACAATGGAACGACCTCGTGTTTTCGCGAGGATGCCCTGCACGCCGACGTGGTCGCCACGCTCGACGGCACGATCACCTCGCGTATGCATCACCGCGATGACGCGGCCACGAGCTACACGCAACGACTGCTTGGCGACCGTAATCTTCGCTTGAAGAAACTCGGCGAGGAGGCAGTCGAGTTGGCGACCGCGTGCGTCGATGGCGACGTGGAACGCGCGACCGAAGAGACCGCAGATCTGCTCTATCACGCGCTGGTGGCGCTGCGGGCCGTGGGTGGCACATGGAATGGTGTTCGCGCCGTCCTTGCGTCCCGGGCGAAGTAAACCGTACGACCCAGGTTGCACTGACACGACGGGTATCCCCTACCACTTTCTGCTGAGTATTCCATGCATATTCACATGACGGCGGGCGTTCGACGATTCATCGCGCTGCTGCCCCTGTTGATCGCCAGCCGTATCGCGGTCGCGCAGAGCGCGGAGCCGGTGGACATGGCCGCCGTCGCCAAGATCCGCGCCGAAGCGTTCGACCGCTCGCAGGTCATGACCATGATGTCATGGCTCACCGATGTGCACGGACCCCGCCTCACGGGATCGCCGATCACGCGGCGGGCAGCCGACTACACCGTGCAGCAGATGCAGTCGTGGGGACTCAGCAACCCGCGCATCGAGCCGTGGGGCACCTTTGGTCGCGGCTGGGTGAACGAGAAGTTCTATGCGCAGGTCACGTCGCCGGTGCCGTTTGCGGTGATCGGCTACCCGCAGGCGTGGACGCCGGGCACCAACGGGCTCGTGAAAAGCGAGATCGTGTACGTGCGCATCGACGGTGACGCCGACTTCGAGAAGTACCGTGGCAAGCTGGCCGGTAAGCTGGTGATGCTCGCCCCGATGCGTGAGGTCGCCCCCCGTTTCGAACCGCTGGCGGCGCGACGCACGGACGCCGATCTCGCCAAATTGGAAGCGGCACCGATGCCGACGCCCACCGCGATGGGCCCACGCGCGTCGGCACCGCGCACCGCCGCCGACAGCGCCGCCATGCGACAGCAGGAGGCGATGCGCGCCACGCAGGCCACCGCCGTGCGGCGCATGGCGTTCATTGCCGACGAGAAGGTGGCCGCCGTGATCGAACCGGGCCGTGGCGATGGAGGCACCGTGTTCACGAACAACGGGCAGTCACGCGACCCCAAAACGCCGTACGGCACACCGTTGATCGTGGTCGCCATCGAGCATTACGGTCGTATGCTGCGCACCGTCGAGAAGGGCGTGCCGGTCGAGATGGAGCTCGACGTGCGCAACCGCTTCTACGACGATGATCTCACGTCGTTCAACATCATCGCCGAGATTCCGGGCACGGACGCGCAGCTCAAGGACGAAGTGGTGATGCTGGGTGCGCACTTCGATTCGTGGCATGCGGGCACCGGCGCCACCGACAACGCCGCCGGGTCGGCCGCGATGCTGGAGGCGATGCGCGTGCTCAAGGCATCGGGGCTCAAGCCCAAGCGAACCATTCGCATTGCCCTCTGGACTGGCGAGGAACAGGGACTGCTGGGTTCACGCGCCTACGTACGTCAGCAGTTCGGCACGCGCGACTCGTTGACCGACGCGGGCAAGAAGGTGTCGGTATATTTCAATCTCGATAACGGCACCGGAGCGATTCGCGGCGTGTTTCAGCAGGGCAACACCGAAGCGGGGCCGATCTTCAAGTCGTGGATGAAGCCCTTCGACGACAAGGGCGTGAAGGCCGCCACGTTGTCGAACACCGGCGGCACCGACCACCTCGCCTTCGACGGCATCGGCATTCCCGGCTTCCAGTTCATTCAGGATGAAGTGGAGTACGGTACCCGCACGCACCACTCGAACATGGACACCTACGAGCGCGTGCAGGATGCCGACATGAAGCTCAACGCCGCCGTGATCGCCTCATTCGTGTATCATGCGGCGAATCGCCCGGCGCTGTTTCCGCGCAAGCCGGCCGCTACCGCACCGCGGTCATAAGCTGCGTTCCCACCCATTGTTCGCCTGACGCCAGGAGCACCGGAGGCCGCACCACGGCGGCCTCCACGCACACCATGTGCCGCTCCTCGCCATCGGCGAAGTCCGCCCGCGTGCGCGTGCCCTCCGCCCCGGGATTCCACACCACCGTTTCGGAAAATCCGCGTTTCTCGATGCGCAGCGTCCGATTCGGCTCACGCATCTCGATGACATCGGGCGTCGCGTAATACACGCGATCGAGATGTCCTTCGATGAGCAGCACGTCGCCGTCTTCGTCGAACTCGTCGCCGTTGCGCAGCCCGTCGCGATAGCGGCAGCCCGACAATCCACTCACCTGCGTCGCGTACGCGTTGT
Organism: Gemmatimonas sp.; assembly: GCA_040399825.1. Classification (GTDB taxonomy): domain Bacteria; phylum Gemmatimonadota; class Gemmatimonadetes; order Gemmatimonadales; family Gemmatimonadaceae; genus Gemmatimonas. The sequence continues at coordinate 29,550 of JBBARJ010000007.1, forward strand.
CGACCGCAAAATACGGATGCAGCGCCGCCGTAAACTGAATGGGCTGCGTATCGGTGTTGGTGACCGTTAGCTGCACCGTGAGTGTGGCGGCAGCCACGTGCACCGACAGGTCGGCACGAAACGCGAAGGGCCATACCGCGCGCGAGGTCTCGCTGTCGGTAAGCCGTAACACCACGCGCGCACCGCCGTCGATCTCCTCCTCCCGCACCACGCTCCAGCGACTCAGCCGCGCGAACCCGTGATGCCCGATCGGCCCAAACGCGCCGAACTGCGGAAAGCAGACGGGAATGCCACCACGGATCGAATAGCCCGGGCCATACTGCGCCTCGCGGCTCACGAAGAGTCGATCGACCGTCGAGCGTGCCGGAATCCACGACGTCACATGCGCGCCGTCGAGATACACCTGCGCGAACGCGCCGTCCGGCGCCGTCAGCTCAACCGACGGGGCGGATTGCGCGCGGCTCACCGCGTCGTCACGTCGGGAGTAAGGATACGACACGAGAAGTAGGGTAGAGTCGAACGAGGAGGACACCGAGGAGGACACCAAGATGGATCACGTCGTCGTTGCTGGTAACAGGATATATCCCTCGCGCCAGCTTCCGTCGAGGCGGAACGGGGACGCACCGGCCAAGTGCACCCGCTCCGTCCGACCGGACGCCCACCATGCACCAGCGATACCACCCACGACGGCCTGCAATTGATCATGGGTGCGCACCTGCTCGAGGGTGATACCGGTGCGCGCCTGCAACCGGGCGCTGGCATCCTGCACATCGGCGATCGACGCGCGTCCCTTGGCCATTAGCGGCGACAGGCCCAGCGCCCGCCAACCGGCGGTGGGAAAACTCTCGGTCACTACGCGAGCCTGTGGAGTTGCCTCCGGATCTCCCAGCAGCGCCCAGTCGGTGGACCCGAGAAACGCTTCGAACAGAGCGATTGAGAAGGTCGTGAAGCCGAGGTAGGTGCGGGGCTTCACGCCATCGGGCGGAAGTCCGGTCTTGCCTGGCGCGCGCACCGCGCGCTCGCTGAGACGACAGTGGGGCGAGTCAGTGTGCGGCGAGCGCCAGCCCAACGGGCCGTCGATGCAGAGACAGCGCACGTCATGCGCCTCGACCATCTCGCGCAGCCAGATGGACAGCGCCGTGACCGATGGGCGTCCGATGAGTGGCACGTCGAGTGCCCGCGCCGACAGCGACTCCGCAGGCCCGTGGTCGTCGCAGGTCACCAGGGCGACCCCGATGTCACGGTAGTCCACGTACGCGAGATCGACCGAGAGGGCGACCCCGCGCTGATAGACAGTGCTCCGCGAGGCCGTCAGAAGCGCAGCATCCGTGCCGGCGTCACCTTGGATGGATCGCCGACATACGCCCACCGCACCTTGCTCATGTATGTGCGCGCCGCCTGCTGAATCTGCTCGGGGGTGACCGCACGCAGCTCGTCCACGAACTGTGCGGCGCGGCGGAAATCACCCTGATACAACTCGGCGCGCGCCAGCATGTTCGCCTGGTCAGCGTTCGTTTCGTTGTCGAGGAAGTACGTCACGATGAATTGCTGCACCAGCCGATCGAGTCCATCGTTCGTGATGGTCCCCTCGCGCAGCGACGCGATCTGCTGCTGCATGATCGCCAGTACTTCATCAGGCTGCGTCGTCGTGACGTACAGCCCACCCAGCGAGAAGGCCCGCTCCACGAAGGGCGCATTCACGGAATACGTGAGATTGCGACGACCGCGCACTTCCGCGAACAACCGGCCACTGAGCACGGCACAGGCGAGTCGCAGCGCAGGATAGTCCTTGCTGGTGGCCTTCGGTCCGTGGAAGTAGCCCTGCAGATAGTTCGTGGGCAGTGTGCGCTTCTCCACCACATAGGCGCTCGGCAATTCCGCCGGCGGATCGGGCAGCGTCCACACGTAATTGCCCTTGGGCAGCCGCCCCAGCGTTTCGCGCACCAGTGCCTCCACCTTCGTACGCGACACATTCCCGACCACCACCAGCATCATGCGGGACGTCACGAACTGCGCGCTATGATACGCCTTGAGATCCGCGCTGCGCATGTACGCGAGCGACCGCTCGGTCCCCGTGGGTTCGAGCCCATACGGATGTCCGGCGAACACGATGCTGTCGGCGAGGTAGTCGAGCAACGCATCGGGGCTGTCCTTCCGCTGAC
>JBBARJ010000008.1:0-30238 GCA_040399825.1 Gemmatimonas sp.
CCGCGCCAATTTCGTGAACGATCACGCAAGGCCCAAAAGCAGAACGCGCACCCGGCGGCCACCACCAACGCGAGGTCATTCGGATCGTAGGCGCCGGAGAGCGACGTGCGCGGCCCATCTGGCCCGTAGTTGACCACGCCGAATCCCGCGGCGATGATCGAGCCGATCGCGACCACCATGACCACCATCGTGCGCATCAGCCGCTCGACATCGTGCACGGAGCGAATACTGACCAGGATCACGAGCAACATCGGGACCGATCGAATCACGTAATCGACGCCGATTTGCAAACTACCGCTCTTGAGATACGAGAACGGTACCGACCAGAAGATGGCCGCGATGAACAGCAGCACCCCCTTGCCTGGCGTGGTAACCATCGCACGCTGGATGACCTGCAGCGTTGGTTGTGTCAGCAGGACGATCGCGCCAAGCCCCAAGAGCACTTTCGCGGCGGGGATTGCGCCGGTGGCGCCTGGAATGGCGTCGTGCAGGCGGCCGACCACGACCAACACCAGCCCAATCGCGATGGCGCCGGCAGCGGTCAGCGTGGACGGCGACGGACGACGGCGGCCGGCGGCTCCGAAGGCGGGCCTCGCCGCCGTGGTGGCTCGAGCAGTCGCCTCAGCAGTACCTGCGTGGTCGGACGGGGAAAACGAATGCACGATGCTCAACCACGCCACATTTGGGGGAAGCTACCAAGTCATCCGCCGCCGTAGCCAGCGGATTCATGCCATCGACAGACTTCGAACTACAGCATACAGCAGACGACCGAGTGGAACAAATCGGCACGTCGACACCGCACAGGCACCGCCCCGCCTACCGCAGGTCGGCGTCGGCCTCACGCACGTAGAGGCGCTCATACCGCCTTGCCATCACGGCCGATGTCCCCGACGCCAAATACGCCTGACGGGCGCGCTCGCCAAGTGCGGCGGCGGTACCATCGCCCGCGCGCAGCGAGCGCAACACCCGGAGCAGCGCCTCCGCGAGCAGCTCGCGCGCGCGCGCGGGCACCAGCTCACCCGCATCGGCAGGCTCAAGCACCGACGGTATGCCGCCGACTCGGGTGGCCACGATTGGCAGACCGGCCGCCATGGCCTCGAGGAGCGCCAGCGGGAGCCCCTCTGATACCGACGGTAGCACGAACACGTCGAGCGCTCGGTAGAGGCTCGGCATGTCCCGCATCGTACCCGCGAACTGCACGGAGGATGCCAGCCCGAGCCCGGTCGTTAATTCCTCGAGTGCCGCACGCTCCGGGCCGTCACCGGCAATCACCAGGCGCGCCTCCGGTACCTCCGCCGACACGAGGCGCCACGCGTGGAGCAAATCGTCGAGCCCTTTCTCCCAGACGAGCCGTGCGCCGAGCCCGACGAGCGGCCCGTCAGTCCCCCGCAACCAATCGCGACGCAGCCCGTGGACCACTTCCTGATTGGAGGGCGGCAGGTCCGCGACTCCGTTGGGGACCACCCGCAGTCTGGCGGAGGCAATGCCGACGTGCTCGCCCAAATCCCGCGCCAGTGGCGCCGAGACCGCGACGACCCGCCACACCAGTGTACTGGCGATGCGCTCGGCAACCATGACATGCTTTCGATCGGGAAAGGCCCGTCCGTGATCCGTGTGAATGATGGTGGGAACGCCACACCATCGGGCGCTCGGTGCACCGTAGATCAGCGCGGCGGAATTGTGCGTATGCACCACGTCGGGCCGCAGCCGCCGCAGTACGGGCACGACGTGGCGCCAGGCTAGGTAATCGGGAGGAGACGAGGGGACGTTCGCGCACTCCACCGGAATGCCTGCGGCCAACAGCTCCGTGGCGACGGGCCCGAGGCGCTTCATCGCCACCACCGACACATCGAACCGACTGCGGTCGGTCGCGAGGCACAACGTCGCGATTGCGCGCTCCATGCCTCCGAGCTCGAGCGTTTCGACCAGATGAACGACGCGGAGACGGGAGTGCGTGACCGTCTGAGTCAGCGCATGGCTCATCCGAAGCGCAGGACGCCATCGTCGCCCCGTGTGAGATACAGGTCGTGTGCGCCGGCCCCACGAGCCGTCAGCGCGGCGGTCAATGCCGGAGACAGCATACACGCGAACGAGGGCGGGGCCGTGACGAAGCCCGAACCACGCAGCGCGTGCAGCCACGTCGGATGGGAATGATTGGCGATGATCAGGTCAGCGCCGGCACGCCGAAGCAGCCGGACCCCCGCGGCGATCACCGGCGCGGCGAACTCCGGGGCCGCCAACATGTCGTGGAGCACACCCACGCGCAGTGCCCCATACGGCGATGGCGACGACAGCGCCCGCAGATCCACGAACTGCACCGCGACCCACCCTCTGGCGATGCCCTCGACGTGGACGGTCTGGTGCGTGACCCCGGGGACGTCTGCCGGGACCGACCACTGCACCGCCGCCGCGCGGCGGTCAGCCAACATCGGATACTGCGCCCGCGCCTGCGCGAAAACCGCGTCGAAGTCGACGTTGGGAGCTGCTAGTGGCCGCACCGAGGTGCCGCGCCGTCTCACACGTTCCAGCCCAGCGCTGATCACGCGCACGCCCCACGAGACCACGGCACCAGCGCCCACGCGATCGGCGGTTGCGGCTAGTCGACGCAATTGCCTGCGGGTGGCCAGCTGTGGCAGCTGTCGAATCACTCGGCTGGGATGCAGCGGCAACACCATCGTGGGTACCACATGTCCGGACCAACGAAACCGATCGAGCAGCTGCGCGAACGTGCCCTGCAAGCCGCCCATCCCGACTGCCATCAAGTTCGGGAACTCTCGTTGCAGAAAGAGAATCATCGCGGCGGGCACTGCGGCAAAGCGGCGGTCAACCAGGCTCTCAGAAACCGGATACTTGACCCACGCGATGGGCAACGTGGTGTCGCCCACGAAGAGCGTGGAACGGCGCAGGTACACCGACCCTCGAATCTCGTCGCCGTCCTCAACGACGTAGTACTGTTCCGATGGTTCGTCGGCTGGCACTGGGCGCGGCGCATCAGGCGGGTACACCCGCACGTCGCTCCCAGCGGCCGCCAAACGTTGATCGAGCCGAGCGAGCGCTGGCGCATCCGTTGGAACCGCCTGTCGGATCACGTACCCCACAGATGCGCTCCCGAAGGTAGGCACCGCATTCCACTACGCTGGCGTCGCGCGGTCACGGCACGGCGCCGGATGGGGCCTCGACGCCTCGTGCTCTCGCCGACGCCCTCAGGCGCGGGAGCGTGAAGGCAAACAGGCGCGCATGCTCGGTCAGTCCGCGCCGCTTGTAGTGCGGGCCGAATGTGCCTTCGTAGGGCACTTCCGCCAGCGCTTCGCCCCGGGCGAGACGGTGCACTTGCTCGAGGACAATGTCCACGCCGCTCCGAAAGGCTTTGCACCAGAGCGTGACGTCGTCGTCGTCGGGTGCGAATGGGACGCACCCGATGCCGACCGACGCCCCCGTATCGACGACGGGCGCGACATGGTGCACCGTCACGCCGATGTGCGCGAGGTCGCCGCGCGCCAAGGCGTGGAAGGTGCTCGCATGGCCTCGGTACTCCGGCAGCACGCCGCAGTGAATGTTGAGCGCCCCGACACGAGCCAGGCCGAAGGTCTCCCGTTTCAGGATGCCGGTCGCATGCACGATGATCAGGTCGGGCTGCCACGACTGAAGCAGGGCACGTGCCTCGGGGGAATTGAGACTTCGCACCGAGACCGGAACCACCCCTCGTCCCGCGTCGCGTTCGGCCACCGGCACCACTCGCGCCGCGACGACGTTCAGACGGTCTCGACGTGTGACCCGATCGAAGAGTTCGTACGCCACCGCGTCGACGGTGTGCCAGAATCCTTCGCGCCGCACATTGCTGCGGAGATACTTCACGCGATCGCGAAACCCCAGAAAGCGCTCTTCGTGCAGAACACCGGTGAGCACGCCTTCGTCTGCCAACCGCGCCACGAGATAGCTCGTGAGCGGATGCGGTTTCGACAGAACAACCACGCGCGGGGCGCCTTGGGTGGGACGCGGCTCGGGCATGGGGTCCACACGAGTCAGGGGAAACATCATCTGGCAATCTGGCGACGTTCGGCGGAAATTACCTTGTGTGACTGATATGAACAGTGGGACAGCCCATTCACGCCGGAGTGCATTGGTCGGCGACTTCTCCTCCGCGCCCTTCGTCGTCATTGCCGATGACTGGGGCCGCCATGTGTCGACGACTCAACATCTGTTTCGTCGCATTTTGCCGACGCATGACGTCATCTGGGTGAATAGCTTCGGCCACCGCCGACCACAGTTCACGGTCTACGACATGAAGCGCGCGGTGGCGAAAGTCGCGCGTATGGTGGTCCCTCCGCGCGTGGAACCCGTCACGGAAACGGCCGACCGACCCCGATGCGTGATCCATCCGAAAGCACTCCCGTGGCACAACCTGGCATGGGTGCAGCAGTTCAATGCCGCGTCGGTCGGGCGCGAGATCCGGCGCGCGTTGCGCCAGGTGGCGCCAGGTCGCGCACCGGTCTTCGTCACGGCGACACCGCTCGGTGGAGATCTCGTGGGATCGCTCGGTGAGTGCGCCAGCATCTACCTCTGTCTCGACGACTATGACCAGTTGCCGGGCGTCGAGCGGAATCTCTTGGTTCCGTTTGAAGAACGGCTCTTGCGCCGCGTGGACGCAACCGTCGCCACTGCGGCGGCGCTCACCGAATCCAAGCGCCCACTCAGCGGGCGGGTTCTGCACCTGCCACAGGGCGTGAACTACGGGCATTTCTCCACGAGCCGCACGCTTCCGGCCGAGCTCGCTGCGTTACCACGTCCGATCCTCGGCTTCGCCGGCGGTGTGGGGCCGGTCATCGACCGATCCATTATCCACGCGCTCGGCGCGGCCTTTCCGCAGGCGAGCATTGTGCTGGTTGGCATGCACCAGGAAACGATCGACCCAGCGGCGTGGCCGTCGAACGTGCATTTCCTCGGTGCCCGTCCATACGGCGAATTGCCCGCGTATGTGCAAGGATTCGACGTCGGCCTCGTGCCGTACGTGCACAACCAGCACACACGGTCCGTCGATCCGCTCAAGGTGCTCGAGTACCTCGCCGCTGGTATTCCGGTGGTCAGCACCGGGCTGTCCGAAGTCCGGAAGTACCAGGAGGTCGTGTACATCGCCGATGGTGCTGAGGCACAGGTCGCCGCCGTCGCGGCGGCGCTCCGCCACGACGATCCTGCTCAGCGCCTTCGACGTCAGGCTGTCGCGGCCGCACACACGTGGGAGCAGCGCGCCGGGCAGTTTCTGGCGTTTATCGAGCAGGTGGTCGGGGACCGGACACCGCCGCACCGCTGACGACCTCGGCGACCGCCGCCAGCGCCGCATCACAGGACCGTTCGGCACACCGGCTGCTCACGACCACCAGCTCCGCTGGTGGGCCCCGCCTCACGAAAGCCAATGGTTCGAGCAGCTTCGCCTTGGAGGTCGAGGCCACATCTATCCCATTGACGCGAAACCAGTACCACATGACGCGATGGGACGCCCCGGTTCGCACGACCGCCTGCCGGACCAGTCGTCCTGCGCCGTCGACCGGACCAACAATCCGATCGATGCGAACCAGCGAGTCCGCATCGATACGATTCTGATCACCCACCAGCTCACGCTGCTGCGATTGCGTGGGATACACGAGGCGGTCGATCTGTACGTCCGCGACCACACCGCGCCAAACGTCGCGCCGATGTTCCTGGGCGCCGAGGTACCGTGGCCGCCACAGGGTGTCCGGCAGTGCCACTCCCTCGTCTTCGGTCCGCAGCGGGGTAACGCGCTCCGTGAGCAGTCCCCGCACGGCCCAGTCCCGACCCGCGGAAATACCCGGTGCCTCAGGCGGTGCGCTTTCGCGAGGACGTAGCGACAACACGAGCCACAGCGCCGGTCCACACACCCCCGCGGCGGTCGCCAGCAGAAGGCGACGGACGGACGGTCCGGCGGTCGGGTGCCCAACGGTGGGTGGCATCATCTCCGCTGATGCGGACGACGCAACCGCTCCCGTCGCGGCCGCTCCCGTGTGCACCGGCCAGCGCCGCTCGATCCAAGGCGCCGCGGCGAAGAACCCGAGCAGCGAGACGGAAAAAATGACCCAGCCGTAGGTGCCGTGGTCTTGGATGAGCGGATGTTGCATGGCCGTCACGTGGCCGAGCACGATCAGTCCAACAACGCGCACCCAATTCGCCACCAGCGACAGCACGGCCGCCCAGAGCACCAGCCGAATCCCCGCCTGACGGCTGACCGGAATGACGTACAAATACATGGCGGCTACGGAGAGCCCTGCCATGAGGAATGCCTGCCCCGCGCAGCTCCCCGCCACCTCGAATGTTCCTTCCGGGATGGTAATCAGGTTTCCCCGGATGTCGGCTTCCAGTTGCAGGACCTGAAGGAGGAGGCCGGTGGCGAAAACCGTGATCCCTTGGAGGATCGGCACCAGCGCCATCCATACTGGCACCGAGAGCAAAAAGAGCATCGTGAATCCAGCGATCGCCGACGCCAGATGCGTCCCGAACAGCGAGATCGCCCAGAAAGCGGCGATGAACGGCAGCAGGGTTTGGTGGACCACTAGCAACCACAGGATCGAGAGCGCCAGCACCGGCAGCAGGGTCGAGGCCGAGGGTGCGATGGACGTCGCGAAGAGGGCCCGCCGTGACCAGACCGCCCACACCGTAAATGCGGCCACCACGAATCCGTGGCTGAAATACGAGGCCCAGATCTCGGGAAAGGTTAGCCACGTCGGAATGAAGGCGAGCAGGAGTGTGCTCAGCGCAACACGCACGCCGACGGATCGACCGGGCGTCCGCGCCGTCGCGGCGGTCCCAAGGGGCGTAGTATGAGGTTGGGGCACGGCGAATAGGTACAGCTCGTGCCCACCGAGGGCAATCCGACGTCTGACACCCACGCCGACGAGTCCTCGCGTGTCACACCCACGTGAAGTCGCTCGGCGTCCTTCGTCGCCAGCGTACGACGAAGTGTTGACCATTAGGTTCCAGTACAGCGCGTCCCCTCCCGCGAGGTGACGTCGCACGCCATTCCCCGCTGCCGGCATCAACCCATCCATGGCCCGATCTCCACATCTCCGGATCAGGGACGTTCTCGTCACGAGCCGACGCGACGCTGACACCCCCATCGTGCGGATCGGTGAAGCCCACCCCGCGCCGGTCGATAGTGGTGACGCGGTCGCTCGTGGACGCCTGTTGGTGCTGGGTGACGATCAAGACATTGCCTCCGATCCCGATGCTTTTCTTGGGCACGCTGCGACCGTTTGTGCCGAGGCGTCCGGAACTGTTGAGATCAGAAGCAGTTTGACCGGATTCCCGCCCCTGTTCTGCTACGAGGGCGTCGAGGGTGTGGTGGTCGCGTCAACCATCGACGCGATCGTTCGCGAACTCGACCACCCGCTCACCTTCGACTGGCACGGGACAGCCGAGTGGATTCGGATCGGCGTCCCCATCCAGCATCGTACCCTGTTCGCCAATGTGTCTGTGGTGCCTGCGGGCGCGTGCCTGCAGATTCGCGGGAACGGACGTCTCTCCAACGGGGCTGGGTGGCAGCCAGCGAGCGATGCCGTGTTCGCCACGCACGGCGCGTACATCGAAGCGCAGGTCGACGCACTGGGCGCCGCCGTTGAGCGCATGGACACCGCTTCGACCTTCCTCTCGCTCACCGCCGGGCTCGATACCCGCGCCGTGCTGGCGATGTTAGTGCGGGCCAATCGTCCATTGGCCGCCGTGACCATCAGTGGCAGGAACGACTCGCTCGATGCGCGGTGCGCGCGTGACTTATGCCTGGCGCTGGGGCTCGACCATCACATCGTGCGACCGGACGATGTGTTCTTTGGATCGATCGACCAGCATGCGCGTGAATCGGTTCGTCTGTCTGGGGGCATCGCCGGAATCGAACAGGCGCTCGAGGTCTACACGTATCGATCGGGGAACGGGCCGCGCGCCGCGCGTTTGACGGGCAATCTCGGTAATCAGGTGGGGCGCTCGGGCACCGAGGGAACCGGCATGCGCCGGCTCGCGTCGATGTGGTTCACGCCGGCGATGGCGAGCGCAGCGGCGGCCCTTCCCGATGCCCATTGGCACACGCAGATCGCCGCCCATGACACGTTGACGGCGCGAGAATTGATGCAGCAAGAAAGTCTGTTCGCCAGCCTGGGCAACGCGTCCCTCGGATCGGCGCTCGCGACGCAGCAAACTCCCTACGCCGATCGAACCGTCATCAGCAATAAGCTTCGCGAACCGGCGCCGACGGTCCCGCGCCGCGGCGCCCGTGCCCGCGATCTTTCGCATCGCTTTATCGGAGAACCCGCATCCATTTCGTTCCAGCGACGTGCCATCATCGGCGTCGGTGGACCCGTCGCCGCAATTCCGATCAATTGGGGCTCGGTCCCGACGGGTGGGGTCTCACTCGCCGCCATGATTCGTGGACTGGGCGCCGGAGTGGATGCGATGCTTGGTAAAGATCATGGCGTCTTACGTCATTTGGCACCGTTGCGCCGGCTCGCGGGAATTCAAGGGTTGAGTGGATTTCGCGCGGAGCCGCTGTGGCGCAATCCACACGCGATGTCCTTCATCCTCGACACGTTGCGCGATGCCGCCGCGTACGAGCATCCCTTCTTCGATGTCACCGCCCTGCGCCGCCTGCTCAGTACGCGGAGCCCTGCCGATATGACCGTCGCGATGCAGTTGCTGACACTCGAGCTCGCGCGCCAAGAGTTCGCCGACTCGCGCACAGCCGGCCCGCGGTCGCCTCGCGGCGCGGCCTGACGCGCATGGCACGCGTCGTTCACCTTATTGCGCCGGCGCTTTTCGGCGGCGCTGAGTCGGTCGTGCGCCATCTGTGCAACTCGTTGCAGGGGGCGGGCCACGATGTGCTCGTCGTGGCGCTGGGGAACCCTCCGGCTGATCACCCGTGGATTGCGCGACTCCGTGCCGATGGCCTGACGGTGGTGCCACTGGCGGTGCATCCCCGGCACTTGCTCGAGGAGCGGCGCGCGCTGCGCGCGCTCCTCGCGGAATTCAAGGCCGAGGTGGTGCACAGTCACGGGTACCGATCGGACATCGCGGTGTGGCTGGCGTCGGTCCCTGGGGTACGCTGGGTGTCGACCGTGCACGGATTCACGCATCTCGACGTGCGGACCACGGTGTACCAGATTATCGATCGCCTCGTGCTGCGTCGAGCCCACGGTGTGGTCGCAGTCTCTGCCGCCATCAGGGCGGAGCTGATCCGCTGGGGTATTCGGCCAGCGCGTGTGCATATGATTCGCAATACGCCGCCAGCCACGGAGCCGGCCGATCGTGACGAGGCCCGCGCCCTGCTCGACTTGGCGACCACGTTGCCGGTCGTGGCGTGGATTGGTCGGTTCAGTCCGGAGAAAGGCCCGGATCGCTTGCCCGCGTTGGTCCGCCAGCTCCGGACGACATGCGTCCTCGCGTTGGTGGGCGATGGAGCGCTGCGTGCAGAAACGCTCGACGCACTCGCCAGCGTCGGCGGCAGTAGCACGACGGTTCGTTGGTTGGGCGCACGTGGCGATGTCGCACGACTGATGCGCGCGTTTGACGTGCTCGTGCTCACCTCGCGGAGCGAAGGAATGCCGATGGTGGTGCTTGAGGCGATGGCGTCGGGCGTTCCAGTCGTGTCATTCGACGTGGGGGACGTGCGCTGCGCGGTCGATGCGACCACGGGCTGGCTGGTGCCGGCCGCCGATGAAACGCAGCTGGCCGAGGCGGTTGAGATTGCGCTGCGCGACGTTGAGAATCGCCGACGCAAGGGCGCTGCCGCCGGCGCGCGTGTGGCTGTGGATTTCTCCACTGACGCCTGGATTGAGGCGCATCGGCGAGTCTACGAGGGTTGACCCGCGTTAGGTAAACAGCAGTCTCGCCGTCGCGCCGTCACGTTCATCAAGCGCGTAGCGCGGCACAGCCCAGCGCCACGCCTCGCCGCCTGCGCGTTGATTCATTCCAGGTCGGAGCGCTCCGGGAACCGCTGAGACCGCCGCGACATTGCCGGCCTCTTGGGCGAAGCGCATCTCGCGGCTGCCAAAATCTTGCTGACGACCAACGGGATAGCAGAAGACGGGGGACGGCGCGACCAGTTCCTGCGTCAGTCGTCGGGTGGAGCTCAAGATTTCCGTGCGTGATTCGTCCTCGGTGCAACGACTCAGCACGGGGTGCGTGTTGCTGTGCGGACCAAAGCGCAGCCCGCTCCGTTCGGCGCTGCGCAATTGATCCCAGCTCATGACTTGGTACTCCGGGGGCGCCATCGTCGGGAGGGGAACGCCAATGACCGCCGCCAGATCGTCGACGGCGCGCACCCGGTCTGCGGTCGTCAGAAGCTTGAGATGGTCACACACCATCTCCACCATCTCCGGTAGGGCGCTGGCCGGGCCGTTCAGCACAATCGGGGCGCCACCGATCTCCAGCACGAGGCGCCGTCCTGAGGCCTGCGTCAGCAACCAGTGGACATGGTCCCACCAGTACCAGAGGGCGCGGTCGACGGCGGCGGGCACGACGAATCCTGTCAGCGGCGCATCAAAGCGCCGAAAAATCGGGAGGGCTACCTCCAGGAGATCGGTGTAGCAATCGTCGATCGTAAACGCCACCGCTGGCGCTTGGGGTGGACGCGCCGGATCCGCGAAGGCGTCGACAATTTGGTCGAGGCCCACCACGTCAACGCGCGCGGCCCGCAGGTACGTCAGGAGGGCCACGAGTCGTGCCGGATCGTGACCGATGGTCGGCTGCGCGTCGGTACGAAACCGATGCAGCATGATCACGATGCCGCGCGGCTCCTGAACGGCTGCGAGCAGGCGACCGACACGCGGCTGCGCAAGCACCGCGAGCGCCGACTGCCGAATCCACGAAGCCCTCATGCTGCGCTCATTGGCGATGCCGGGTCACGGCTGTGGTCGCGCGCGGGCATCATCGCCCGGCGGAGGAGAATGAGCGTACGCACCGCCGCGCCGCTCGGACACACTGAAAAAAACGGCCCCGGATCCCAGGCGAGAAGAGGCGCACCCACCCCAGCGACCGCGTCGCGTTTGACAACGACGACTTGTAACGACCCTCGCCGGGAGCGGAGATGAGAAAGTCGTACTCAGACATGCCGTGCTGCAGACAATGCTGAATCGCTAGATGATGCGAGACGAACCCTGGGCGGAACCGGTTGTCCTGTTCGTAACGGAAGCCCGACTGGTAGAAGTTGACCCGGCCATGCGCGTGTGTGGTATACAGCACCCCGACGGTCTGGTCGCCGGCAACGATCCGCATCAGATACGCGGTTCCGCCGCGAACGCCATGTTGAACGACCCGCCGGTGGAATTGGAGGCGCCGCGGCGTGGAAAACGCCCCGGTGTGTCCACGCGTGGCCCACCGTGCGTCGTGCAGTGTGATCAGTTCCGACAGCATTGCATCGGCTTCGGCGTGAGTCTGCGCTACTTCGAGGCGTAGCGCCCCACGCTGTTCATAGGCCGACAGCGCACGTCGCAATTGCGCGCGTGTATTCCGACCAAGCACGTCCCAGTGATCATGGCCACGCTGCCGGAGCGCCCCAAGATCCACAAACGGTGAGTCCCGCCACTCGACGTGGGGCCGCCAGTGAGGCAGCCGGCGGAGCAAGAGCTCCACCCACGGCGCGTCGAGTCCCGCACACCGTAGCTCCGCCACGCCGCTGGACTCGGCGTACTCAGCCACGCAATCAATCACCGGCGTCTCCCATTCGGGCAGTGCGACCACGCCATTGTGCTCCATGACGACGGCATCTACCTCGGGCTCGCCATCCGCGTTCAGATGCAGGCAGCGGTAGGGAATCCCCGCCCGCCGGTCCGTGGTGGTCGTCAGCAAGCAGACGCCGACCAGTTCGCCACCGGGCTCCCGCATGGCAAGAAGATTTGGCGCGAGATCCGCGCCAAACGTCTCAACCCAGCTCTGTGTCCATGCGGGAGAAAGAAAAGGTCCCGCCGCCGTCGCGCCCCCGAACACGGTCTCCCACGTCTCGGCGGCCGAGACCCAGCGGCCGTCACGCAGCGACTGCACGGACGCGGCGAGCGTTCTCCGTGACGCGTTTACCACCCGCGACGAACGCTCACCGATCGTCCCGATAGTACCAGATCAGGAATTGCAGGATGCCGAAGAACACGGTGCTGACGGCAAAGAGCAGCTGCGTGACGAAGCCCCAATTGAGTTTTCGCTTCTCGGGTACACGGATTTCGTCACCTGACCGGATCTGAAGTTGCTCGAGCGTCAATCCCTCACGCAGCGCCTTGCCGATCACCTTCTTCCCGATGAACTCGCGACCCGCACGCCAGACCTGGATTCCGTCCTGATTCGACGTGGTCACCGGTCCTCCAGACGCCGTGATCGCTTCACTCAGGGGGCGATTCGGCGCGAGATAGTAGTAGCCCGGCTTGAGCACCGTACCGGTGACGGTGACCCGAGTCAGGATCTCCGCGCGGACGGTCGCGTTCTTGAGGAAACGCGCCACGTGTGCGTTCAAGTAGTCGACCAGCTCCGCGTGCAGCACCCCCCGGACGTTGGCATCGGGTAACGTGGCGAGCGAGATCGCAAAGTCCTCCCGTACGAGCACGGAATCGCTCCGCACGACATCGGTGACAATGGTCGCAATGAAGCGATCACCCACCTGAAAATCGCCGTCGCGCAGACGCGCTTGCAGGGCAACGAGTTCGGATTCTGCCACGAGGCGATCTTTGCTTCGAAGTCGATTGGCGCCGATCACCGCCGATATCGAGTCGGCCTTCGCCTGCAGCTGTACGCGCGCCGTTCGAGTTTGTCTGACCGGCGCCTGCGCCGACGCCGTGCCGGACCACGTCAACGTCGCGGTTGCGACCATCAGCACCGACATCCACCGGTACGGCGTCATGAGTTCACCTTCGCCATATCACGTTTACTCGAGCTGGGGCCCGAAAGCCTGGGCGGGTCATCGGTCGTCACCTGATAGTCTCCGTCATACGCATAATACTCGTAGCCACCAGCCAGCTTCACGGCGTTCAGCACGGTGCCGATCACACGAATCGGATACAATCGCACGGACTCCAATTTGGCCTCGGCCATCTTGGTGTCCGTCACGGCGCCCCGCAGGACCACGACCATGTTGGTCGTCGCACTCGCCAACGCAAAGGCGTCAAACCCCGCGCCAAGGGGCGGCGAGTCCACAATCACCACATCGTACTCTGACGTCAATTGGCTGATCAGCTGGGTGAGTCGCGGGGTCGCCAGTAGCTCCGGGGCACGGCGACGTTTCGCACCGCCGGGCAGCACGGTCAGATTCGGATGGGCCGCGACGGGCCGCAGCACCTCGGCCAGTAACGCGGTTCCGTCGAGGTATTCCACGAGTCCCGGGCGGGGCTCAATGCCGAACGTGGAGGCGAGTTGTCCTCGGCGAATATCGCCATCGATCAGCAATGTGCGGGCGCCCGCCTCGGCGAAGGAGAGCGCGAGGTTCGACGAGATGAGCGACTTGCCGTCACCGGGGCCGGGACTGGTCACCGTGATCGCCAGCGGCCGGCTCGGATCGGAGGCATACCGCACGTTCATGCGGATGGAGCGAAACGCCTCCACCACTTGACCTGCTTGCGCCTCAGTCTGGCGGCTCTTTTTGCCGTTGATGGTCGGCACGACGCCAAGCACAAATAATCCGAGATCGTCGGTCGCCTGTTCAATGTGCCGAAATCTGCGATCGAGGCGATCGAGGAGGATGGCCGTCAGCATACCGAGCACCAAGGCGATGCCGATGGACGCCAACAGGAGCATCGGGGCCGTGTTGCGCGTCGGGCGCAACGGGGCGACGGCCGTGTCGAGCACCGTGATGTCCGGCACGGTCTGGGCCTCTGCGAGCTTGGCCCGCGCCGCCTCCTCGTCCAAGCTGCGGTACATCGCGTCAGCGACCTCGACCTTTCGCTTGAGCCGCTGCTCCTCGATCGTCCGCACCGGCATGCCGCGCAACTCGCGATCGCCACGTACGATGTCCGCCTTGATCTGCTCTTCCCGAAGGGCCAGCTGCGTGAGGTACGCCTGGAGCGCCGTGGGCACCAGAACCTCTTGATACTGTTTGACCTCGCCAAGCGCGACCTGGACTTCGGTCTTCTCGTCCTGAAACACCGAGCGCAACTGTTGCAACTTCAGTTCGCGCTCGGACTGCTGCTCCAGCCGTTGGCGCACCTGACTTGCCGCAGGATCGCTGTTGACCGAGGGGATCGACAACACGGCCTCGCGCGACACGCTACCGGTGCGCTTGCCCTCCGCGACGACCCGCTCCAACGCCTCGCGGTCGCGCTGCAGACTCTCGGCGGTGTTCTTCGCCGTGAAGTACTGCGAAATTGCCGGACTCGTCGTCATCTCGATGCCAGGCATCACCGACGGTCGTTCGGTGGGCTCGGTGATCGTTTTCACGCGAAACTGCTCGAGCGCGCCCTCGGCGGACGAGAGCTCGCCCGCCGCGTAGGCGCGCTGCGCTTCAAGGATGGACGCCGAGAGCCCCACATTGCGTCTCTTGAGCCCAGTCGCCACGTCCAGAAATTGGTCGACCCAACTGTTCAGCGCCTGTGCCGTCGCGGTGGCGTTTTCGCCCGTGAGCCGCAGGAGCAGGAAGGTGCTCTGGTCGTCAGCGAGTGGCTTGAGGCGATCGATCAGGGCGTTGGACGCTTCACGCGGCGTCTTGACGCTGAAACGGACGTCCGGATGCCCCCGCAGCTGCTCGGCCGTCGGTTGCCAGAGAAACCCGACGGTGCGCCCGATCGAGTCACCAACGGCCCCTTTTTCAACGTTCAGGTCGGGCTCCGCGCGCAGCGTCCACGAACTGCCCTCTACTAAGAGGCGGTAATCGCCGGGCCGCAGGCGCGCGCTGACCGCGAAGGGACGCAGCACGGTCGTGTCCTGGGGCGATTCGGGCTGCACGAACAGATTGAGCGTGGTGACCACAGGGTCGACCACGGCATACGAGGTGAGCAGGTCGGCGTACCCGGACTGCTCGAACAGCTGCGCCGCCATGATGGGGCCGCCGCTTCCCTCACCGCGGGTGCCGGTGCCCTGCTCGAGGAGGATGCGCGCCTGCACCTCATACTCCGGTGTCACCAGCGTCGTCGCCACGTAGCCGGCGCCGGCACCTGCCAGCACGAACAGCACAATCAGCCACTTGAAGCGACCGAGCGCCGAGATCGGTCGTCGAAGGCTGGATGTGGCTGGTGCCGGTCTATCGCTTTCCCAGTTGGAGGCCGGACCACCCGGTTGCCATGCCTCGATGGCGGCATCCGTGAGCGGAACGGGCTGAAGCTCTTTGCTGGACATGGAGTGTCTGGTTGCACGCTTTGTGGAAGCCGCTCTTCAGCACGCGCAACGTGCGCGGGGACCTGAGGCTCGGACTCGCAGCCTCAGCCGACAGAGCGGCAGAACCGAAATTAACAAGTGACGATACGTAGACTGTGCCAGTCATGAAACGGTAACGCCTCCGCGCCAGATGAGATATAGCTGGTTATTCTGTGAGAGGATGCTCCTTCGGTACCGGGTCCCCCATACCCTGCGATGCTCTTCAACAGCCTCGAGTTCATTTTCGCGTTCCTACCGCTGACGTATGCGGTCTTTTGGTTGTTGCCGTCGACCCAGCTCCGCTATGTGTGGCTGACCCTCGCTGGGTACGTCTTCTACGGCTGGTGGGATCCACGGTTTTGCCTGTTGATGGCGTTCTCAACGGTGGTGAGTTACGTCGCCGGTCTCGGCATGTTGCGTCACCCGCTCGGCTCGCCGGGGCGCAAGCGCTTCCTCGTGATTCCCATCACGATCGATCTGTGTCTACTGGCGTTCTTTAAGTACACGAATTTTGCGCTCGACACCGTACAAGGCGTGACCACGCTGCTCGGCGTCCCGGTGATGGTACCGCACTTGGACATCATTCTGCCGATCGGCATTTCCTTCTACACGTTTCATACCATCAGCTACATCGTCGATGCGTATCGCGGAACGATTACGCCGACGCGCAATCTCTGGGAATTCGCCACGTACGTGTCGCTCTTCTCCCAGCTTGTGGCCGGCCCCATCGTGCGTTTCCGGCAAATCGAAGCTGACCTTGAGGCAATCGGTGGTAGTAGTCGGACCCGCTGGATGAGCCGCGGCCTCTCCTTTTTCTGCATCGGACTCGTGGAAAAGGTGCTCATCGCCGATACGCTCGCCGCCATGGTGGACCCGTCATTCGCCCGATGGACCGAGCTCTCCAGCGCCGGCGCGTGGTTGGCGGTGTTGGGATACAGCTTCCAATTGCTCTTCGACTTCTCCGGCTACAGCACCATGGCGGTCGGCCTGGGCTATCTGTTTGCCATCCGCATTCCGCAGAACTTCAATTCGCCGTATCAAGCCCTGAACCCAAGCGACTTCTGGGAGCGTTGGCACATTTCGCTCTCGAGCTGCCTGCGCGATTACCTGTACATCCCGCTCGGCGGGAATCGCGGGGGCGCCTGGCCGACGTATCGCAACCTGATGCTCACCATGCTGTTTGGCGGCCTCTGGCACGGGGCGTCCTGGACGTTCGTGTTCTGGGGGTTCTATCACGGTGTGCTCCTGTGCGCCTACCGCCTCTGCCGCGGCTGGTGGGACGCGCGTCCGCGGGTGTTGCAACAAGCCGCCATGTTCATGGCGGTGGTGTTTGGTTGGGTCTTTTTTCGCGCGACCAGTTTCGGAATGGCCGTGGCCATCTGTCGTAAGCTGCTGGTGCCAACGGACGGGCTCGTCGTGACCGACATCCAGTTGCCCATGGTGCTCGGCACCATGCTGCTGGCGGCTTGGTGGAGCATGCGGGGGCCCAACGCGTTCGTGATGGAGCACGTGATCACCCCGCGACGCCGTCTCACCTTGTCAGTCGCGTTTGGTGCGGGGCTGGCCCTGATCGTCACCGCTCGCCCGTCGCCTTTCCTCTACTTTCAATTCTGACATGGTGCCTGATCTCGACTCCCCGTCGATGGCACCGCGACCCGCGGTGGCAGCCGGCCGATGACCCCCAGCCGCTTTGTCCTGTGGGGACTGGTGTGTGTCTCGTGTATCGCCGCCGCCTTCGAAGGCACGATCCGCGTGGACGACTGGGCCCAGCACGGCGTGCCATTCACCAGCGGCTACACCAGCCTCGGCCAGCTCATTATACGCGACCGCCTTGGCATGCACCCGCGGCCCAGCAGTCAGTTCCGTCAGTTCCGCATCAACTCCTTGGGGTACCGGGGCGAGGAATGGGCCGACACCGCACGCGCCCAGCCGCGCGTGGTGTTGACGATGGGCGCGTCGGAAACGTTCGGGCTGTATGAGTCTGCGGGAAAGGAATGGCCGCGCCAACTCCAGGACTCCCTGACGACGACCTGCGCGATGCCCGTCCGGGTATTGAACGGCGCCTTCGCCGGAATGTCACTGCCCACCGTCACTGCCGACCTGCTGGCGCGCGGTCGCACGCTGCGGCCGCGCGTGGTGGTCTACTACCCCACCCCGGTGCAATACATCGAGGGCGTCGCGCTACCGTCGGCGCCGGCGCCGACGGCGGATTCACCGCCGCCGCCGCCCTGGTGGCGGCTTCGGGGGCCGTCGCGGCTGCGCGACGGCATCAAGGCGAGCGTCCCCGAATTGGTACTCGACCTGCTCCGCCGGGCAGACACGGCGGAGCCGACGTCTCCCGTCATCTTCCCCGTTGTCCCGGAAGATCGTCTGAATGCCTTCGAGGCCGACTTGCGCCGTCTGGTTGGGGCGAGTCGAGGCGTCGGTGCCATCCCGGTCCTCATGGCCCACCGCCATCGTCTCAGTGATACGCTGAGCGTCGAGAATCGCCGCTGGTTGCGCGCGTGGTCGCGTTTCTATCCGCTCGCGACGGGTGACGTCCTGCTCGCATTTGAATTGCGGGCGATCGACCGGATCCGTCTGGTCGCCCGCGACTCCGGTGTGGCCTTCGTCGATCCAGCCGCTCGCTTGTCGGCAACCGGTCCCGCCGCCTTCGCCGACTTTTCGCACTTTACCGATCGTGGGGCGGCCGCGATGGCCGGGGCCACCGTCGGCGCGGTTGCCGCCGCAGCGTGCGATCCCGGCGATTAGCTTTCGCTCACTCCGGCCGCCTCTGCGCGGCACTCCGATTCACCGCCGTTCGGCCCTCACTCGCACACCACCATGAGCAGCAGCACTTCGACCCCCGCGGAGGCTCCCACCGCGCTCGATCTGACCGATCGCCGGACCGGTACGTCGTACGCGGCCACCGTTCGCACGGAAGGGCCTGAGGGCGATACGTACGTGCGCGCCATGGATCTCCGAGCCATCAAGCGCGATCCGAGCGAGTTCGGGCTGTTGAGTTACGATCCGGCCTTCATGAACACGGCCTCGTGCCGAAGCGCCATCACGTTCATCGACGGCGACAAGGGAATCCTGCGGTATCGCGGCTATCCCATCGAACAGCTGGCGGAGAAGGCGACCTTTCTCGAGACGGCGTATCTGCTGCGCCACGGGGAGCTGCCGACGCAGCCGCAATACGACACGTGGGTGCACGACATCACGTACCACACGTACGTGCACGAGAACATCCGCAAGTTCCTCGAGGGATTCCGGTACGACGCACATCCGATGTCGATGCTCTGCAGCGCCACGGCGGCGCTCTCGAGCTTCTATCCGGAGGCGCGCGACATCTCCGATCCGCAGCAGCGCTACATCTCGATCATCCGCCTGATGGCCAAGCTGCCCACGATGGCCGCGTTCGCGTACCGGCACGTGAAGGGACTGCCCTTCATCTACCCGGATAACGATCTCGGCTACGTGGAGAATTTCCTGTCCATGGTCGCTCGCATGTCCGAGCCGAAGTACGAAGGCAATCCGGTCTTCGTGAAGGCGCTCGAGGTGCTGTTCATTCTGCATGCCGACCACGAGCAGAACTGCTCGACGAGCGCCGTTCGCGCGATCGGTTCCTCGGGGGTCGATCCATTCTCAGCGGTCGCCGGTGGCATCGCGGCGTTGTTCGGCCCGCTGCATGGAGGCGCCAACGAGGCCGTCCTGCGGATGATCACGGACATCGGCGACAAGAAGAATATCCCGGCGTTCATCGAGTCGGTCAAAAGCGGGAAGGGCGAGCATCGTCTGATGGGCTTCGGTCACCGTGTATACAAGAGTTACGACCCCCGTGCGCGCATCGTCAAGAAGCTCGCCGACGATGTCTTCGCGCAGGTTGGCATGGACAAAGACCTGGAGATCGCGTTGGAGTTGGAGCGGATTGCGCTCAGCGATGACTACTTCATCGCACGCAAGCTGTATCCCAACGTGGACTTCTATACTGGACTGATCTACCGGTCCATGGCGTTCCCGACCGACTTCTTCACGGTGCTGTTTGCCGTGGCGCGTGTTTCCGGGTGGCTGGCGCAGTGGGAGGAAATGATTCTCGACAAGGAACAGAAGATCGCGCGGCCACGGCAGATCTACATCGGTTCCTCGGAGCGCGAGTACGTGGATCCGCTTGGCGACAAGTTTCCGCGCGCTCGGAAAGACAGTATTCGCAAGTGAGCCGGAGCGTTCCGGAGCAGGGAGGCGACCGGCCGGTCACCATCCTGCTCCGGATCGTTCCGCACGCTCGTCCTTTTTCGATTTGATGCGCCCTATGCTTTCCACGTCGTCCCGTACGACCGTCATTGTTCCCGCATTCAACCGCGCCGATTTCCTCGCAGAATCGCTGGAGTCGGCGTTGTCCCAGACGCTGCCACCACTGGAGATTCTGGTCGTCGACGACGCGAGCACCGACGATACGGCCCGGGTGGCCCAGCAGTTTCCGGTCACGCTCATTCGGCATGCCAAGAATCTCGGCATTGCGGGCGCACGCAATACGGGAATCGCGCAGGCCCGGGGCGAGTTCGTCGCGTTTCTCGATTCGGATGACGTGTATTTGCCGGAGCATCTGGAATGCACGACCGACCTGCTCGATAGCTATCCATCGGCTGATCTGGCCTTCACCCCGATCACGTTCTTTGGGGAAAAATCAGGCAAGCGCAATCCGGTCATCAAACCCTTCATCCCCCGGGATTGCTATTGGGATTTGATTGACGGGTGCTTCGTACCGATCCAGTCCACCGTTGTCCGGCGGCGCACGTTGGGCGACGTGGGCGTTTTCGATGCAGGTCTCCGGGTCGTCGAAGATTACGAGTGGTTTTTCCGTCTGGCGCGGCGGACGCTCTTTGTGTCATCGGATCAGGTCACGGCGCAATACCGACTGCATGGGGGCCAGATATCAAAGTCGGTGAGCCACATGATTTTTGGCGACTGGGACGTGTTGTTGCGCGAACGGACCTACCTCGAAGCGGGAACGGGGGCTGCTGCCGATGTGGTTGCTGCCGATGTGGCGCGATTCGACGCCATCACTCGACACCGGGTACAGATGCATCTCGAGAGTCTGGTTTATACGGGCGAGTATCAAGCAATTCAGTCGCTGGCCGCGCTGCTGAGAGAACACGGCGCAATGGCCCAGGCGGCGGAGATCGGTGCAGCACATGTCGCAAAGTCATTCGGGCGTTCGCTCCTTCACCGGCTTCCCGGTGCCGCGCAGCAGCAGCTCCGTGCACTCCGTCACGCCATGGTGCGCCCAAACAACGCTGGTTCACGTAAGTGACTGGCGATCCCGCGCCGCCGCGATCCGGCGCCGTCAGTGTGGTGATCCCCACGCATCGCGACCGTGGGTTTCTGTTGGAGGCGATTGCCTCCGTGCTCCCGCAGCTCGAGAGCGGGGACGAGATACTGGTGGTCGCCAACGGATGCTCCGCAGCGTACCTCACGTTTTTGCAGGAGCAACAGGGACCGGCGCTGCGCGTCGTCGTGAGCGGCGCTGGCGTCGCCACGGCGCGGAATGCAGGCGTGCTGAGCGCGCTCGGCGAGTTCGTGCTGCTCCTTGACGACGATGATGTGCTCTTGCCGGCGGCATTGACCACCTTGCGTGGCATCCTGCGTGACGATGTGACCGCCGTGGCCGCGTGCGGCGGTGTGGCCCTTTGGCGCGCGGCATCCGCGGACATCGTCGATACCGTGGTGATGCCTCCCACACCGCTCGCGCACCATGCGCTGCTTGCAGGCCCCCCCTCGGTGTCGATGGGCGCCGCGATATTTCGGCGCCGCGCATTGATCGCCGTGGGCCTCCTCGATCAACGCTTAGCTCCCGCAGACGACAAAGACCTCTGGCTCAAGGTCGGGCGGATCGGTCCCCTGAAGACATCACCGGTTGTGGCGTTGCGCTACCGGTTTCATGACGGAAACGAATCGCGAAAAGCCGCTGTGATAGCGCTCGCGGCACTGCGGGTGTTCGATCTCCACTACGCACTGACGCCGGCGCGAGAACTCCCGTACGTGCCACGGGCCGTCCGCAAGCTGGTCGGGTGGCATGCTGGACAGTTGTATCGCAGCGCGAAAGATCACGTACTCGCCGGTGAATGGGGCCCCGCGTTCACGAATCTGCGGGTCATCATGCAGGTCCGGGTCTTCGAAATGCGCCTGGCCATACAGAATACCTGGCGCCGCGTACTTCATCGTGATGATGGCCGATCAACCCCGTGAGCACGCGGTGGCCTCCACGCGAGTGACGCGCCGCGCCGCGACGCTACGTCGCGCGTGTCATGGTCTGGTTGGCATCGAGCGGAAGCGATCTCGCGGTCAATCCCACGCGACGGGACAAGGCAACGGTCGGGCGCTCCACGAGATACCATAAAATCGCTGATCCGCCGACCGCCACCGCCAGCGACACCAGCCAGAGCAGGGGGCCGGTGATCGCCGTCAGTGATGCCCCGAACAGGTACTGACCGAGCGATACGGTACGATAGCCGAGCGATCCGTGGTACAGATAGGTGCTGTAGGAGATGCGCCCGAGCGTCTGCAGCACCGGCGACCCCGCCATGCGATCGACCGAACGGACGAGATACGAGACAGCGCACACGGTGCAGGTGAGCGACACCATGAGCAGCTCAATCGATTTCGCTCCCTGCACGGAAACGACCAGCACCAACACCGCGGCGAGCGCGAAGATCCATTTCGGCATGCGCCCGGCGCAGACCCAGAAGGTCATTACGCCAAGAAAGAATTCGCTCCAGCGCATGAGGCCCACACCGCGCGGAACGGGAAGCGCGACGCCCTCATGGAGCAGCAGGGAGGCCACGAACAGCGTCGCGAAGACACTCCCGACAAAAACGGTGCGCATCGCCGGCGCGATTCGTCGACCCAGCCACGCGCCGGTGACGAGTACCAGTACGAAGGTGACGTAGAACTGGATCTCGTAACACAGCGTCCAGAACACCGGGCTGATGTGCGCGTACCCCAGAAACTCCTGGACGTACACCATGTTGCTGGCCACTTGCGGCAACGATGGCATGCTGGCCTTCACGACGCTGCTGAAATAGCGCTGGCTGAGAGCCACCAACACAAGTTCGAGGGCGATGGCCGCCCACATCGGTGGATCGAGCCGAATTGAGCGGCGGAGCGTAAAGCGTCCCGCGTATCCCCAGCTCACTGCTTCATCGCGAACCGACATGGCGATAACGAAACCGCTCAGCGCGAAAAAGATGTTGACGCCCAGATTGCCGTGGGCAAACAGGCGCGCCAGGGCCTCCGGCATCCACGGCTGGGGAGCGCGTGCGAAGGCTCCCTGAAGATGAAAGAACACGACCGCGAGGGCCGCGAGCCCCCGCAGCGCATCAAGGATGAGGAGTCGACGGGAGGCGATCGGGGCGGTGGAATCCCCAGACGATGGATTACTGGACAGCAAGGCTCGCCGGTTCGGGCAACGGTGTCACTGGGACAACCGATGCCGCCGGCGCGAGCGCCATGCTGGTCAGGCGGTACGGTTTGCGTTGGCGCGACCCGGCAAAGACGATAATCTCACCCACCAATCCAAGCGCGACCCCTTGGACGCCAAGCACGAGGAGCAGCACACCAAGCACCAAGAGCGGCCGATCCCCGATCGGCTGGCCACCGAGCCGGCTGACCAACAGGGACGCAAGAATCAGTAGGCCGACTCCAGACAGCGAGGCGCCGATCAAGCCGAAAAAGCGCAGCGGCTTCTCGCGGAATCGCACGAGAAAAAACACCGCCAGCAGATCGATCAGCCGCCGTACGTAGATGCCCGGCGAGTAGGTCCGTGGCCGAAGGTCATCCGGGTGCTGCGGCACTGTCACTTCCTCAACACGGAATCCATCGCGCCGGGCGAACGCCGGAAGAAAGCGCAGGAAGTCGCCGTAGACTGGCAGCTCGCGCAGCGCGTCCAACCGAACCGCGCGCACGCCAGAGCTGAGGTCGAAGAACGCGCCGCCGATCAATTGGCGTCCCAGCAGATTGAAGGCCCCACGCCGCAGGCGATTTTGCCAGGACTCCGAGGGAGACACGCGTCGAGCGGTGGCCATCGCCGCACCATCCCGGACGCGGTCGATGAGTGGCGCGATCCCCGACGCCATGACCCGACGGTACCCCGGTAGGATCACGATGATGTCGCCGTGGCAGAATGGCAGCGCAGCCCGTAACAATCCGGTTTCGCCGATGGTCTGCGCCGCTTCGAACACCCGAACTGAGTAGGCGGACTCCGCGAATCCATCGAGCACGCCCAGGAGATTCCGGTAGCCGGGGTCGGCGACCACCACGAACTCCGCCACATAGCCAGCCTGCTGTATGGCGGCCGCGTATTCCGCGATGAACTCGACGAGCGGTTCCGGGCGCTCCGCGACCGTGATCACGAGTGACACATGCACCGTGGTGACGTTCATACTGGAACCTCCGTCAGGAGCGAACCGGCCATCTGTTCATTCTCATGCATCGTGTGCAACATGGCCTCCGCGGCAAAGCCGGCGAGGAAGAGGAAGCCCGACAGCACGACCAAGCATGTCGCGACCGCGGTCATCGTGATGCCGCTTACTGCGCCCTTGCTTTCCACTTCCAGAAAAACCGCCACCGCCGCCGCCAGGCCACCAGCCAGCAGCGCGCCGAGACCGGCAAAGCCGAAGAGCTGAAGCGGCCGCTCACGAAACCGGCGCAGCATGATCAGCGTGATCAGATCAGCCATCACTTTAAAAACACGCGATATGCCATACTTACTCTGTCCGAAGCGCCGCGCGTGATGCCGCACGGGAATTTCCGTGATGCGCGCTCCCGCGACGGCGACGGCCAGCGCCGGAATGAAGCGATGGAAGTCCGAGTAGAGCTGGAGCCGATCGATGATGTCGCGGCGATACGCTTTCAGCGAGCATCCCGTATCGCGGATGTTCACTCCCGTGGCGCGTCGCAATAACGCATTGGCGATCTGCGACGGCAAGCGTCGGGACACGAGGAAATCCTGCCGCCGCGCCCGATACCCCGCCACGATATCCCAGCCCTCGCGCAATCGCGCGGTGAGCAACGGAATGTCCCGGGGATCATTCTGCAGATCGCCATCCATCGTGATGATCACATCACCACGCACATGATCGAAGCCGGCTTGCATCGCGGCCGACTGCCCGAAGTTGCGGGCGAGTCGCACCAAGCGCACGCGGTCGTCATTGAGCGCGTGCGCAACGACGGCGGCCACCGTGCCGTCTTGGCTCCCGTCGTCAACCAGCAGCAACTCCCACGGTTCCGTGATGTCCGCCAGTGCCTCACGGACTGCCGCCAGCAGCGGCCCCACCGATGCCTCCTCATTGTACATAGGCACCACGATTGACAGCACGATCGATCTCCGGAGAAGCAGTGCGTTGGCATCGAAGGGCTCGCGCCGCTCAATGCGTTCACTATCATGACGATTCACGGTATGATTCGTCCACTATTTACAGAAAGCGCGCGCCCGCGCGCGTCCGTGTCGCTGCCCGTGACATATCCCGCGCCCCGCTATGCAGTGTATCCGTCAAGTCCGGTGACAATCAACTACGAAGTGCGCGGTGCGTCCGGCCGGCCGGCTGACTCCACCCGCGGACTCGCGCTCGCGGTAACGATTCTGATCATCGTGCTTGCGAGTTGGGGCCGACTGGTCGACCTCGGCGGCGCGCCGTTTTGGACCGATGAACTGAATCATCACTACGCGGCACAGTCGATGGCGGCGGGCCGCGGGCCGGTTCTGCCCTCCGGTGAACAATACACACGCGGCATCGTCATCACCCAGATGATCGCCTGGACCCAGACGTGGGTCGTCGACGCGGAAGCCGCCGCCCGATTGCCCTCGGCGCTGTTCGGCATCGTGGCGCTCGTGCTCATGGCGGTGGCGGGATGGGTAATCGGCGGGCCGTGGGTGGCGGTCTGGGCAACGGCACTCCTCGCGATCTACCCGGAGGCCGTGTACCAAAGCCGCACTGCACGGTTCTACACTTTTCAGCTCTGTCTGGGCATTGTGGGGCTGTTCAGCATCTGGAAAGCCACCTGCGCCACCCACATCGGGGCGGCATCGACACGGAGGCTTTCGGCGCAGTGGGGCTGGCTTGCGGTGGCCGGCCTGAGCTTCGCAGTTGCCACGCACGTGCAGGCGACCACCCTCTCGGTGCTGGTGGCAACAGGGGTGTGGTTAGCGCTCGCCGCGAGCGCCGCCGTCTGGCGGCTCGGGAAGGCGGCCCTTCGCACCGACGCCAGCGTGCAACTGGTGGTCGGGGGCGCCGTGATCCTGCTACTCGTCGCGATCCTCGGCGACACGAGATCGCTGCTCATTGACCTATGGAAGCAGTCGCAATGGGTCGCCAGCTGGACCGAGGCGGGCGACTCGCGATTCTATCTATGGTCCCTTGCCGGGCACCTGCCATGGGTGGCAGCACTGCTGCCGGTGATGGTGATCGCGGTGTTGGTGCGCGCTCCCAGCACGGGGCTCTTGCTGGTCTGCTGGTACGTTGTGCCGTTCGCCTTGCACTCCTTTGTCCTGCCGTGGAAGGGCGAGCGCTACTTTTTGCTCCCGCTGCCCGCCTTGTTCTTGCTCACAGGGCTGGCCGCGACGTGGGCCTTGGGGGCTCTCCGCGACTCTATGGCGGCGGTGCGTCCAGCACGAGGGCTGCCTCCCGTCCTGATGTCCGCGTTCACCGCCGGCGTGATCGGAGCGGTGGCACTGTGGTCCATTGCTATGCTGCCCGCGTTTACAAAGTTTCGGCAGCGCTTTACCTCCGTGGCGCTTCCCAGCGATTGGAAGGCTGCCGCGGTCGTTCTCGCCGCACGGCCGGGGAGCGACTCCCTGCCGATCGGCAGCGCCGATGCCTTGATGGCGTTGCACTTTGTCGGGCGTGTCGATTTCGGTGTGCAGCCCGGGTTACTGGATTTCGTGGTGCCGGCGACCGCCTCACACCCGCAGCCGCGCTTTGCGCCAATCTCGGACGATGCGCCGCGCGACTTCTACACCGCGGTTCCTGTGCTCGTGTCCGCCGATGCCATCCGGACCGCATACGCCCGATTCGGCGCCGTCATCGTGCTCGCCGATCCGCACTTCCCGCGTATGATGGATGCGTCGTTGCGCGACGTGCTCCAGCGTGACGCCGAAGACCTCTGCCACGGCAAGTGCGACGGCGTGCGCCCATATCTCTGGCGGTTCGCTCCGGTAGCGACACGCCCGTTGCCCGGCGGCGGGTAATGTCCGCACCACGCGCTGACGTTGATGGTTCGCCGCGCCCCCGCGTACTCGTGGTCGCCCCGCAGCCATTTTTTGAAGACCGCGGGACACCCATCGCTGTGCGGCAGGTCCTCGAGGCGCTCACGGCGAATGGGTACGACGTGGACCTGCTCACGTTCCCCCTCGGGCGGGCGCTTCCGCTGCCCGGCGTGCGGCACTACCGCGTAGGCAATCCCTTCCGATTCACCCACGTCCCGATTGGCTTCTCGGTACGCAAGCTCGTGCTGGACGCCCTCCTGGTGCACGCGATGCATCGACTGCTTCGGGACCACCGTTACGTCGCCGTGCACGCCGTGGAGGAAGCCGCGTTTCCCGCCGTGTGGTTCGCGCGACGTCAGCGGATTCCCGTGGTGTACGATATGCAGTCCAGTCTGCCCGAGCAGTTGGCGCAGAACCGGCTCTTCGGCCTTCGCCCCGTACGGTGGATGGCGGCGGCGTGCGAGCGCTGGTTGTTTCGAAACGCCGCGCTCGTCGTGTGCAGCGCCGGCCTGGCGGCGCACGTGCGTCGGACAGCACCCGCCACGGTCGTTCGTGAGTGGCAGTTTGTCCCCTTGCCGGCACCGCCGAGTGCGAAGGCTGATGCCAGCCGCCTGCGTCGGGAACTCGACATTCCGGCCAACGCACCGGTGGCGCTGTACACTGGCAACTTCGAAACGTACCAAGGGGTCGATCTGCTCATCGGTGCGATCGCCGATGTCGCGGCGCGCGTGCCCGGCGTTCGCTTCGTCTTGGTGGGGGGGACGCGCGAAGGCGTACCGGGTTCCAGCGACCACGTCGCCCAGCTCCTCAACCGCGGCACCCTGAAGATTGTCGGTCGACGGCCCCGCGAAGACATGCCCGGCTTCCTCGCGATGGCGGATGTCCTCGTCTCTCCCAGATGCTACGGCGACAACGCGCCGCTCAAGGTGTTCGACTACCTGCATGCGGGCTGCCCGATCGTTGCCACCGACATCGTGGCGCATCGCCCGATCCTGGCCGATGGACGCAGTCTCTTGGTCGCCCCCGACGCTGCGTCAATCGCCACCGGTATTCTCCGCGTCCTCGAGAATCCGGCCGAGGCGCTCGCGCTCCGTGAAGGCGCTCGGCGATATGCGGATGAGCATCTCCGCTGGGACGATTTTGTGGCCGCCGTTGGCGCGTGGTACCTCGAGGCGCAACGCGCGCCCACCAACCGCAGGATTGTCGCGCTTGCATGACTCATCCGAAGAGATCAGCGCGATGAGCTGGCAAAACCAGCGCACAACTCCGGGCCGACGTATCGACGCGATGTCCGAGCGCCACGTGGCTCCCCATCGCTGGCGTGAGCTCACGACGCCGGTCTCGCGCACTGTCCACAGCCTCCCCGCTACCGTTAGGCAATCGGAATGAGTTCTCCCGTCCTGTCCCTCATCGCCTGCTCGCGAAACGACGACTACCTCGGCAATGCGCTGTGGCGCTTGCAGACGGGTCTCAATCTGACTGCACGGGCCGTGCACGAGCTGGGGCTGCAGCACGAGGTCGAGATCATCCTCACCGACTGGGGAAGCGACACGCCGCTACGCGATGTGCTGCAGCTGACGCCGGAGGCTGCCGCGCTGGTGTCGATCATCGACGTGCCGCGTGCCACCGCCGAGCGCTATCAGGGGGACGCACCGTTCTCGGAAGTTCATGCGCTCAACGCGGCCGCTCGTCGGTCACGGGGGCAGTACATCGGGCGGATCGATCAGGACACGGTTCTCGGTCGGCATTTTTTGCGGACCTTCTTCGCCCTGCACCGGGGAGAGCAGTCGGCGGGCGTGCCACTCGAGCAGGCCGTCATGCTCTCCAATCGCCGCGGCATTCCCTATCGGTTCGCTGCGCAACGTGCGCCCGTGCGCGCGGTGGAGCGGTTCATCCAATGGTTCGGACCGCGGCTGCCGCTTGCTCGCCCCTTGCCGGAGTCGCTCTACTACCAGAGTTACGTCGGAATCTGGGTGATCCATCGGACGCTCTGGTTTGCGATCGGCGGCTACGATGAGTCGTTCATCTACATCAACTGGATGGAGGCGGACATGATTCTTCGC
Source organism: Gemmatimonas sp. (assembly GCA_040399825.1). Taxonomy (GTDB): domain Bacteria; phylum Gemmatimonadota; class Gemmatimonadetes; order Gemmatimonadales; family Gemmatimonadaceae; genus Gemmatimonas. The sequence continues at coordinate 28,624 of JBBARJ010000008.1, forward strand.
CTCGAGGCGACCAACCCGTTCGTGAATCTCGGACGGCTTGTGGAGCACGACATTTATCATCTCGATCACATCCATCCGCTTGCCCACTGGGGCGCGCGTGGGCGAATTCGCCGTGAAAATCCGGTGCGAGATCACGCCAACCCGCCAGCGCGCGTCTTCCCGAATGCCGAGTCCTGGGGGCTCGCCGAGGAACCGCTCACGCCGACGCCATATGTCCTCCGACCGGCCGACGAAGCGCTCGCACTGGCGGCGATGGGCGATCAGGCCTGGTTCGGTTTTCTACTCGCCGTGGGTCGCTTCGCCGCCCGTTGGATCGCGGATCAGGCGTTGCTGGTCAGTCTTCGAATCGTCATGTCTGGGCCGCGGCTCTTGCTGCGCTCGGCGCCCGGCCTTCAAGAACCATGGAACGCGTACCGAGATGCGGTGCGCGGTCACGCATTCTTCGAATGGCCTCGTCGTTTGCGTGAGCAGCGAGCGCAGCGGCGCGTCGCGCGGAATTCGACATCGTGAGCAACCGGTAGTGCAGACGGTTAATTTCAGAAGACTGACGGAGGGGTGAGAATGGAACAGCAGAACTGGCGCGGTCGCCAGGTACTCGTCACGGGCGGGGCCTCGTTCATCGGATCGCATCTCGTCGATGCGCTGGTGGCGCGCGGCGCGCAGGTGCGTGTGGCCGACAACCTGAGCACCGGCCTGATTGAGAATATCGATACGCACGTGAAGGCGGGCCGTATTGAGTTTCTACAGGTCGACCTGCTCGATCCGGAAACTGCGCGGCGTGCGGCGCGTGGGTGCGATGTCGCGTTTCACCTCGCCGCCGACCACGGCGGGCGCGGGTACATCGCCACGCATCCGGTGGAGTGCGCGACCAACCTGATTCTCGATGGCACCGTGTTTCGCGCGTGTCACCAGGAAGGCGTCGAACGCGTCATCTTCGCGTCGTCGGGCTGCGTCTATCCCACGTCGCGTCAGATGGACCCGACGGCCGAAGTGTGGCTGGCGGAAGACATGGTGGGCCCCCCGTATGAGTCCGATGATCTGTACGGCTGGGCCAAGCTGATGGCCGAGATGACGCTCAAGGCCTACCACACGCAGTACGGCATGAAGACCGCGAGTTGCCGGTTCTTCACGGTGTATGGCCCGCGCTGTGGCGAGAGCCATGCGGTCATGGCCATGCTCGCCCGCGCGTTTGCGCGGCAGAGTCCGTTCGTGGTGTGGGGCGACGGCGAACAGATTCGTAATTGGACGTACGTGGATGACATCGTGGAAGGGATGATTCTGGCCGCCGAGAAGATCGAGGACGGCACCGCCGTCAATCTCGGAACCGCCGAGCGGATTCGTGTGATCGACTGCGCGCGCGAGGTCATCCGTCTCGCGGGCTACGAAACCGACGTCAAGAAGTTGCTCGACATGCCCTCCGGTGTGTTGAACCGCGCTGCCGATACGTCGCTGGCCGCGTCGCTGCTCGGCCGCGTGCCGCAGGTGTCCTTCAACGAGGGACTGGCGAAGACGTGGGCGTGGTATACGGCCACGAAGGATGCGGACGATGTGCGCCTGCTGGTGGCTGATGAACAGGCACTGCTGACACACCGCATGGGGAAGAGCGCGCCATCGC